>JAICGZ010000269.1 GCA_025922875.1 Pyrinomonadaceae bacterium
CTGCGGCAGACGCGTAGAACGTCGCGTTCAAACAACCCGTTGCCGCGTACTGGGCCAGTTGGTGCTTTGGCGAAAGCGAATACGCCGGCGCGAGCTCTTCGTTGATCGCATCCGTTGGCGGAACCAGCTTGCCTCGTAGTGACTTGAATAGTCTCTTGTTTGCCATTGCAATTGCCTCACAATTTTCACACTTCGAGTTTCAATCGAAAATACCTCTTGCGATTTGAAAAGAATGGCCCCGGGAGAAGGAGTTGAACCTTCAACTTCGAGTTCAAAGCCCGACGTGTTGCCAGTTACACCATCCCGGAAAAATATGTTCGGATGCAGTTTGCCCCTTACCCACCCTCACCGGATCGATAGATCAGCACGTGGTAGTTACATTGCACCTTACCCTGTGCACCTGTGACATTGCTGGGACTTTATTTGTTATGTGGGAATCGAACCCACTAACGCGGCCCCGCGCGTTACCGGTGAGCAGCGTCAAGCGCAGCCTCTCCCAAACTAACCCGTTGGGTTGGGTCGTGCTCGCTTCCATCTCTCCGATTACCGGCTGCATCCGGTTAGCGCGCGGGAGCGTCAGCCAACTCTGTTTGCCAGTTCAGTTCCTGAATGCGGGTGTCGAGTTCGCGGTAGTTCTTGGCCAACTCGTCGGCGCGCTTCTGGATGTCGGCAATCTTGATCGTCGCGATGTACTTAACTTCAGAACGCGAGTAGCGATCGTGCGAAATCGATGCGTGCTGCGCGAGTTCAACATAAGCCGCACGCTGCAGCATCAGCACGTCACGCTCTGCAAGCGCATCCGAGATCGTGCCCGTTCCGGCGAACACTGTGGTTGAGTTTGTTCTGTTGATTCTCTGGATCAGGTCGAGCAACTCAGCCGCCACGCGGCCAAGTTCCGCGATCAGATCCTGTGGTGTTTCCGCGGGGACGTCACCTTCCTGGACCTTCGCGTTGGTATGTAGTCTCGACTTCAGTTGGCCGATTCTCTTTTGACAATCGGCGCGTAGGATTAGTGCTTCTGCCAGCTTCATGTTGATTTAACTCCTTTCGATAAAATTCGGGGCACTGGGATTCGAACCCAGAACCTTGCGCTGATCTGGCGCTAACACCGCTTATAAGGCGGCTGCTCTACCAGTTGAGCTATGCCCCGGTGAAGTTGGTCGCGGCGGCAGGAGTTGAACCTGCGTTTCTCGATTATCAGTCGAGCGTCTTGCCGTTGGACTACACCGCGTTTGGTTGATCCGACGGGGCTCAAACCCGCACCTCACGGCTTAAAAGGCCGCTGCTCTGTCACTCGAGCTCCGGATCAAAACATTGCCAAATGGCGATTGCCGATTCCAATTTGTGATCACTGACGAGGAGTATCTGTGATCGGGAGACACCAATCGGCAATCGGCAATTGTCAATTGGCAATGAGTTTGGCTGTGGCGGAAGGACTCGAACCTTCGATAACCGGATTAACAATCCGGTGCCTTACCAGCTTGGCTACGCCACAAGAACTGGATGCGGCGACGAGAGTTGAACTCGCATCATCTCGTTTACAAGACGAGCGCTCTGGAGCCAGTTGAGCTACGCCGCAATTGGTGGACCGGAAGGGAGTCAAACCCTCACAAGAAGTTTGCAAGACTTCTATGCTGTCAGTTACATCACCAGCCCATTTAATTTGGTGGCTATGGGTGGATTCGAACCACCAACCTCGCGCTTATGAGACGCTTGCTCTAATCCGTTTGAGCTACACAGCCGTGATCTGTGGAAGCCCGCGGAGGAATTGAACCTCATGCCTTTCCGCCCAGCTCTTCAAAAGGTTCGGTTTAGAAGACCGATGCCGGGAACGCGGGCCGCGTGCATTTGGAGGCGACGGCGAGATTCGAACTCGCAACCTGCTGTTTACGAAACAGCCGCTCTGTCCAGTTAAAGCTACATCGCCATGCTTGAGGGCTTGCACAAAAACCACTCACGTGAGTGAGTGGATCGTTAATTCCAACCTATCTCCTCACTCCGCAAAGCTTATGAATCCCACCAACGTGAGTTGGGGGATTGTTCATTAAGCTTGAAAGTGTGGCCGGGGCGTGAGGCCGACGCGCCTCTGCGAACTCCACGGTTCCGGCAGTCACCGTTCTGCCGGAATGAGTCACGCCCCGATAAGCCATTGAAGCAATTGGTACCCAAGGAAGGACTCAAACCTTCAACCTCTGGTTTGTAAGACCAGCGCTCCATCATTGAGCTACTCGGGCATGAATGGTGGTCGGAGTTGGGATCGAACCAACCTTTCGGGCTTTTCAGACCCGCGCTAATCCATCTCAGCTATCCGACCGTTGTTGGGGCCCCTGGCAGGATTCGAACCCGCAGCTTCGACGTTCGAAGCGTCGCACTCTTCCAGTTGAGTTACAGGAGCACTGATGATTGGAGCGCGCGGTGAGACTCGAACTCACGAGTACCGGATTTGCAATCCGGCGCCTTAGCCGCTTGGCGACGCGCGCGAGTTGGACCGGAAGGAGAGATTCGAACTCTCGAGTCGAGTTTGGAAGACTCGCATGTTTCCAGCTACATCACTCCCGGAATTGAAACGAATGAATGGTCGGGATGGACAGAATTGAACTGTCACCACGAGTGCCCAAGACTCGGATGCTAGCATTACACCACACCCCGAAAATTTGGTGCGTCAGGTGAGACTCGAACTCACAATCCCCTGCTTAAGAGGCAGGTGCCTTGATCCGATTTAGCTACTGACGCATGGCGGAACTGAACGGACTCGAACCGTCATCGGCTTGGTTGACAACCAAGTGCCTCACCTCTCGGCCACAGCTCCGGATACTTGAACAGAGGGGGTGACGCGGTGAAAGGGAGAAACGGGGCCACCAAGTCTCCGCGTCTCCGTCTCCCCTTCTCCGCATCAGCTTTCCTGGAAGTTGGGTGGGTCGAAGGGACTTGAACCCTCAACGACCGCAGTCACAGTGCGGTGCTCTGCCATTGAGCTACGACCCACGTATTTTGCAGGCGACAAGGTAAAAGAATCGTGACGAGACATTTACGGATGTAGTCACGCTCAGCATTCGCCTGCAATCTGGCAGGGACGACGAGACTCGAACTCGCAAATCAACTGATTGAAAATCAGCCCGCTTTCCATTTCGCGTTCATCCCCATGGTCCATGGTGCGCGTGGAGAGATTCGAACTCTCAGAAAAACTGATCTTAAGTCAGCCGCCTCTTCCAATTGGGCTACACGCGCTTGCAAACAAACAGTGGTACTCGCGGAGGGATTCGAACCCACACTGTACAGATCTTGAATCTGTCGTCTCCTGCCGATTGGACTACGCGAGCAGATGTTGGTGCTGTCGGAAGGATTTGAACCTTCAACTACACGGCTCTCAACCGTGCGCGTCTGCCAATTGCGCCACGACAGCAGGAAGTTGGTACCGGCGGAGGGATTTGAACCCACACTGTCTAGTTCCTAAGACTAGCGCCTCCTGCCAATTGGGCTACGCCGGCATGGTGGACCCGGCACGATTTGAACGTGCGACCTCGACCTTCGCAGAGTCGCGCTCTAATTCCACTGAGCTACAGGTCCATAAAAGTTTTGGCGGAAGGGACAGGATTCGAACCCGCTAGCGCGATCAAGCGCCGTAGTTTTCAAGACTACTGCCTTTCCAGTCAGGCTTCCCTTCCAAAAAAATGTTTGAGTGCAAATGGCAGGGACGCTCAGATTCGAACTGAGAATCTCGATTTTGGAGACCGGTGGTTTGCCAGTTAGCCTACATCCCCAAATAAGTTTTTGGTGCATGTGGTAGGACTCGCACCTACGCAGGACTGGACAGTCCGCCTGATTTACAGTCAGGAGCCTTTGCTACTCGGCGCACACATGCAAATGAAATTAAATTCGTGATAAAAAAACGGATGAAGGCAGAGAGAAACGCTGTCCGCGAACACACTTCGAGGCACACTTCTCCTGAGGATGGCGAACTCACGGACTCTCGCAAAGCACCGAGTTCATCATCCCGAAGGCTCCCTGCCTTCATCTCTCGCAAAATAGGTATTTCGATTGTCAAAAAACTAAAGGAGCGGGCTTTTAACTTCCCAGGGAAGCTGCCCGCTCCTTCAATTCTCTGAATTTGCTTTTGAGATTGGGAGCGGGAGTCCGCTCCCGCTGATTATTGCTTGATATGACGCCGATTTATGACGGTCTCGGGGTCGAGTCTACCGCCAAAATAATCGATCGCTGACGAGGTCAGGCCTAACGAACAGACGATCGCGGCGGCGCCGCAAATTGCGGCCGTCGGCTGCCACGGCATCGATTGTTCGTAATGTTTCCTACTCATCATCATTGAAGTTTTCTCTTTCATCATTCGCAGCACTCTCGCGCGCGAACTGCCTTGTATAAAGTATCAATACCTCGCGTGTCAAGGATTTTATTCTGCGATCAATTTGTTGTGGTCCACTCAGCGTGCGTTGCCTCAGCGTGTTTCGAAAATTAACCAGCGGTATAATCCGTGTTAATCATGTCCACCGAAATAAATCCTAAAGCTGAAATGCCGGTTCGCCGTCTCGGCCGGACGGGAGTCGAAGTGTCACTCATCGGTCTCGGCGGTTGGCACCTGGGGTTCAAGTCCATCGACGAGCAGTTGAGCATTCGCATGATTCGCACCGCCATCGATAACGGCATCAACTTCATGGACAACTGCTGGGACTACAACGAAGGCGCCAGCGAGATCCGCATGGGCAAAGCTCTGCGCGATGGTTATCGCGAACGGGCCTTCCTGATGACGAAGATCGACGGACGCACAAAACAGGAAGCCGCGAAACAGTTAGACGAGTCGCTGAAGCGCCTGCAGACGGACCATATCGAACTGGTCCAACATCACGAGATCCTGCGCTTCGAAGATCCGCATCGCATCTTCGACGAGACAGGCGCGAACGCCGCACTGCTTGAAGCACGCGACGCGGGAAAGATCAGTTACATCGGTTTCACCGGTCACAAGGATCCGCGCATTCATCTGTACATGCTCGAGGTCGCGAACGAGTACGGCTTCACCTTCGACACGGTGCAGATGCCGCTGAACGTGATGGACGCACACTATCGAAGCTTCGAGAAGCTGGTCCTGCCCGAGCTCGTCAAACAGGACATCGGTGTGCTCGCGATGAAGACAATGGCAAACGGCATGATTCTGAGGTCGAAGACTGTCAGCGCAACCGAATGTCTGCACTACGCAATGAACCTGCCGACGTCTACAGTAATCACCGGCTGCGAAAGCATGGAAGATCTGGAACAGGCACTAACCGCCGCACGCACGTTCCAGCCGCTGAGTGAAGCACAAGTAAAGACTCTTTTGAGTAAGACTGAACAAGCAGCATCCCGCGGCGAATTCGAATTATTCAAGACCACCTCGATCTACGACGGCACTGCCACCCACCCCGAGTGGCTCGGTGAAGAACCGCCCGAGGTGCAAAGCGTGATGCAGGCGTAATTGGCAGTAAACAACGCCGATGGAAGAATCGTTCCCCGATCTTAATCTTGGGCGCTACCGTGTTGTCTCCCGGATTGGCGCAGGTGAGATGGGGCGACGTGTGGGCCATCCATTGTAAAGCCGGTCGTCACAACAACAGGCTCGCTGCCTCTTTCAGGATCACCTTAAACGGAATCGCCATCAACGCTACCGGAATGAACGGCAGCAGCGTGACGACGAGCAACGCGATGAGTGCCCTCACCTCGAACGGAAAGTGGCTCATGTTCTGAACGTTCGAGGCGATCCCGTAGAGGTCGGTAGTGGCGGAAAAGTCGGTTGCCTGAAGTGCCTCAGGACCATACTTGTCATAATTTTCAAGCCACTTCTCCTCGAAATCTCGTCCTACACGCTGCGACAGCAGTCCATAACGAAACGTGCCGACGATCTTTTCAGCGTGTAAATTGAAAACGAAGACCATCAGCGGGCCCGCCACCAGCAACACCACAAACACAGCAAGGCCGAGCAGCGTCATCTCGATCCGATCGAGTGAGGCGCGCTGATGCGCGACGCGATTGGCGACAGTCCCGGCGACGATGATGCCCAACGTAAACGCGAACGGCATGAACGCGAAGATAGCCGAGTTGAGGAACCGCAGCCCGCAAGCGCCGTCAGGATGAGCAGCAATGAGCCGGAGGTGAAGTCGCGAGGTGCGAAACAGAAACCTCCCCCAGATCAGGATCCGCCACAGCCAACTGAAGAAAAGAATCAGCAGCAGTGGCGCACTGACAAACATCGCCCAGCGTCCGGCCAACGACATCCCACCATCGACGAAAAACCATTCAGGATAAACATCGCGTGGCACGTATGTGACGAACCCAACCACAATCACATACACGGCGGCTATGCAAAGCACTTCAACGGCGGGGGAGTTGTTCAACCGGCGCGTGGAATCAGCATAAGCCTTAAAGCGAAGGCGTTCGTCCCCTTCTATCAAACCCGCGGTTATGAAGTGCCGCGCGATCTTCTCCAGCGCATTCAGGCAGAGCGATTCGGAAAGGATGAAGAGCGGCGCCGCAACGAGCGATCGCGCGTGGACCGCAAAGTCCGTAAAGAACGCGTACAGAAATGAAGTGTTGCCGCCGCTTTGCAGAAGCACGAACAGGACCAATGGTACCCAGCCGATCACAATGCAAACGACAGCTCGGGTGAGGACGTTGACTCCCACGGGTCTGAACAACCCGAGGGCGCGCTGAAAATGCGGGAACGGTCCCGTTTCGAATACGCGGTCCGGAGTTTTTGAAATGTCGACCATAAGATCCTTATCTGGATCTCATCGTCTGGAGGCTCGACTAAAGGCTCGGGCAGCCTTTCGAGATGCGGCGATTATAGACTACAAACTCCTGAAACCTGTCACTCGATCACGTCCGCCCTGGTCCGTTCGCGCCAGGCAAGCCACGTAAATGGAATAGCTAAGATCTGGATCGCGGCGCAGAGCCGGTAAGAAACGGGATAACCCCAAACATCCGCGGTCTTGCCGAGCACCGGCTGAAAAACGACGCCGCCGGTTGAACCAAACAACGAATCGAACGACAACACTGTCGCCCGCTGCTGAGACGGGATCAGGGCGTTAAGATAACCCTGACGGATCGGTGACACCGCTGAAAACATCAGTCCCCACAGCACGAGCAGACTCACGGCCACCCAGAAGTTCGGCACAAATCCGATCACCGCCAGTACTGCGACGCTGATCACTTCGCACACGATCAGCACCGTCGTTCGCCTGCTAAATACTCTTGCGATATAAGGCACGAGCAAACCGCCGGCGATCTGCGCACCCGCGACGATCGCGGCCGCCAGTCCGGCGATACCGTATGCAGTGCTGTTGCCATAGAGCTCCAGCAAGTAAGGCTGCATCGCATAGAAGGCGTAAATCGAGACACCGCCGGTAAACGGCGCGGCAAACATGATCCACCGCACTGGACGATTGCCGAGACCGTGCTTGATCGACGCACGCAAGATCGATCTGATCTCTTCCGTTGCTCGCTTGCCTTTCGCGGGCGTGAAGCCAACGTCGTACATCAACATCAACGCGAGGATCAGGTTTAGCACGAGAAACACCGCCCGGATGACGTAAGGCACTCCGAGATTCGTAGCCTGCGCGATTACTCCACCCGCAACCGATCCGACGAGCATCGCTGAGCCTTCAACAATCTCGCCTTTCGCGAGCACCGATTCGAACTTCTCCTTGTAGCCGTTGTGCTCCAGCGCATCAGCCAGCCACGCTTCAAACGCGCCTGACAAGAACGTAAATCCGAGACCGAGAAATAACGACGAAATGGCCCACGCCCAGAAAGGCGCGTGCACATACCACATGAACAAATAAAGCAGCGTGGAGATCGCGAGTGTCAGTAGACCAAGAAGATACGACGTCCTTCTACCTTGCAGATCGGCAACAACGCCGGTCGGTATTTCGAACAAAACGAAGCCCGCGGTGAAGAACGCATTCGCCGCAAAGGCTTCGAGATTATTCAAACCGGCATCGAGTAGAAAGAGCGTGTTGATGCCCCAGATCATTGAAGCCGCGAGGGTGTTGAAGAGTAAGAGCGTGAGGTACGTACGCTGAACTTTGCGCGTAGCTTGGTTCATCCCGGCGATCGTTACTAACAGCGAATCCGTGTTCTCTCTTCACTGCGAACAAAGAACACGGATTCGTCAGCTTAGCACACTCAGTCGCCGCCGGCAGCGCTGCGCGCCAACGTTGCTTCAGCAGCTTTTTGGATGATGCGGACGACGGCCGCCGGTTGTGACGCAAACGGAACGTGACTCGATGTAACTTCATCCGTCGTCGCCTTCATCCGCTCGGCAAACACACGCTGCAACGCCGGATTGATGGCCTGGTCTTCAGTCGCGACAAGATACCAGCTCGGAATCTCTTTCCAGGCCACCGCCTCGTACGTTTGGCCGAAGATTGATGCGTGGACCGGTTTCTGCGCCGCGTTCATGACGCGGCGTGTTCCGTCGGCCACGTCCGCTGCAAATACTTCCTCAAACTTAGAACGCTCGATGTACAGAAAACCCGCCGCGTCAGGCACTAAGGCCGTCCCGATCTTCGACGGATACTTCTCGAGCAACGCCTGCAAGTTGTCACCTGCGTCCGGGGCAAAAGCTGCGACATAGACCAACGCCTTGACGTTCGTGGCGCCGGCCGCGGCGCCGGTAATCACCGCACCGCCATACGAATGGCCCACCAGCACAACCGGTTGCTTTTGTGCGTCGATGAGACGGCGAGTGGTGGCGACATCGTCGGCGTACGAAGTCAGCGGGTTCTGCACGGCGACGACGTCGTAACCTTCTTTTTCGAGCTGCGGAATGACGTCGCCCCAACCCGAACCATCTGCAAAAGCTCCGTGAACAAGAATGACTGTAGTTTCCTTCATGAATTTCTCCTTATGAAATTTTCCAAAGACTGTGGTTGGTCGGCGAGCGCGCCGCGCAAGCGACCGCTTCTTAAGCGGTAGCGGCTTTCTCGCCCCGTATGAATGCGAGCAGGTCAGCGTTGATCTGATCCTTGTGCGTCGAGCACATTCCGTGCGGCAGTCCAGGATAGACTTTCAACGTCGCGTCTTTAACGATCCGGGACGAGAGTAA
>JAICGZ010000270.1 GCA_025922875.1 Pyrinomonadaceae bacterium
CTTGGGTGAAGGATGACACGTGGCATATGGAAAGTGGTAACCCCGCCACTAAAGCGGACTAACATGTCTGCCCTTCGTGGTCTGATCGACTCAATGAGGCAGGCGCTTCCGTCGCTTAAAATGGATGGGCTTCCGAAATCCAAATAAAGCCCGGCGGTGCAACAACCAATAGTGTGAACCTCTATCAACTGTTCGGATAATTATCGTGAGTTCTCACTTTCATCGGCTATTGGATAGCGTTCTATTGCGGGAAGTAGGGAATCCCGGCACGTGGTATGGAGCCGCGATGGCCCAAAACACCGATTGGGTGGCGCGGTTGACGAAGGAGGACATTGCGGAGTTGGAGGTACTGGTGTCGCGGTTAGCGGGGGAATTACCGGCGATTCGAGCGGAGGATGTGGCGCTGCCGACGCTGGGGGCGAGGTTGGGGAAGTTGATGGAGGAGGTGCTTTGGGGGCGGGGGTTTGTGGTGATCAAGGGGTTGCCGGTGGAGAGGTGGACCAGGAGGGAGGCGGCGGTGGCGTTCTTAGCGATGGGCGTTCACTGGGGTAACCTCAGGATGCAGAATGCGGAGGGACATTTGCTAGGGCATGTAAGGGATTTGGGAAGGTCCAGTCAGGATCCGAATACACGCATCTACCAGACCCGTGAACGGCAGACTCATCATACTGATTCGTGTGATGTTGTTGCGCTGATGTGTTTGCAGACTGCAAAAAACGGAGGGCTGTCGAGTCTTGTGTCGTCTACGACCATCTTCAACGAGATGCGTCGACGAAGGCCGGATCTGCTCCAGGTCCTGATGGAACCGATCGAGACCGATCGACGTGGCGAGGTTCCGGAAGGCTGCAAACACTATTTCACGATCCCTGTCTTCAATTATCACGACGGCTTAGTCTCTGCGATCTATCAACGACAGTACATCGAATCCGCGAGGCGCTTCCCCGGAGTTCCACCACTCACCGCAACGCAGATAGAAGCACTCGATCTTTTGGACCAACTCGCCAACGATCCAGCCCTCAATCTAACAATGGAATTCGAACCCGGCGATATTCAGCTCGTGCACAACCACACGATCCTGCACGATCGCACCGCGTTCGAAGATTACCCGGAGCCGGAACGAAAACGTCACCTGCTCAGACTCTGGTTAGCACCACCTAACGCGCGTCCGCTACCAGCGGTTTATGCCGATCGTTTCGGATCGATTACTCCCGGCGACCGCGGAGGCGTCACTGTACCGGGAATCACACCAACAATCCCGTTTGACGCCTAAACCACTAACGACCCCGTTCGATGACTGAACCACAGGTGATACAGATTTACTTATTCAGATCGTCATCTTTGAAGTACTTCGTACCCTTGCCGGTAAGCTCAAGCGCGAGACCTTTGTCAGTCAACTGATACATCCACACGCCTTCCGAAACCGACACCGCGCCTTCCAACGATCCGCCACCGTCACCTGTCTTTGCAGCCGCAGTCGTCTGCCCGCCAAACTCCCAACCACTGTTGATGAATTTGTCCAACGCCGCTTTCGTCTCAAACACAAAGATCGTGCTGAACTTCTTCGCCCCCATGCCGAGCCCGGCCTGCACCTCGCGCATCTTCATGTACGTGACCTTCTGCGTACCGTTCTCGACGGCGATGCCGTTTCCTTTACCGCCTCCCGCCACCAGAATCTTGACGCCGGCACTATTGAACACAGCGTATCCAGCCGACTTCTTGATTGCCGCCTGCGCGGACGGTTTCGCTTTGTAGAGTCGCGCCAGAGTCTGGTCGGCTTTTTTGCGAGCCTCCGCCTGTTTCTCTTCCTTGCTCTTCGCCACGGCGACGATCAGCGAGCACATCAAAACCAAGAACACTGAAACCAGGAATCTCATTCTCTTCATCACATTCTCCTTCACTTCCGGGCACACCAACGCCGAACGGGCCCCCAGTGGAACCGGTCCGAAACTAGCAGACCGCGCCGCCGAGGAAACCTGTCAAAAGTTCCAGTAATTGCAGGAAATGAGATTGTTTACTGCGCGGGCGCCTTTTTGCGCGGCAATTTTTCATCAAGCATTGCCGTGTTGTAGACAAACGCCGCAATGATCGTTGCCGCTTGTTTCAGATCGTCGCCCTGAATGCGATCGAAGACGTCCTGATTCGAATGATGCGTGCGGGTCTCGTACTCGATCTCGTCCTGGATAAACTGAAATCCCGGTAAACCAATCGCGTCGAACGGGAGATGATCCGTGCCCCCCGTGTTTGACGCCGTCAACGTCGCCGCGCCGAGATCCCGAAACGGCTGCAACCACCGACGAAAAATCGGACGCACCGCCTCGTTGCCTTGCAGGTAAACGCCGCGAATCTTGCCGGTGCCGTTGTCGAGATTGTAGTAAGCCGAAAGCTTGTCATACCCAGGACCGCGCGTGATCTTCTTCGCACTGCCGCCGTTGACGAGACGCAGAAAACTCTCGTCCTTCGACTCACCCGCCGGCTTGCCAAAGTGCTTCGCAACGTAGGCCTCAGAACCAAACAAGCCCTGCTCTTCTCCGCTCCACAAAGCAACTCGAATAGTGCGCCGCGGTTTAAGGCCCAACGCCTGAATGATGCGAGCCGCTTCCATCACTGCAGCAACGCCCGCGCCGTTATCAGTAGCACCCGTCCCCGCGTGCCACGAATCGAGATGGCCGCCAAGCATCACGATCTCGTCGGCTTTGTCCGAACCCGGAATCTCGGCGATCGTGTTGTGGGCCATCATCGTATCTTTCGAGAACTGCGAGACGAGCGACACTTTCAGGCGCACTTTCTCGCCGGCTTTGATCATCCGTATCAAACGGTTGTACTGCTCGACGGCAAGCACCATCTGCGGGACGATTGCCGGCGCATTGACGTCATAAGCCTTCGCACCGAAAAACATGCTGCGTATCGTGGCGAGCGGCGACGACACGTCTAACTCAACCGGGACCAAAGCTTCTTCAGCAAAGATTGCTCCGCCGTCACCTCTGCTCGGCGAAATGATGAGCGCCGCCCCCTCGTTATGAAGAAACTGCAACTGCTTGATGAAGAACATGCGAAACTTCAACAACGCCTGCAGCGGTGGACTCGCCAAACGCGCTGCGAAGTCTGATGGACCAGAGTCGCCCGCATCAGCGAGCTCGAGCAGTTGTTTTTCAGTCAAACGAGTAGCTCGCGGATCGAACTGCGGTTCGAGTTCACGCGGTGCTCCAAACAGAACTATCTTGCCGCGCAGTTGACCTTTGAATCGAGCGAGGTCCGCTTCGTCTTTCGCATCGAGGTAAACGATATCCGCCATGGGCACATCCACCGCCGGTGACCAGGCCAGCGGAAATGCCATCAACGGTATCGACTGCGGCTCAATCACTTCAGCGGAAAAACTTTTCAATACCCAACCGCGGCCAAAAGGTCCCCACTCTTCGAGGTGCGCGTTTTTGAGTCCCCACTTAGCCAATTGATCGCGCGTCCACTCATTTGCGCGCTTCATGTTTGGCGAGCCGGTCAGTCGCGGGCCAATGACATCGGTCATGTAGCTGAGGGTTTGCATCACTTGCGATCGCTTCAAACCTTCTTCTCTGATGCGAGCAATCGGATCGTTTGGATCCAGCGCCGGCGTGGGGGTTGGCGAAGGCTGCTGCGCGAGGCCTGCGGAGGTCGTGATTAAAGTGATAACCAGGACGGCAATGGCTGCACAGAAACGCTGGGGCATGTTGTTAGTCTCCGAGGTTTTTTTGACGGCCCTAATGGGTGTAATCTTTGCGATGGCGCTGAGGCTCAAAGGCTAATACAAGGGAGTAAGGGTGCGCAATTCATTGAGGACATACGCGCTGGGTTTGGCGGCGCTGGTGCTGGCAGTATCTTTGCGTTGGGCTCTCGACCCGCTGATGGGTGATGCCTTTCCGCTGGTCACGCTTTTTGGTGCGGTCGCCGCGGCGGTGTGGTTGGGCGGGTATCGGCTGGCCATTCCGGTTGCGCTGGTCGGCTATGTCGCCTGTCATTACTTGTTTATTCCACCGCGATACACCGTCGACTTGAGTAGACTGGAAAACCAGGTAGGGTTCGTCGCGTATCTCTTCACTTGTGCCTTAATCATCGTCTTCGGCGAAGCAGCCCGAGTCGCTCAAGCTCGCACCACTGAGAGCCGCGAAGTTTTCAGAGTAACGCTGCGAAGTATCGGCGACGCCGTTATCACCACGGACATCGAGGGACGCATCACGTACATCAATGGGATCGCCGAGTCGTTAACAGGCTGGGGTCAGATCGAGGCGCTGGGCCAACCGCTCGAGCGCGTCTTTCGCATAGTCAATGAAGCTACGCGACAACCGGTGGACAACCCGGCGATGAGAGCGCTGCGGGAGGGTGTCGTGGTTGGCCTCGCGAACCATACCGTACTCATCAAAAAGGACGGCAGCGAATGCCCGATCGACGATAGTGCGGCGCCGATTCGTGATGAACAGGGGCTCGTATCGGGATGTGTGTTGATCTTTCGCGACGTCACAGTCCAACGTCTGGTTGAACAGGAAAAAGCAAATCAACTGCACACGGCCCGGTTGCTGGCGTCGATCGTCCAATCGTCAAACGATGCCATCATCGGCAAATCGCTTGACGGCATTATTCAAAGCTGGAACGCTGCGGCTGAGCGACTCCTCGGTTTCACTGCTGAACAAGCGATTGGACAGCACATTTCACTGGTGATCCCTCCCGATCTACTGCCGGAAGAAGAACAGATCATTGCGCGCCTGAAGGCTGGACAGAGGATCGAACAATATGAAACCGAGCGGGTTCGTAGCGACGGTCAACGCATCATCGTTACCCTCACCATCTCGCCGATCAAAGACGACGCAGGAAACGTGATTGGCGCCTCGAAGATCGCTCGCGACATCACCGATCGAAAACGACTCGAGGATGATCTGCGCCGCCTGGCAGCGGACTTGTCCGAAACTGATCGACGCAAGAACGAGTTTCTCGCCACGCTCGCGCACGAACTCAGAAATCCGCTCGCGCCGATGAGCAACATGCTTGAAGTCGTAAAACGCGCGAACGGCGACGGCGAGACGCTGAGACGAGCGCACGACACGATCGAGCGACAGTTGGCGCAGATGGTCCGGTTGGTTGACGACCTGCTTGATCTTAATCGCATCACTCACGACCGATTGGAGTTGCGACGTAGCAAGGTGGAGTTGTCGTCCGTGGTCCAGCAGGCGGTTGAAGTGGCGCACCCGCTGATCGACGCCGCAGGACACAATCTCGTAGTCGATCTGCCGTCGGAGCCTATTTATCTGAACGCCGATCGGGCGCGCTTGGCCCAGGTGTTTGGCAACCTGCTCAATAACAGTTGTAAATACACTCGTCCAAATGGGCAGATTTCGCTTACTGCCAAGCGTGCAGGAGACGAGGTGTTGGTGGCGGTGAAAGACGACGGCGCCGGAATACCGCCCGACAAGCTGGACAGTATTTTTGATATGTTTACGCAGGTCGATCGCTCGGCTGAGCAATCGCAGGGTGGACTGGGTATCGGGCTGACGTTGGTGAAGCGCTTGGTGGAAATGCACGGCGGATCGATTGAAGCGCGAAGCCGCGGCGTGGGTGAGGGCAGTGAATTCGTCGTGCGTCTGCCAATACTTCAGAAAGGCGCAGAGATGTCGGATGAGGCGGCAGATGTACCGGCGGAGTCGTCCGCGCAGCGGCGGATACTGATCGTCGACGATAACAAAGACTCGGCTGATTCACTGGCGATGTTGTTAGAGATCACCGGTAATAAAACTTACATGGCGCACGATGGCGTGGAAGCGGTTGAAGCAATTGAAAAGCACCGCCCGGAGGTTGTGTTGCTGGATATTGGTCTGCCAAAGTTGGATGGACACGAGGTGTGCCGGCGCGTGCGCGAGCAGCCTTGGGGAAAAGACATCGTCGTGATCGCGCTGACGGGTTGGGGCCAGGAAGATGACAGACGTAAGTCTGAGGCAGCAGGCTTTAATGGCCACCTGGTAAAACCGGTGGATTACGATAAGCTTTTGCAGTTGTTGGGTTGAAATGATTCGACGGATTATGAAAATCCTGATCGCGTTCTGTTTGTTGCTGCTGCTGGCGAAGTCTGCTGCTGAAGCGCAGAAGCGGACGCCTGCGCTGACACGTGCGCAAACCCGAGAAGCCGAAACGTTGCTTGCGGGGCTCGGTTATGTGACTGGTCCAATCGATGGAGTTTTTGATCCGGCGACGCGATTTGCCCTGGTGGCGTTTCAGAAATGGGAACAACGGCCGGTTACGGGATCGCTCAGTATCGAAGAGATTGAAGCGCTGCGGAGTGCCAAAACGCCTACGCCGCGCGACGGTGATTACGAGCACGTCGAAGTCGACGTCGATCGCCAGGTGTTAATGATTCTTGATGGCAAAGGCGGCGTGCGGGTGTTGCCGGTTTCGACGGGCACCGACAAGCCGTTTGTTTACGACGGCCAGACGAGCATCGCTTACACGCCACGCGGCCGGTTTGTCGTTTATGAAAAGGGAGTTGGCTGGGAGGATAATTCGCTCGGCATGTACTACCCGAATTACATCAGTGGCGGTATTGCGATCCACGGCAGTTTGAGTGTGCCGGCGAAACCGGCGAGTCATGGTTGTATTCGGATACCGGTCATTGCGGCTCGCGAGGTGAGCAAGCTGCTGCCGCTGGGAACGATCGTGCTGGTTTACGATAAGGTGTCGTTTGTATCGGCGAAGTCGTGGGTTGAGAACCCGAAACTGAAGGAGGCGGCGTTAGCGAACAGCGCGCTGTATTAATCGATCAATTGGTCGCCCACAGCGCCAGCAGCGCCGGCACGATCAACCAGAGCAATCCCTTCACCAGGAAGAAGAGAAAACCCCAGAACCCGAGTCGTTTGATCCACTTCGTCGCTTTCATCCGATACTCAATTCAAGCTACGTAATATAGTCTCATCGTGACAGAACTACCAGTAACGCGTGAATGCGTTTCAGTTGAGTACCGGGTCACTCACTCGCCCGCGCGAGGCCGGTGAGTTGCGGGAGTTTGGTCGGTCCGAAATAGACATTGTGCTCCGCGTCAAACAGCAATCGATTGCCGTCGAACTTGAAGTTCATAGTGGAATAGTAGGGAGTTTCGGACAGGACGATCTTTACTGTGAAGTTGTCGTCCGCGCTCCAGGCGCCACTGGCCGCGACCAGCGGGTTTGCGGGCACGTTGAGCGCGCGATCGAGTCCGTTCGTGAATTGCCCGCGACTGTTGGTCCATTTCTCTCTTCCGATCGTCAGGCGCGTTTCGCCGGTGGCGGTTCGCACAGTGAGCGATGGCGACGATGAGTTTAGATCAAAAGAAACTGCCTTGATTCCGCGATTGTTCTCCGCAAACTCAAACCACTTTCCGGAAACGCTCGCAGAGATTGGAGACGATGCCGCACCGGTGGGGAATTTGACCCGCAGCGCGGCGAGACGAGACTCGAGTTGGCGTCGAGCGGCCGGATTCTCAGGCAAACGTCCGGGCTTCATCGCCGGCAGGAGTTTGTCCCAAACGAGGTTCATCACCTGCTGCATATTACGGACGCCGCTCGTAATCGCCACCACCGCATCGAGTTCGGGGATCACCATGCAATACTGGCCGAACGCGCCATCCCCGCGGAACGAATTGTGACGCGAACGCCAGAATTGATAACCATAACCCTGGTCCCAATCGCTCGTCGGCGCGGATCCCGTCGACGTTTGCATCGACGTCGCCTCTTGAACCCAGGTCGCTGGTATTAACTGCTTACCGTTCCACATTCCCTTGCGAAGATAGAGTTCTCCAAAGCGCGCGATCTCTTCCGTGCGCACGGACAGACCATAGGCGCCGGCGGTTATTCCCTGCGGGCTGCTGACCCAAACTGGATCTTTGAATCCGAGCGGATCGAAGAGTCGCGGACGCAGGTAGGCGAGCACTGTCATGCCCGTGACCTTTTGCACAATGGCGGAGAGCATGTAAGTCGCCGGTGAGTTGTAGAGAAAGTGCGTGCCTGGTTTGAACGGCACGGAGTGCGTGAGAAAAGTTTTTACCCACGTGTCGGTTTGTTTAGTTGGATCGTCTGCGCGGATCGGCGCCTCAACCTGGTTGCCGGTATTCATGCGCAGCAGGTCGCGCACTCGCATCGCGCGCAGATTAACCGACGGCTCAGCAGGTGCTTCTTCGGGGAAGAACTTGATGACCGGATCGTCGAGGTTTAGTTTTCCCTCGGCGACGGCAAAACCGACGGCCGTTGAGGTAAAACTCTTGCTCAGCGAATAGAGAACGTGCGGCGTGTCGCGATCGTACGGAGCCCACCAGCCTTCCGCCACTACCTGTCCGTGACGAACGAGCATGAAGCTGTTCATTGTGTCGATCTCTTTGTCGGCAGCTTCTACAAATGCGAGCAAGTCAGCGGAAGCGATTCCCTGTTGCTCCGGGCTGCTGCGCGGCAGTGACGCGGGTTTCTGCGCCCAGGAGGCGGGCGCGACAACAGAAACGATTAAGCAGAGAAGAACGATTGCAGCGGCTTTGTTGGGGCGATGTGTGTTCATATTTGGGTGGGCGAGATTTTGATAGTAGATGGGAAAAAAGAAAAGGCCCGCTCGAAATAAAACGAGCGGGCCTTTTGCGAATTAATCCCGGCGACTTCCTACTCTCCCACGCAGTTTCCCGCGCAGTACCATCGGCTCCAGCAGGCTTAACTTCCGTGTTCGGGATGGGAACGGGTGTGACCCTGCCGACAAAATCACCGGAAAACTTGTTAGAGCTTTGTACTTTGATCTTTGTGCTTGGTTCATCCGAGGACCAAGTGCAAAGAACAAAGTACAAAGCTCAAAATCGAATAGCGACTGTTTAATGGCAAGCTTCACCATGCAAGAAGCCTGTGACGGCTTGTTGCTTGAGTAAATTTTATGGTCAAGCCTAGGGACTGATTAGTAGTGGTCAACTGAACGCATTACTGCGCTTACATATCCACCCTATTACCTCGTGGTCTACAAGGAGTCTCACTGGCAGGTCTAATCTTGGGTCTGGCTTCACGCTTA
>JAICGZ010000271.1 GCA_025922875.1 Pyrinomonadaceae bacterium
CAGGTTTGTTATCCGACGACACCAGCCCAGTACTTTCATCTATTGCGGCGACAAGTGCGGCCGGGAATGGAGCGCCCGCTAGTCATAATGACGCCGAAGAGTCTGCTTCGTCTGCCGGCATCTACATCGAGTATTGATGAACTGACAACTGGTGGGTTCCAGCCGTTGATCGATGATCACGAGATCACCGATGCGGATGCGGTGAAGAAGATTGTTTTTTGCAGTGGCAAGGTCTTTTACGATCTCGTCGAAGCAAGAAAGAAGACAGAGGATCGGACGGTGGCAGTGGTGCGGCTCGAACAGTTGTATCCGTTCCCGTCGACGAGTGTTCGCGAAACGCTCGCGAAGTATTCGAATGCAAAGCAGATCGTATGGGCGCAAGAGGAGCCGCAGAACATGGGCGCGTGGGGGTTCATCCATGAGCGACTCGAGAACCTTCTGCCGAATGGCGAACGCCCGCGATATGTTGGACGTTCTGCCTCCGCGAGTCCCGCGACGGGTTCTTACAGTGTTCACCAGAATGAGCAGGCTGAGTTGGTGGCCGAGGCTTTGAACTTACTTCCTTCAGAGCCCCAACCCAGCTTACCGACCGCATCACCCGTTACGGGAGCGGTAAGCTAAGAAATATTTCTCGCGCAAAGGCGCAAAGAAAACCGTTAGAAACGCGGCAGCGCTTTGCGCCTTTGCGTGAGACGCCTTTACTTCGCAAAGTGCTTGACAGAGGCGAACGGGACGCTTAGCATCCTCTCCATGGAACGGATCCGCCTTGTTCCCAAGACCCAGGACACACCACCGGCGCTGCACGATCGCGCCATGGACAATCTTCGCTACATTCGCGAAACCATGGAGCGCGCCACGCCCTTCACCGGCATCTCAGGGCGCGGTGAAATCGCAATCGGCGTTACGGCCCTGCTCGCAAGTGTTCTCGCCGCCCGGCAACCAACATTCAATTCATGGCTCGCTGTCTGGCTTGCGGAAGGCTTCATAGCACTCTTGATCGGTGGTTGGTCGATGGATCGCAAAGCCCGAGCGGTGCAGATGCCGCTGGTTTCCGGGCCTGGCCGCAAAGTAGTCTTCAGTTTGGCGCCGCCCGTAATCGCTGGAGGATTCCTCATGATCGTTCTTGTTCGTGCCGGACTGACCAGCGCGATTCCGGGTGTTTGGCTTTTGCTTTACGGCACAGGCGTCATCACTGGCGGTATGTTCTCGGTCCGGGCAGTTCCCGCGATGGGCCTGTGTTTCATGGTTCTTGGAGCGCTTGCGCTCTTCAGTCCGCCGGCTTACGCCAACTGGTTTATGGCGGTGGGCTTTGGCGGGCTGCATGTGTTGTTTGGTGCAATTATTGTGAGGAAATACGGTGGCTAAGCAGTCAACAGCGAAAAAGGAAAGGGTACGTAAACAAGCATCCGAACCCGATGCGCGCGCAGGCAGTTCGAAGCAGAAGAGTGCCGCGCCGAATCTCGATCGTTTGATTCACGAGCGTCTACGTCTTGGAATCATCAGCGCGCTTGCCGCGAATGAGTCGCTCACGTTCAGCGCGCTCAAAAGCCTCATGAACACCACTGACGGCAATCTTAGCGTTCACGCACGCAAACTCGAAGAGGCCGGGTACATCTCCTGCTCGAAGTATTTCGAGGGCCGGTTACCTAAAACCGAGTACAAACTGACCGCCGCAGGCCGCACTGCACTTGAAAACTACCTCAGCCACATGGAAACGCTCATCAAGCAAATGCGGGCCAATTAATTTTCACATCCCTTCCCTGTTAATAGGTGTCTAAGGTCGCGCGTCTTAGTTGATATGGCGCGGATCTGCGGCTGAACTTCCGGGCTTTTGACCGCGTATACCGACCCGATTCAGGTTATGAAAGCGTTTTTCTCCTTTTACTCCGATGCCTTGAAGATCGCCTTGCAGTCGATCTTTGCGCACAAATTGCGCGCTTTTCTGACGTTGATCGGCATCATCATCGGCGTGGCTTCGGTCGTGACCGTCGGGGCCTCAATCAGCGGTCTCAATACCTACGTCGTCGAAAAAATAACGAAGGTGCTGGGCAGTAACCATTTCATGATCGCCCGCATGGCCTTCTCGGGCGACATGGACGACGAGGAATTTGAGCGGCGCAATCGACGCAATAAGCGACTCACCTGGGATGACTACTTGTGGGTGCGCGACCATTGTCTCTCGTGCGCCGAGGTCGGCGCCGGGGCGGGCAGCGGTACCGACCTGAAGCAGGATGGAATCGAGTTTCCTGGAGCTGCGGTCTTCGGCGCCACCGCAAACATGGTCGACATCGAAGACAAGACGATTGAGTCCGGACGCTTCATTTCGGCTGACGAAGTGCAACGCTCAGCGTTTGTAGTGGTGCTGGGAAGCGATATCAAAGACAAGTTTTTCCCCAACACCGATCCGATCGGAAAAACGTTGAAGGTCCGCGGCCTGCCGATGCGAGTTGTCGGCGTTGAAGAGAAGCGCGGCAGCTTTTTCGGCGGCTCTTTCGACCGCCACATTTACATTCCGATAACCACCCACCTACAGATCTTCGGCCGCAACAGTTTGCAAATCCACGGCAGTAGTCGCACGCGCGAAACTTTCCACAATGCGATCGAAGACGCGCGCGTGGCCATGCGAATAAAACACCGCCTGAACGGTAACGAAGAAGACGATTTCGGTCTCGTCAACGTCGAGGAGCTGAACAATCAGATCGACGAGTTCACTGGCATGATCGCCACAGTTGTCATTCCCATTACATTGATCACGTTAGTCGTCGGCGGCATCGTGGTCATGAACATCATGCTCGTGAGCGTCACCGAAAGAACGTTTGAAGTTGGACTCCGAAAAGCTGTGGGCGCGACGCGGCGCCAGATCCTGCTTCAGTTTCTGATTGAGTCAGGAATCCTTTGCGCGCTGGGCGGAGCGATCGGTCTGCTCGTGGCCTGGGGTATTACCACATTGATCACTGTGCTGGCTGCGATCCCGATGACAATAACAATCGGCTACATACTGATGGCCTTAATCTTCTCGACCGTGATCGGAATGATAGCGGGTATCTATCCGGCGTTTAAGGCTGCCAGACTCGATCCGATTCTTGCTTTGACGCACGCGACGTAAGATGAAACTTCGACTTCCAAAAGGTGTTTTGCGCGAGACGCTCGTGATGGCGCTGGATAGTGTGCGCAGTCACAAGTTCCGCAGCTTCCTCACCGTGCTCGGTATCGTCATCGGCGTGATGACGGCGATCACCATTGCTTCAATTCTCACGGGCCTGCGTCAAAACATCATCTCGATGATTGAAGAGTATGGCACGAACAATATCTACGCGTTCCATCTCTCAACAGGACCACGCACGAGCGAAGATCGCTCAGAACGGTTGCGCAAACCGCTGACAATTGCCGATGCTGAAACGATCAAAGCGCAGGCAAGCGCGGTGGAAGACGTAGCACACGTTGCTCCGAACGTCGGCTACGGTGGTGGACCATTCGACGACAATATCACTTACCAGGGCCGCAACTACCGTTGGGGAAATACACAAGGAGTGTCTCCAAACTACGGCAGCATTACGAATATCGAGGTTAAAGAGGGACGTTTCATTACTGAATCTGACGATCAGCAGCGAGCTAATGTAATGGTGATCGGTGTGAACGCCGCTGAAGCGCTCTTCCCGAATGCTAATCAGATTGCTGGAACCGAGGTACGCATGGGCGGCTACAATTTCGAGATTGTAGGCGTGCTCGAAAAACGCAAAGCGGGGTTCTTCGGTGAGAACGAAGAAGACAATGCGATCTATATTCCGTTTCGCACCGCGCAAAAGATTGCTCCGGCGAAAGGATATTTGTTGCTGGTTATTCGCGGCCGCACCGGGCAAGTCTACGAAGCCCTGACGCAGGCTGAGGAGATTCTTCGCCGTCGCCGGCAGGTTAAGTTTGGTGATCCAAACAACTTCGATATCAAGACGGCCGACAAGTTCATTGAACAGTTTGACAGCATTTTCGCGATGGTCGGATTGATGGCAATCGCGATCTCAAGCTTAGGGCTACTAGTGGGCGGCATCGGCGTGATGAACATCATGCTGGTCAGCGTCACGGAACGCACTAAGGAGATCGGTGTGCGGAAAGCTATCGGCGCGCGTCGCCGCGACATTGTGCGGCAGTTTCTTTTTGAAGCAATGATGCTGACCTTTCTCGGTGGTGTGCTCGGCCTGATTCTGGCGGTCGGTATTAGCCAGCTCGTGATGTTTCTCATCCCGAGTTTGCCTGCGTCGATTCCGTCGTGGGCTGTGGTTACTGGTCTCAGTGTGTCTATCGGCGTTGGGCTAATCTTCGGCGTCTGGCCCGCGCGCAAAGCCTCACGACTCGATCCGATCGAGTGTCTGCGATATGAGTGACAAGATTTTCAGGATTTTACAATCCTGTAATCATGTACAATTGCGCGGTGGACCGCGACTTAACGAAAGAATTCCTGACGTACATCCAGGTCGAGAAAGGTCTCGCTCGTCACACGCTCGAGAGCTATAAACGCGATCTCGCTCGACTTCACACCTGGGCGGGGGCAAACGGAAAACAGATCAGGGAACTTACTCGCGCTGACTTGAGAAAATGGATCGCGAGTCTGTCGCGTGAGGGACTGGCGCCGGCCTCGATTGCTCGTACCGTGAGTGCGATTCGTGGATTTTTCAAGTTCCTGATGGTGGATGGCCACATTAAGTCGCATCCCGCGGAAGATCTCGATACGCCGCAACGCTTCAGTTACCTGCCGAAGTTTCTTACTGAAGACGAGATCAATCGTTTGTTTGCAGCGCCCAACATAGCGACCGAAGAAGGCATACGCGATCGCGCCATTCTTGAAATCATGTACGCCACTGGGCTGCGGGTTTCCGAGCTGGTTGGGCTGAAGCATAGCGATGTTGACCTCCTTGCCGGCCTTGTCGTGTGTCACGGCAAGGGGAACAAAGAACGTCGCGTGCCGCTCGGCAAGAGTGCGATTCACTGGCTGCAACAGTATGCTGCTGTGAAAGCGGGTTATGGAAAGCAAACGTCGCCGTATGTTTTTCTGCATCGCGGCAAGCCGTTTACGCGACAGTTAGCGTGGTCCATGATCAAGCGTCACGCGGAGAACGCGGGGATTAAAAACGTTTCGCCACACACGCTGCGTCACAGCTTTGCAACGCATCTTTTGCAACACGGTGCTGATTCGCGCTCGGTTCAGGCTCTTTTAGGACACAGCGATATCTCGACGACCCAGATCTACACGCATATCACCGACCTGCACCTGCGGTCGGCCTATGATCGTCATCATCCTCGCGCTCGCTTGAAGAACGATCTTTAACCACAGATCACACGGATGAAGACGGATTTAATCCGTATTCATCCGTGTAAATCCGTGTTTCCTGCTTCGCCCGTGCGTGAGTCCAGCCGAGATAGCGCACTCCGATCTCCGCGGCGGCGTCGATCTTTCCAAGGCCGCGATCGCCATCGAGCCCGATCATCGTGCGGCGTAGAAAACAATCGGCGAGTGTTTTGGCCAACTCGTGTTCGAAGGCATAAACAATCATCGCAGTGAAAGTATCACTGTTGAGTTGTGCTACCTCACCTGCTCTCGAACCGTAGAGCCGAAGCAACTTCACGTCTTTAAAGTCCCTGGCGAACGAAGCATAGTTCACCGCGCCCGGCAAGACTTCTGTGGCGGTAGTACATGGTGGCGAAGATCTTCCGAGTTTACGAAAGATTACATCGACACACTCTTCAGCCAGGCTTCGATAAGTAGTCAATTTGCCGCCCACTATCGAAAGCAAATTCTTCAGTTGCGGGTGCTCGCGGATGAAATGCCTGCGCGTGATACTTTGCTCTTCCTTGTCGCCGGTGCGAGGAAGCGGCCGGACGCCCGAATAAGTAAAGAGGATTCGATCGCGCGTAAGCCCGGCTGACGGGAAAGTGAGGTTTGTCTCCGCAAGCAGGTAATCGATTTCCCAGAGTTCGCTGCGAACCTCGTCGGGATCGTCTTCAAAGCGAACGTCGGTGGTACCTATCAGGTAGTTTCCGTTCCAGGAAATGATGAAAAAAGGACGGCGATCGCTCTGTGCTTCGAGATAGATCGCGTTCGCTGGTGCGCCGGGAAATGCAGGCACGACGATGTGACTTCCCTTCGTACCGCCGATCAGTCGCGGACTTTCAAACGGCGCTCGCTCAGGCAATCGATCGAGCACTCGATCAATCCAGGGCCCCGCTGCGTTTATGACGACCTCCGCAGACGCAAGATGATTCTGACCGTTTTCCCCCACGAACTCGACACCCGAAACCAAATCACCTTCCGCTATCAAATTCGTTACGCGCGTGTAAGTTAAGATCTCAGCGCCGTGTGCGCGTGCAGACAGTACGTTTTCTAAAACCAGTCGCTCAGCGAATTCGATTTGAGCGTCAAAGTAGACTGCGGATCCGAGCAATCCTTCCGGATTGAGACCGGGCGATTGTTTGAGAGTCTCGCTGCGGGAAAGCATTCGATGTCGCGGCAGCGACTTACCAAACGAAAGCAGATCGTACGCAATCATTCCGGCGCGAATGGTCGCGCGCCCACGCTTGCTGTGTTTGTAAATCGGAATTGTGATTGGTAGCGGACGTACGAGATGGGACGCGATTTTCAACAGGGTTTCGCGTTCACGGAGCGATTCGCGTACAAGACGAAACTCGTAATGCTCCAGGTAGCGCAAGCCTCCATGAATGAGCCGCGTTGAAGCGCTGGTCGTGCCGCTTCCGATGTCGCCCTTGTCTACGAGTAAAACTTTCAATCCGCGCATCGCAGAGTCGCGGGTGATCCCGGCGCCGTTAATCCCGGCGCCGATAACGATCACGTCGTAATGTTTACGAATGACTCGCACCAAATCGTGTCAAGCGTACACTGCCTCGGGCAACGTTACCGAGTTTCAAACTGTGATTAAACATCACGAGATCAGTCCACAAAAAATTTGAGCTTTCTCAAGTTTCATAACTCACTTCGCGATCACCAAAACTATCTTTGAGGTTCCTCAATTAGTGCAAATGCCCCTTTGAAAACCCACTTGCAGGCATAAGCTTTGCTCCCTTCCGATGCACTTCACTCCAAGATCACGAAGGAGCATAACAATGCGAGTCTCCCGGCCAAAAACCAGCCTTCTCTTTTCTTTCTTTCTACTCACTCTTTTCTTGATTCCAATAACCGCCCGCGCCCAAGACGATGAGCCTGATGATTACGACGTCAAGGCTCGCGTCGCGCGCATCAGTTTGATTAACGGCGAAGCTAACCTGAAGCGCAACGGCAACCAGGACTGGGAACCTATCAGGCTGAATTATCCCTTAGTCGAGGGCGACACAGTCGCCACCGGCAAGGGTAGTCAGCTCGAGATCCAGGTTGACGCGCGGAACTTCGTACGTCTTACCTCCAGTTCGGTCCTGCGTATTGTCACGCTGCGTGATGAAGGGGTGGCGCTCAGCCTCGCCGAGGGCACGGTCGCGGTTCGACTCGCAAAGTTTGACCGCGACCGTGAGTACTTCGAGATCGATGCGCCTAAAACAACTATGGCCGCGGAGAAGACCGGACTTTACCGCGTTGACGCACCGCGCGAGGGTCGCGTGCGTTTGACGGTGCGCGATGGTGGAAGTGCAAGGATATATTCAGACACTTCGGGGTTTGCCCTGCGTGATGGTCGTTCGGCAGTGCTCATTATCAGTGGAGAGAATGCCGGTGACTGGGAACTGCTCGCCGCCGCGCTGCACGATGAGGTTGACGATTGGGTAAAACAGCGCGAGAGCCATCTTGCACAGTATCTAAAACGCGACGTGAAGTATTTCGATGAATACGTCTGGGGCGCGGAGGAACTCGAAAGGTATGGCGATTGGCTCTACACGGACGATTTTGGCTGGATCTGGCAACCGCGCGGGACGGTGATTGCCGCCTATAATGATTGGGCGCCGTATCGCTACGGACATTGGACGTGGTTACCGCCCTATGGTTGGACTTGGGTTGGATATGAACCATGGGGATGGGCGCCGTATCACTACGGGCGCTGGGTCTACTACAACAATGCCTGGGCTTGGGTGCCGCGTAGTAAATTCCAGAAAAAGCGCAGTTGGTGGCGCCCTGCGCTGGTCGCCTTTTCATTCAACATATCGTTTGGAAATGACATCTGCTGGTATCCATTGTCGTATTACCAGCGCGATCCGCATTCGCGTCACTATCGCCGGTACGGGGATCGGCGTCCTGGATATGATCGACCGCGTGATCGCGACGGGCGAGATGGACGAGACGGGCGATACCGGCATGACGACCGGGACCCGAGATGGCGCGGTGTTACGAGAGTGCCGCGACGGGATTTTGGCAATGGAGAGAGACGAGGCCAACCGGCTGAGGAACCGATTGCACGCCGGGTGGTTGAGTCGGAACCCGAACGCATAGACTTGCCGCGTCGTGAGGGACGAGCCGTGAGCGCTCCGGCTATTCCGGTCATCGATATTCCCGATCGCCGCACAGGAGCTACTGAACGAACACCGGGCGTGGCGTTGGATGAGGACCTCAGGCGTTCGCGAGTCTTTCGCGGACGACAACCGAGACCGGCCGAACCATCAGAAACGAGACGGGCAGAAGCGAATCCCAGTGCGGCACCAGAAACGCGACCAACTGGCGTTGTATCGCGACCCGAGACTCCGGCTCCGCGTGAAGGCCGCTCAGATGATGATCGGCCTGATGGGCGTGGTGGGCGCATGGTGCGACCCGGAATGCCTGAAGGTTCGGAAAGGCCTGTGCGCGGCCAGCAAGCTATTGAGGAGTCCGCGCCGCGAGCTACACCGCAGCCACAGCCACGCAACGAGCGTTCAGAGCCGCCCCGATCCGAACCGCCGCGATCTGTACCCGCACCGCGTTCGGATCCACCGCCGCGTTCGGATCCACCGCCGCGTTCGGATCCACCGCCGCGTTCGGATCCACCGCCGCGTTCGGATCC
>JAICGZ010000272.1 GCA_025922875.1 Pyrinomonadaceae bacterium
CGTTGAAGAGCGAATCGTCATGCCGCAAGAGTTCGGCGACTTCGACGGCGCCTTCCTCTGTGCGACCCTGATGGAGATCAGACCACTCTCACAAATTGAAGACTTCGAGTATGCGACGGCGCAGCACCCGCTCTTCCGCCGGATCCTCAACGACTTTCGCGCTCTCACGCACGCATAACAAATAAATCAGAACGGTGAAGACGATGCCACAAACAACAGAACTGAGCGAGTTGAAGGAATTGCAGGAGCGTCTGGACGAGATCGATCAAGCGTTGCTTGAAGCGCTCGAGAAACGTTTCGAGCTGTGTCGCGAAATGGCAGCGACCAAGCTGGCGAATGATATGGGCGTCATGAAGCCCGCGGAGATTGACGAAGCAGTTGATCGTTGCGCGTCCTTCGCTGCGCCGCTAAGACTCGACGCCGCATTCGTGAAGCGGTTCTGCCGTCTCATCGTCGAGAAGTCCTGCAAGATCGAACGTGAGTTGATGTCGTCCGGTGAGGAGACAACGGAGTTAAGTGAACTTGGTAAGCGCGGCGTGCGCATCGACCACGCAGCGATTGCGGTTCGCGATTTAGACGCGGCCATCGAGACTTTTACGAAGCGATACGGTTTCCGCGTGATGGACCGCCGGCCTGTCAGAGGTTCGATGTCGGGAATGGAAGTGGCTGCGATCGAAGCGGGCGATCTCACGCTCGTCCTGGTTATGGGAACTGACCCGCAATCGAATGTGACCCGCTACATCGAAAACTATGGACCAGGTGTCCAGCATCTTGCGCTGCTCGTAGACGGTCTGCCGGAGGTGCATGCAGATCTCAAAGAGCGACGCGCCAACCTGCTCACGGATATCGTCAACGCGCCTGGCCTTCGCCAGGCTTTCACGCGGCGTGACAGCAATACAGGGATGCAGTTCGAATTCCTCGAACGGAGCAACATCAACGAGTTTGAGGAAGACAATATCCGCAAGCTGTACGACGCGATGGATAACGAAGACGTTTATTAGCCATAAAAAGGCACAAACACAAAAATCATTATGTGCATTTTGTGCCTCCGTGTGGCCCATTCAAATCATGAAAGCGCTCATCATCGATAATTACGATTCGTTCACGTTCAATCTCTACCAGCTCGTGGGAGAGATCACCGGGACTGAACCTATCGTGGTCAAGAATGACGGTATGGCGTGGGAAGACCTGCTATTGCTCGATTTCGACTCCGTCATCATCTCTCCGGGACCGGGCCATCCTGAAAAGGAGCGTGATTTCGGACTGTCGCGCAGGGCAATCCAGGAACTTCGTGTGCCGATACTCGGGGTCTGCCTGGGCCATCAGGGAATCGATTGTCTCTTCGGCGGAACCGTGCGGCATGCACCCGAGCCGATGCACGGGCGGCTTAGTTTCGTTTACCACAACGAGTCGGAATTATTTGCCGGCGTGAGTAATCCATTTCGAGCGGTGCGTTATCACTCGCTCGCCTGCACAGACCCGCTGCCCTCATGTTTGACGAAGACAGCCTGGACCGAAGACGGCATCATCATGGGTTTGGCCCATCGAACTCTCCCGATTTGGGGAGTTCAGTTTCACCCGGAGTCGATCTCGACCGAGTACGGCCGCACTCTCCTTAAAAACTTCGCGCGACTCGTGGCTCAGAATGGATCAAGTAACGCACCAGTGGTTGAACGCGAACCGGCCACGGACAAGAGCAAGCTCTTTGTACGGCGTATTCGCCTCGCGGTGGATGTGCCTGATCTCTTCACGCGATTGTTCGCCGGCGAGGAGACCGCCTTCTGGCTTGATAGCAGTCTGTGTGCGGACGGGCTCGCGCGCTTTTCGATCTGCGGCGGCGCTTCGAATAGCCACAGCGAGACGGTTAGGTTTTACGCGCACGAACGGAAACTCGTAGTACGGCACGGAGAGTCTGTCTCTGTCTCACACGAGGATCTCTTTTCATACCTCAACCGCGAGATTGCGCGGCGCGCGGTCGAACCTTCGATCGATTTGCCGTTCAACTTCAACTGCGGTTACGTCGGTTACTTCGGCTATGAGTTGAAAGCCGCGTTGGGATGTAAGACCGAACATCGTTCGGATCATCCGGACTGTGCGTTGCTTGCTGTCGATCGCTGTGTCGTCGTCGATCACCAGGAGAATGAAGTTTACCTGCTTTACCTGGGCCAGGAATCAGACGGGCTGGATGCAGCGTGTTGGTTCGACAGCATAACTCCGCAGCTTAAGGCGAGACCGTCGGAGCTCCCGGCGGTCTCGTTTTGTGAACCGATTAATTTTGCGGAGTGCCAGTCGCGCGAGCGTTATCTCGAAAACATCGCTACTTGCCAACAGCACCTGAAAGATGGCGAGTCGTATGAAATATGTTTGACCAATCGAATCAAGGCGAAGACGCGGGTGAACCCGTTTGAATACTACAAGGTGCTGCGCGTTGTGAATCCGGCGCCGTATTCAGCTTATCTGAAGTTCCCGGAGGTAGAGGTTGCTTGTTCGTCGATGGAACGATTTCTGAAGATCAGTGCCACTGGCATAGTCGAGACGAAACCGATCAAGGGAACAGTCAAACGCGGTGCAAACTCCACTGAAGATGAGCGGCTCCGCGACTGGCTCGCGCACGATCCGAAGAGCCATTCGGAAAACTTGATGATCGTCGATCTGCTGCGCAACGACCTGGGAAGGGTATGCCGGCTTGGGTCTGTGTCCGTGCCGAAACTCATGCACGTAGAGAGCTACGCAACGGTCCACCAGTTGGTTAGTACAGTCACCGGACATTTGCGTGACGATCAAACCGCGGTGGACTGCTTGCGAGCGGCCTTTCCCGGCGGCTCGATGACTGGCGCACCAAAGGTGCGGACGATGGAGATCATCGACGAGCTGGAGGACGAAGCACGCGGGATCTATTCCGGTTCGATCGGCTATCTGGCTCTGAATGGATCCGCTGATTTGAACATCGTGATCAGAACGGCGGTCTTCGCGGGTGATTCGGTATCGATCGGCATCGGCGGAGCAATTGTCGCTCTGTCAGATCCCGTTGCGGAATGGGATGAAACCGTCCTGAAGTCGAAAGCCTTGCGGAAGGCATTCGAGCAGTTTTCACAAGTCGCGACCGCGATGTCTCAATCCTAGCTTGTTCTGCAATGCAAACGGATAAACTGCAACGGTGGCGAGAAGAGTTGGACGCGCTGGACGACCAGATTGTGTCTTTGTTCTCACGTCGCTTTGCCATCTGCCGCGAGGTCGCGGCATACAAGAAAGAAACAGGTATCCCGATGATGCAAACCGGACGCGTCATCGAGGTCAAGAAGCGCGCTTCGGAAAAGGGACGGGCGAGAGGATTGCGCGAAGTGTTCGTCACGGCGCTATACGATCTCATCATCGATGAAGCTTGCGAGCTTGAAGACGAGATCATCGATGGCCACAAAGAGGCACAAAGAGCACAAAAGTTAAAACTCTAAATTTAGAACGACCACCAATTCTTTATGTGCCTTTTTGTGGCCTAAACTGATCGGCGTGATCGCGTGCGAACTGTTCGAAACTTATAGGTGGCTTCTTTGTTAGAGCAGACACGACGTCCGTGAGAATGGGTTCACCTTGCCGGGCGACGGTCCATGACGCTGTTACTGCTTCCGCGTACCACTCAGGTATCCCGATCTCAATCAACATATTCAGAAACTCCGCCGGGGCGATGTCACGATATTCGACACGAGTGGCCAGGGCTGTGGAAAGTTTTTCTCCAATGTCAGCAAAGGAAAGCTTCTCGGGGCCGGAGATGTTGTACATGGCGCCCTGATGAGCTTCACCGGTAAGGATCGCTGCGGCCACGGCGGCGACGTCGCGGATGTCTACAGGCGCAGTCTTCGCATCACCCATCGGCAGGGAGAATGTGCTCTTCGTTTTGATCTCCTTTGCAAACCAGAGAAGGTTTTGCATGAAAGAGTTGCTTCGCAAGATCGTAAATCCTACGCCAGAAGCTTTGAGGCACTCTTCAGCGATCGCGTGTTGCTTGAAGAAGTAGCAGGGTGAGTTGACGTCCGCTTTCGTTGTCGACAGCTTGACGATGTAGTTGACACCAGCGCGGAGGGCGGCTTGATAAATACGATTCTCCATTTCTGCCTGGTCGCGAACGTTGGGTGGTATCGTGAAGACCCGCTCGACATCCCGCATCGCATGGGCGAGCGAATTTTCATCCGTCATCTCACGAACCAGCGCACGAACTTTGTGCATGCCGCTTGTAGCAAGCAACTTCACCGTTTCGCGCCCGAGCCTTCCGGTTGCACCTAGAACGAGAATCACCAGTTCACCTCATTAACTAAAAGCACAAAAGGTCTCACGTGCAAAAGACTCGTCAAATAGAAGCCATCTATCCACTCTCGCCGATGCAGCAGGGGATGCTGTTCCACACCATCTATGCCCCGCAGTCCGGCGTCTACTTTCATCAGGTGAGATGCATCCTCGAGGGCGAGTTGGACGTTTCCAGCTTGCGGGATGCGTGGCAGCGTGTGTTGGACCGCCATGCAATCCTGCGCACCGCGTTCGTTTGGGAGCATCGCAAACAACCACTTCAAGTCGTATACCCGCAAGTGCTTCTGCCGTGGCGCGAGGAAGACTTGCGCGCCGCGTCTCCATCTGCGCAAAGAAAGCACCTTGAAGCGTACCTCAAACAAGATCGCGAATCCGGGTTCGCTCTTTCACAGGCGCCTTTGATGCGCTGTGCGTTATTGCGAACGGCAGACCACGTTTACGAGTTCATTTGGAGTTACCACCACATCCTTTTGGACGGCTGGTCCATCGCCCTATTGCTCAAAGAGGTCTTCGCGCATTACGCCGCGTTCCAAAGGCGTGAGCCGCTGGAACTCTCGCCGCCGCGACCGTTTCAGGATTATATCGCCTGGTTGAAGCGGCAGGATCTGTCTGAAGCGGAATCCTTCTGGCGCAACTCACTACGCGGCTTCACAGTCCCAACTCCACTCGGGCTTGCGCGGCCACAGTCCAATACAAATGGAGATCGACCGGAGTACGCCGAGGTGCAAGTCGAACTGTCCCCAGAGCTGACGGCCGCGCTGAACTCGCTCGCCGCACAGCAACAGTTGACCGTGAACACCATCGTGCAGGGAGGCTGGGCGTTGTTGTTGAGTCGCTACAGCGGCGAGCCTGATGTCGTCTACGGAGCTACAGTGTCCGGCCGTCCGGCGGAGCTGGCCGGAATCGAGAACATGATCGGATTGTTTATCAATACGCTGCCCGTACGTGTGAGGGTGTCCGGCGACGAGTTGCTGACTGGGTGGTTAACCAGCATACAAGCGCATCAGGTTGAAGCACGGCAGTATGAGTTTAGCCCGCTCATCGACGTTCAGGGTTGGAGTGAGGCGCCACGCAAGCTGCCGTTGTTCGAGAGTCTTTACATATTCGAGAACTACCAGGTGGACGAACTCGCTCCGGAGGATCTCGCTAACCTGCGAGTGCGTGATGTTCGTGCGATTGAACGAACAAACTATCCTCTCACGTTGATGGTGTTTCAGAGTCAGCGGTTGTTGCTAAAGCTCTTCTACGACTGCTCTCGTTTTGATACCGCTGTCGCCTCGCGGATGCTCGATCACTTGCGCACTGTGTTGGAAAACATGGTCGCCAATCCGCACCGTCGCATTTCGGAACTCGACCTGCTGACACCGGCGGAGCGCGAACGATTGACAGCCCGATCGGACGACGACAAAACAGAAGACACGTGTCTCCACCTGCTGTTCGAATCTCAGGCCGCGCAAACACCTCTCGCTCCGGCTCTCGCCTTCGATCAGACGACACTCTCCTACACTGAACTGAACCGTCGCGCCAACCAACTGGGTCATTATTTACAATCGCTAGGGCTGCGACCGGAAGTGATCGTCGGTGTATGTTTGCCGCGTTCGATCGAGATGGTGGTGGCCTTGCTGGGAATACTCAAAGCCGGAGGGACCTATCTCCCGCTCGACCCTGCCTATCCGTCACAGAGACTCTCTTTCATGGTCAGAGATTCAAAGATGAGAATCCTGCTTACGCAGAGTGGTCTTTGGGAGCAGCCGCAAGCGGAAGACGTGCAGGTGGTGTATCTCGACGCCGAATTGGACCACATCGCGGAAGAAAAAACTGATAACCCGCGCATTGAGGTATCGACTGAGAACCTGGCATATGTCATCTATACCTCCGGTTCGACGGGTACACCCAAAGGCGTGCAAATTCCTCACGCGGCGCTGACAAATCTTCTCCTGTCCATGAGCCGGCAACCCGGACTGGACGCCGCGGACTCGTTCCTCGCGGTCACGACCCTTTCTTTCGATATCGCGGCCCTCGAGATTTTCCTGCCGCTCATTATGGGCGCGCAATTGGTGCTCGCGAGTCGCGAGACTGCCGCCGATCCGGAGCAGTTGTCATCAGGGTTTGAGCGTTACCAGGTGACGGCGATGCAGGCCACGCCCGCAACGTGGCGCATGTTGATCGAATCCGGTTGGCAAGGATGCGCCGGGCTGAAAGTGTTCTGTGGTGGAGAGGCTTTGAGCAGAGCGTTAGCCGAACAGTTGTTGAGCCGAAGCGCGGAAGTCTGGAACCTGTATGGTCCAACCGAGACGACAATCTGGTCTGCCGTGTGGCGCGTCCAGGAGCATGCGAATGTTCGCATCGGAAAGCCGGTAGCGCGGACACAGCTATACGTGCTCGACGAACATGGGCACCTGGTCCCGGAAGGCGTCGCCGGGGAGTTATACATCGGCGGTTTGGGACTGGCGCGCGGCTATCAAGGCCGGGCTGATCTGACGGCCGAGAAGTTCGTGCCGAACCCTTACAACGGTGGCCCAGGTGCGCGCATGTACAGAACGGGCGACCTCGCCCGCCGTCTGCCGAGCGGAGATATCGAATACATCGCCCGCGTGGACAATCAGGTAAAGGTGCGAGGCTTCCGCATCGAGTTGGGCGAGATCGAGGCGGCGCTGGAGGCGCATGCATCGATCGGTGAAGCGGTCGTCATGGTCCACGAAGACGCGCGCGGCGACAGGCGTCTGGCGGCCTATGTGGCGCCACGTCAGACACCGGTTGCGGCTGAATTCGTCTCGCAGCTCCGCGCACATCTCAGCGAGCGGTTGCCGGACTACATGCTTCCTTCAGTGTACATGGTCATGGACCGGTTGCCGTTGACGGCTAACGGGAAAGTGGATCGTAAAGCGCTGCCCTTTCCCGATGACGCGAGACCCGAGTTGGCCCAAGCCTATGTTGCCCCACGGACACCAACAGAAGAGTTGATCGTGGGCGTCTGGGACGAAGTGCTCGGCATCGAGCGCGCCGGTATTGACGACGACTTTTTCGAACTGGGCGGACACTCGCTCCTCGCGATGCAAGTCATCTCGCGTCTGCGCGACGCTTTCAAACTCGACCTACCGCTGCGGTTGCTATTCAGCAAGCCGACCATCCGGGCGTTGGCGAAGAGCGTCGAGGAAGAATTTCAGACAGGACGAACGTTCGAACTCCCGCCGATCGAGATCCTATCGAGAGAAGAAGTCTTACCTCTCTCATTCGCGCAGCAGCGATTGTGGTTTCTGGACCAGATGGAACCCGGCAACCCTTTCTACAATCTGGGCGGCGCCATGCGCCTCCGCGGACCACTTGATATCCCGGCTCTAAAAAAATCATTCGACGAAGTGCTGCGGCGTCACGAAGTTCTCCGTACCAGTTTTGAAGGTACCGGGAAAGAGGTTCGTCAAGTCGTGGCCGCTGCCGCGCATTTGCGACTGCCGATCATAGATCTCGAGCAGTTAGAACCAGACAGGCTCGAGACAGAGATCCGGCGCCTGGCTGTGGAGGAGGCACAACTGCCTTTCGACCTGAGCCGCGGGCCGCTGCTTCGAACAACGCTATTGCGTTTGGCTGAAGAGGAGCATGTGGTGCTGTTTACGATGCATCACATCATCAGCGATGAGTGGAGTATCGGTCTGCTCATGAAAGAGATCGGCGTTTTATACGAAGCCTTCTCACGCGGCACGCCTTCACTGCTGCCGGAATTAAAAATACAGTACGCGGACTATGCCGGCTGGCAACAGCATTGGTTGCGGGACGAGGTACTGGAGACGCTGCTGGCCTACTGGAGAAAGCAACTCGAGGGCGCTCCGCTTGTGCTCGACTTGCCAACCGATGGACCACGTCCTCCTGTCCAAAGCTATCAGGGAGCAACGTACGAGTTCGAACTCGGTACAGAGCTGACCGCGAGGCTCAACGCTCTGAGCCGGCAGCAAGGCGCTACGCTGTTCATGACGTTGGTGGCGGGTTTTCAAACCCTCCTCTATCGCTACACCGGCCAGGATGATTTTGTGATTGGGACACCGGTCGCGAACCGCAGTCGACAGGAAGTGGAGCCGCTGATCGGCTTCTTCGTCAACCTGCTGGTGCTGCGAAGCGAACTCACCGCGGAGATGAGTTTCGCAGAGCATTTGAAGCGGGTGCGCGAAACGGCGCTCGACGCCTACGCGCATCAGGACCTTCCCTTTGAGACATTGGTCGAAGAGCTGCAACCCGATCGTGATCTCAGTCGCTCGCCCGTCTTTCAAGTTCTCTTCGCATTGCAAAACGCTCCGACCGAAATGCTTTCACCGGATCTTGCCGGCGTCGAATTGAGCGCCATGCCGATCGAGCGCGGAATCACGAGGTACGATCTGGGCGTTTCGGTGATGGAGTCGAATGGGATCTTGCACGTGGCGTTCGAGTACAACACGCAACTGTTTGCAGCGTCACGGATGATGCGCATGGCAGCGCACTACGTGAAGTTGCTGGAGGGCATCGTCGCTGAGCCGCAACAACGCGTTGCGCAACTGGAACTGATGGACGAGGCAGAGCGCCGCGTGTTGCTCACGGAGTGGAACCAAACAGCAAGGAGTTATTCGTGGGAAGCATGCGTCCACGAGTTAGTAGAG
>JAICGZ010000273.1 GCA_025922875.1 Pyrinomonadaceae bacterium
AGAAGTCCAACGTGCTTCCATCCACGCATAGTGACTTCCTGGCAAACCACCTCCGCGATGTGCAGCCCTGGTAGCGGTAACCCGGGAGCGATCTGCTCCAGCACGATGTGCGCAGTATTGTCCGGGCAAACATAAAAATCAGCACCCGCGTCAGCGACGTGCTGCACACCCTGCGATAGGAATTTCCCAACGGCCGAATAATCATTTGCCTGCCAACCCGGCATGCTCAGCCCCATCGGCACTGCACTCAGAACGATGTTCGGATGCATGTGCGATCCAAGGTACACCGCGCCTTCTCTGCATGCGGTTAGGAAACAAAGAGCAGCGCCTTCGGCGCTATGCGCAACAATTCCAATTGTCTTCATAAGCCTCGTGGTCGTGATGGTTTGGTTTTTGATTTCTTACCGGCGTCAGGAATTATTATCGCCAACTCCGCGAGCGCCGTTGTCTTATCAGTTCCGAAGCCAGAGAGGGCGATGAATTTCAGGTGCCGGGCCGTGACAGTACTTAAAAAGTCAACCTGCTGTGGCGCAAAACTCGAGACCAGTTCACCACGTGCAACCTCGCGCCACTCACGACCGTCATCACTCACTTGCAGAACGTAGGCGCGAATGTCGCCTTCGTGCTCGCGATGGTTCTGGCGTTGCATCAACACCATACCTGACATTGCAGTTGGCGCGCTAAGTGTGATCACGAGATCTATCTGCTCGCGCATAGGTGCACTCTGATCGCCTACGAGAATAAAAGTGTTCGGGTCGCCATCGATCGCAGCATTCGCCGAACCGCCGTTTACTTCAGCCACCGCGCCAAGCTTTTTCATCACGCGCGTATCGAAGAACAAGCTGCGAACGTGCTCAGGCGATACGCTGACCTGCGGCTGAAAACAATCGCTCCGCGCGTACTTGAGCAATGAGTAACGAAGTTGTCTGATGACCGGATTCGGGCTCGCTGGATTTGAGACATCGAAGGCGGACATCAACAGCCGTCCATCACCAACGGCGAGTTCGAAAATAACACCCAGCTTGTAATTGCGGTTCCAATCGTCGATTGCCCAAACCACCGGCTCCAGCTCAGCCGGCAGGTTATCGAGATTCACGGCGCGCACATTTTGAATTATCTCGGCCCACTGCCAATCGAAATGCGAAGCCGTGGGAAACGCCATCAGGGCCTGACTCTTCGTTTCCTCTATTTTCAAATCAACCCAAAAACCCAGCATGCGACTCCATGCCGGATTCATCAAACGATTCCAAAAAATCGGACTGCTATCGAGCGGCGGACTGGCCCAACTGAGATTTGTGTCACGAGCAATGAACAGCACGCGACCACCGGCGGCCAGCTTTGGCTCAGCCTCTTCCCACGAACTGGTGATCAAAACATCGGGCTCACGCGCCGGTAAACATGCTCCGCCCTCCACTGAACCTGCTAACTGCCTAAGAGCATGTTCTTCGGGATCCAGAGCGGGATACACCCAGAAGTTCCAGCTGTTCTCAAAATAGGTGACTCCGCGAACGACCTTTGGGCCAGGAACAATCTCCCTCGATACGGGACTAAAAAACGATTCGGGCGCGACGGTAACTACGAGCTTGTATTCTCCCGGCGCAAGGAGCTTGGAGAGGTCGGTTGTAATCTTTCCCAGCGAGAAGTTCTTTCCGATCGGAATCGTGAGTGGTCCCCATTCTCCCTTCAATTTAGATCCAATCTTCCAAACCACTACGCCTTTTTCGATCGGCTCAGCACCATAGTGTGCAAGTTCAACATCAACCTCCAATGTGTCGGCCACTGTAAAGACACGCTGCCGCAACCGCGCCAACGGCACGGTTGTGTTCGAGAACTGTTTGAACTCTTCCGGTGTGATGTAACTCTTCGTATCCCAGAACGCGTCGAGCAATCCGACGGGCGCTGTACCCTGTCCCAGGTAATCGTGCAGACCGAGCAATTGAAATCCACTGAGGCCGGGTGTGCGCAGGTTCGCTTCGATCTCTTCTTTGTATGCAGCGAGTTGAAAGCGTCCGGAGTTATAAACAAACTGCTTATTTTTCTCGAGCAGTCCGTGTGCCTTCAACGAGTCGCGGAAGATCTCGTAATTAGAGGGCCGCAAGTAGCCGGTGAACTTCTTAATGACATCGTAGTCAGGATAGACGGCCCATTGGCCCACCTCATGCGCGATTACCGGCAGCTTGATGTCCTCAAGGGCTATCGCGTAATCGCGACCAAACCAGCCAATCTCGCGGCGCAACATCTTTGTGCCAATCCGATGGACCGCCAGGTAGTCAGTGCCCTCGGTAAGATTCGGCAATTCTCTTTCGGTATGGCCTGTCCCGGTCGTGTAGAGCCGGCGCGGATCTTCCTTTCGATAGTGCTCGACCCACTTCGACAAAGCTTCGTGCCATTTGCCTTTCGGTTCATTACTCGCCGACATCAGCATGAACGACGGATGATTCCCGTAAGCCCTAATCATCCGATCCGTTTCTTCGTAGAGCATTTGCTCCATCGGACTGCCGGGACTGATCTCGTTCCACATACCTGGCTCGACCTGAAGATAAAACCCGACCTGATCGGCGGCTTCGAAAGCAGCTTCGGGAGGAGTCCAGGAATGGAACCGCATGTGGTTCAAGCCCCAACGCTTGCAGGTCTCAAAAAGTTTTTTCCACGAGGCAACATCGGTAGCCGGATAACCAGTGAGCGGGAAGTCGCCGCCGTTGCTAGTACCGCGAAAGATGATCGGTCTGCCGTTGAGCACGAATTCTCTTTCCACTGCCCGGAGATCCCGTAAACCGATCTTCATGTCGTAATACTCTTCAACGCCAGTTCCTCTTAACCACAGCCTGAGGGGATATAAACGCGGATTAAACTCATCCCAATTTTCCTGTTCGATGCGAAGAGGCACTTCGACTTCCGCCGTTCCGCCTTTTTCATCCCACGTCACAGGCACGATACCCACATCGGGCCAGATTGCCGTCAGTGTTCCAGATCCACTGAGTCCTGTTTGGTTACCGATACGAACTTTAACCACCATCGTCTTCTGGGCCAGGTTCGGAAAGGCCTGGGCATCTTCAATCCAAACTCTGCCTGTGTCCTCAAGTTCGATCTTGCCCACGATGCCGTTCCAGGTTGCGGCGAGTGAATCGGAAACACTGTGGGCATCGGGTCGATACGGCATGACCATGCGATTGTCGACTCGAATCGTGAGCCGGTGACGGCCGGGCGAGATAGTTTCGAGCTCATAGACGTGTGGGGCAACGAGACTCCGGTTGGATCCGATCTTCTGTCCGTCGAGCCAAACGGTGGTTTCCCAATGAGGACGCTCGAGAGTTAGCACGAAGCGACGATTTTGTTGAAACTGAGGAATTTGTATGTCGCGTTGGTACCAGGCTACGCCGAGATAATGCCGAGGCGGCTGAGACAGGAAGGGCACCTTCACTTTGCCGGGTTCGATATAAGCCTTGTAGTCATCGCGCAAATACCAGAAGCGATCGTAGAGCGAGAGCACCCAGGGCGTGCTGATGCTGACGTCCAGGCCATAAGGTATTTGGGTTTGCAGAGTGCCCGGCAGTTTTATGACGGTACGCAAATTACCATTGAACCACTGAGCTTTCTCACCCGAATCCGTCGGGTCTATCGCAAAGCGCCAGACGCCATCGAGCGACATTGTTCGCGCTGGGCACACAGATGCAGAAGTGAGGGTCAGGACTGCGAGTAAGAGCGTTCGTGAAATTAGCCTGATCATCTTGTGTACCAGGTGTACGGATCTTTTTTACAGGATTTGCAGGATTAGTACTCCGCCTCAAGCTCCTCGATAGCGTCAAGGATGGATGTGAACTTCTGACCAAAAGGCGTCAGCTCATATTCAACACGCGGCGGAATTTCGGCGTAAGAACGCCGCTCCAAAATACCGTAGTCCACCAACTTCTTTAGCCGCTCGTTCATAACCTTCGTGGTCAAGCCTTCGACACTTCGCTCCAGTACGCCGGGCCGGCGTGTCCCCTGCCGAATAAGCTGCATGATTGTCAAGGTCCACTTGCAACCGACGACATCTTCGACCATCCGGCTTATTTTCACTCGCCGTGGTGCAGTTCCGTTCAATTTTTTTACTCCTTAATTTCCATACACCCGGCAAGAAGACTTTTAATTATAGACACCACCCGGCTTTGCCTGAAAAGTCTGATTACTCTGTGCAACCTCTGTGTCCTCTCTGTCTCTGTGGTTAAGGATCATTCGTTAAAAACGACCACAGAGAGCACAGAGACCACAGAGGTCGCACAGAGAAGAAGTCCGATCAGGACTTTTCGGACAAAGCCGGACACCGCCTAAAAGTATTGTTCCAGATCCGGTATTTGTGCCATTCTTACAGCGGCAGGGATATCGAGAGACATCTTACGTCCCTGTACTAATCGCGCCAGCCCTGCGCGCGCCCTCACAGAAACCCGAGGTACAGTCATGACGAAACGTAAAACCATTGGTTGGCTGGTTTTTTCCGTACTCGCATTCCTTTTACTTTTGCAGGCGCCATGGATGATTGCGCGAGTCTATGTAGAGATGGGAACTTTCAACCTGTCATTCAATAGATATCAGCAGGCAGAAAGAGCGTTTCTCACAGCACGCAGCATTAAAGATGAATCATGTGCTTCCTGCGGGTTGGGAATCACCTACGACCGGCTCGGTCGTCACGACGACGCTGAAAAGGCCTTCAAACATGCAATACTTCTTAACGACCGGGATATTTGCGCCTACAAGCACCTCGGCAGGATGTATTACGATCTTCGCAAGTACCCGGAAGCAATTATCGTGTTCAAACACGCGGCTGCATTGAACCCAAACTTCAACACGTATATGTATCTCGGAAATGCATATGTTTGGGCGCAAGAGTACGAACCGGGCGTTGACGCTTACAAAGAAGCGCTTCGTCTCGATCCTAACGATGCGCGTGCCCATCACCAACTCGGTGTTGCCTATGACTATTTAGATCGACGCGAAGAAGCGATGGCGGAATATAAGGAAGCGATAAAGGTAGATCCTGACTACCAAAGAGCGCACTACTCCCTCGCTCTGGCTTACCTGGCGATGCACAATAAACCCGCGGCTTTAGAGGAATATGAGATCCTGCGCAAGCTCGATCCGGATAATGTTGCTGCGAGTTTTGAAGATTTTGCTTTGTCGCAGGACAGAGAAAGCGGTAAAGAGAAACTCTATCTGATTCCCTTGAACAATTTCTCAACAGGCTCATTGAACCGGCTGGTCAGTTACTACAAAGAGAGAAATGGCATTGACGCCATTACGACTAAACCGCTCCCTCTTCGACTTGCCGCAATGGACAAACGGCGCCAGCAGCTGGTTGCGGAAGAAGTCATAGATTTAATTAAGCGCACTTACCCAAAGCTGGTTGAGGATCCTAACGCTATACTCATCGCTCTCACTGACGAGGACATGTACATCCGCAAAAAGAACTGGCAATACGCTTTCAGTTACCGGACGCAGGGACGGTTTGCCGTAGTCTCGAGCGCACGCATGAACCCTGTTAATTTTGGAGACCCTGCTGACAACGATCTCCTCGAGCGCCGGATGCGTAAAATGGTCTCGAAGAATATTGGTCTGCTCTATTACCAGATGCCGGCAAATCACGACCCGAAGAGCGTTTTATATAACGATGTCATGGGCGTTGAAGATCTGGATAGGATGGGTGAAGACTTGTAGACCAGGATTATCAGGATTTTACAAGATTTACAAGATTACTTCTGTTTTCTTAACTCTCTTCGAAACGCCTGCTCTCTCTCTGTCACATAATCCTTATAGCCTGCGGGATCGATGAAGACCGTCGAATTCCCCGCTTTCAACTGCGGGTATTTCTTTTCCAAATCGAAGTAAACGCCGTGCGCGCCGAGGAAATAGTCAACAGGCAATGAGTTCAGCACCCGGAATGTCTGTTCAAAGTCGTCGGTAATACGAGGATAGACCGTATTGCGAACAAGCTTGTATCCGGGATTCACATTCGGACTACCAATGATGACGACATCACGTGTTTTCCCGTTCTCGTTCACTCTCATGGTCCAGGTCGTGCAGCCTTTCGTGTGCCCCGGCGTCAGACGCGCCGTGAGTGTCGCATCTCCAAGTTTCACTTCATCACCATCGCGCAACACGCGATCGACCTTCGCCGGCGGGTAAAGAGTTGTCGGGTCGTTGGAATATTGAAAATCACTCTTGCCACCCGACTCGACTACATCAACGTCTCCTTCCATCACCATGTATTTCGCGCCGGTGAGGCGTTTGATCATCGCGCTTCCCGCACAGTGGTCCCAGTGTGCATGACTAATCAGAAGAATCTTGATGTCATCGAATTTTAACCCCAGCGATTTCATGCTCGCGCGAATCATCGGAACGTTCGCTTCCATGTTGCTGTTGATGAGAATGTGACCTTCCGGCGTGGTGATCAGATAGCTCGCCAGCCCCTTGCTTCCGACGTAGTAAAGATTTCCTGCAATTCGGAATGCGGGAAAGGGCTCAGTCCAATCGTTCTGCACTGGCGCATTATTGGCGGCGACGATGACCGCAATCACGATCGATAAGGCACAGGCGAGTATTGCGTAGGTTTGTCGCGTCATATTACATGTCAATCCTGTAAGCAAATAACTTTACCCGCTCGCGATCAGGTGAAAGTTTTATCTCTTGTTCAAATCTGAATCCCAGCCGTTGCAGTAGCTTAATCGATGCGTCGTTATCCTGCGACGTAATCGCCAGGAGACGTTGGAGTCTCAATCTATCACCTGCGTCCTGCAACACCACCGCGGCTGCTTCAAACGCAAAACCTTTATTCCAGAAGTCGGGCAGGAAAGCAAAACCGATGTCGGGATCGGGGAGTTCTTCTCGTTTGATCAAGCCGCACATACCGATTGGCGTATGTGGTTCTCTCAGTTCAACCAGATAGAGTCCAAAGTCATTTCGCTCATAACTCGCGACTGGACCATTCAGAATATATTGCCGCGCATCTTCGAGGTTCCGCACCTGCTTGTCACCGATGTACCGAAGAAACGACGGTTCGTTGAGGAGTGTCAGGATGAACTCAGCGTCGTCTGGAGTGAACCGGCGCAGGAATAATCGTTCGGTTTCGAGAACTGTCATAGAATGCTCCGGCGAGAGGGAAAAGTATGTCAGAAAAGAGATGGTCGTGTCTTGCACTGATCGTGGTTGGGACTTCTTCTTCGCGAAGTGGGTCTATCTTCAGCCACAGCGACCTGGCAAAAGAGAAGATTTCTCGGGCAAAGGCGCAAAGGAAGCCCCTAGATACGCGGTAGCGCTTTGCGTCTTTGCGCCTTTGCGCGAGAAATCTTCTTCACAAACGAGGATCGACAGGCTCGCTCTCCAAGGCCAGCACCCCGAACACACATTCGTGAACGCAGCGCAAAGGCTCCTTTCGAACGAAGCGCTCCAGCGCCTCAATGCCGAGCGCAAATTCTCTCAACGCAAGAGAACGCTTGGTGGATAACCCGCGCGCTCGTAGACGCTCGAGGTTCTCCGGCAGCGCGTACTCTGGTCCATAGATGATTCGCAGATATTCCCTGCCTCTGCATTTCACTGCCGGCTGTACCAGCCCGCGCACGCCTCTGCTAATGAAATCAAGCGGCTTTACGACCATTCCCTCGCCGCCACGACCAGTTAATTCTTCCCACCACTGCACACCCGCTTGCTGACTTGCCGAATCAGTTACATCAATAATCATGTGAGACGTAGCCAGCAGCAATGCATCACCGGAATCACAAAGCCTTCTCAGTGTTTGCATGTGCCAGGCGTGGTCCCGATCCGTGTGGACCTTTCCTTCAGTAGCCAATAGGTGAAACGGAGCCAGCTTCAAGTCGTCGAGCGATCGAACGGGCCAGCAATAACGTCGATAGGCGTGCGTATATTTTTCCGCCGCCTCCGCGCGTTCTCGATAACGATCCAGCAGCGGAGCTACCTCGCCGCTTCGCTGTTGAGTTTGTTCGAGAGTGGTCATGACGTCACTCAGCGAAGCGCGAGCAGCGGCGCCGACGGCCGCATATTGCTGGCGCAGCAACTCCTGCGCTTTTGCCGACCAGGGCATCAACTCACAATCGAGACACACCCAATCCGTCTCAAACTCTTCCCAAACACCTGCGCCTTCCAGTGCCTGCTGAATCCTGGAAAGGAACTCCTGTTCTATTGTGCGATCGTCGAAAAATCGTCTACCGGTCCGCGTGTAACAGGTACCAATAGTGTCCTCTGTAACACCAAAGCGCCTTCTTGCTGCTTCCCGATCTCGACAAACGATCACGATAGCCCGCGAGCCCATATGCTTTTCTTCGCAGATGACTCTCGCGATTCCCTGATTGCGATAGTAAGAGAACGCCTCCGCCGGGTGCTCGAGCAGACCGGGTTCGCGACTGGTCTCAGACGGCGACATCGTGGGAGGCAGGTAAATTAGCCATTTTGGATCGGCTGCAAACCGGCTCATCACTTCGAGCGCGGCAATGCTGTTTTCTTCTCGAATGGTGACCGTGTGATGCAAACGAGTGGAAATGATCCGTTTGCCGGAAACATCATCGATATCGAGAATATCGTCATACTTTTGTTGTGCCGTCAGCGCCGGCGCCATGTTTTCCTCCGGCAGAAATGGCTTCGCGGATTTGTAATAGGTTCGCAGCGCCGGCACGGACACAAGCTCCTTTTCGGGATATCTCAGCGCCGTTAACTTCCCGCCAAACACACAGCCAGTGTCGATACAGATCGTTCCGTTCAGCCATTCAGGTTCCGGAACAGACGTATGCCCGTAAACCACGATTGCTCTTCCACGATATTCGGCAGCCCAGTTATACCTGACAGGTAGTCCAAACTCGTCCGTCTCACCCGTGGTTTC
>JAICGZ010000274.1 GCA_025922875.1 Pyrinomonadaceae bacterium
CGTCCGTGTCGGATTTGTGCCAAACCCACTTATTGTGGCTTTTCGAGGGACGAAGGTACTTCCATCTGCATGCGCATCAGTGCGGGATCGCGCGGGCTCTCCCGCAACGGTGGAAACATACACGTCCATCCCGAGATTCCATTCATCACGATGCGACCAAGAAAATCATGGAGATTCATTGCAAGAATAAAGACCGTTGAAGACGTCACTACCTTTGTCTTACTTTAATTCCATCAGCCAGATGTTGCCGAAGGCTTCCGCATATTCGTAAACGATCTGCTTCCCCTCCGGCGACCATGCGGGATATCGAACGAACGCATTGAGCCTTGTGTAGTTTGTCAGTTGCTTCGTTTGCTTTGTCGACCGCGAGACCCACCAAATGTTCCAGTAGCCGTTACGAAATCCGGCGAAAGCGATCTTGTCTCCGTCAGGTGACCAACTGTGAGCATAGCTCAGTCCGCGATCGAAGGTTAGTTGCGTCGGCGTACCGCCGCCGCTCGGCACTATTGCTACATTAGAATCGTCGCCGCGTTTCACCTGAAACGCGAGGAGTTTCCCGTCGGGAGACCAGCAGGGAAAGCTCATCGCCTCGTTGTCGAACGTTAGCTGCTTCGCCTCTCCACCTGCGATTGGTATGGTCCAGATGTTGATAGTGCCGGTCTTTTTTGAATTGAACGCAACGGTCCTACCATCCGGAGATACTCGCGCATAGTCGACCTTGTCATTGAAATCAAACAAGGGCTTTTCGCTTCCGCCATTAATCGGGACTGACCAAAGTTTTGAATGTTCCTCACCTCGCAGCAAAAAAGCGACATGCTCCTGGTCCAACCAGCTGGGAATCCCCGCTCCGCTTGTGGTTAGCTGGGTCGGGTTTTTCCCGTCGGCATCCATGACCCAGATATTCGACGCTCCGGTCGGCCACGACAGGTACGCGATCTTCCCTCCATCAGGTGAAAAGGTGGGCAGGTTTGTGCGAAAGTTCGTGTTCTCCGTCAGCGGTATAGGCTGTCCTCCGGCCTGATCTGATTTTGACAACAGCCCCAGCGACCAGATGTTGCTGTTACTGGTTACAGGGCTGAAAGCGAGCTTCTTGCCATCCGCCGACACAGTCAGAAACCTAATGCGCCCGTGACCGGTTGCTGGTATGAGTTGCAGTGGTTCACCTGCAGGCTCGCCGCTATCAGGCGAAATAGGTAAGTACCAGAGACCGTAGTCCTTCGCAAAATAGATTCTCTTTCCATCAGGCGAGTAGAGCGGATCGAAGGCACCGGTCACCAGCCTCTTGAGATCAGACCCGTCTAGAGACATTGACCAAATGGTCAAGTTCGCGGAGTTGAAATCACCAGCGGTAAATGCAATGCGTTTGCCGTCGGGAGACCATGAAGGCGCTCCATGTCCGCCCGGTGGATTGCCAACTTTCGTCAGGCGCCTTGGTTCGCCTCCCTGTGAAGGCACCGACCAAAGGACCGAAGGAGGCATTGCGCGTTGGTTCGGCTCGATTTGGGAAATGGCATCTGATTCAAAGGCAATCGATTGTCCGTCGGGCGACCAACGCGGGTGGGAGCCAAACTGCGTCAATTGTTTCGCTACACCGCCCAACGCCGGAACCAACCAGATGCCGCCGCGATTCGTTGAACAGTAAGCAATCAACTTCCCGTCTGGCGACCAAGCCGGCGCCAGGTTTTGCCCACCATCAGAAGTGATCTGAACCTCACGACTACCAGGCGTAAGCTGGCTGACGTAAATCTCGAACTTTCCACTGCGACCCGAACTGAATGCGACAGTGTTGCCGTCTGGTGCTAACGACGGAAAGCCGTCCACGCCGGATCCGGTGGTTATTTGCGTCGTCCTCAGCACCACTGGCAACGGAGCTTGTTCTGACGCTCTTAGGCGCGGGTTCAAATGAGACAGTTTGTAGACGCCAAAGATTGCGGTGACCATGAGCAAAAGCGCCAAAGCGCCCACTGCCACTCTCTTCTTGTTCCGGGCGAACTTGTCGACCCAATGCGAGGGCTGCGGCAGCGAATGTGCCCCCAAATCAAACACGACTTTTAGACTTCTTAGATCACCGAGCAACTCGCTGATAGTTTGGTAACGCTCTTGGCGCGGTTTCTTGAGAGCCTTCTGCAGGAGGTGCTGCAACTGCAACGGAGCATTATTGGTATAGGTTGAAATTTCCGGGGGTTCGCGTTCGAGTATCTGCGCGATCAGATCGCCGGCGGTCGGGCCGGTGAAAGGTGTTCTACCAGTTACCATCTCATAGAGTACGACGCCGAAACTCCAGATGTCCGTGCGAGCGTCGACATGAAGGCCGCGCGTCTGTTCCGGCGACATGTAGGCCGTAGTGCCCATCACGATACCGGTGCTCGTTTTTACCAACGCCCGCGTCGCATCCTCGGATCCGATCTCGTTAAGTTCAGTAAGCTTTGCCAATCCAAAGTCGAGCACCTTCACCAGGCCATCGCGCCGCAGCATGATGTTGTCGGGTTTTATGTCACGATGAACGATGCCAGCGCTGTGCGCTTCGGCAAGTGCGGACGCTACCTGCTCGGCGATGTTCAATGCGTCGGTAAGTTTCAAGGGTCCGCTGCGAATGCGTTGACGCAAGGTTTCACCGTCGATGAATTCGGTGGCGATGAAGTGGCGGTCGTATACTTCGCCAATCTCGTAGATCGTAATGATGTTGGGATGGTTGAGCGCTGAGGCCGCGCGCGCCTCTTGTTCAAAGCGGTGTAGTGGCTCGACATCTTTGGTGAAGGGGGACGAGAGAAACTTTAACGCAACCTTCCGACCGAGTCTCGTATCGCGGGCTAGATAGACTTCACCCATGCCACCTTTGCCGAGCGTTGAGATAATCTCGTAGTGGCCGAGCTTTTGACCCTCAATCATCAGTGGGGCGCTTCCGAAGATCTCAGTCGCTGCCGCGAAGGCCGGTGAATCAATAAAGCTGCCGTCTCTTTCATGTGCCGAGATTAGTGACTCGACTTCTTTACGCAACAACTCATCGTCGCCGCACTCCACCGACAAAAAGGCACCCCGCCTCTCTGGCTCATATTGCAAAGCCAAATGAAAGATCTGTTTGATTCTTTGCCAGGATTCGGGAGTCATTCTCGATACTCAAAACTCAAATCGCGCCCCCAGTTGAATCTGGCGTTCACGAACGAGTCCGTTGCCAGCCGCGGCGATCGTCCGGAATGCCGGATCGAATGTCAGCGTGCTGGCTGTCACCGTGCCGCCGACAATATAGAGCCGCGTGTTCACTCCGGTGACCTGAGTGCGATTCAAAACGTTGAATGCTTCAACCGACAACGCCAGACGCATCTTCTCTGTCACGCTGAACCGTCGGGTAGCGCGGACGTCGACATTTACAATTTTCGGTTGACGAAACGAATTGCGCGAGAACAACGGAACGCGATTAAGTGAGCCCCCAGCGCCGTTGACGTTTCCGCTCACGCCGCCAGCCGGATTGCCCGAAGTGCCCGCCGAGTATGGTGCGCCCGAGGTAACCCCCCAAATTTGCGAAAAGGTAAAACCGTTAAGAACAGCGCGTGTTACCTTGCCGCCCTTTCCGAATTTCGGTACCCAAATGACGCTCGCCGCAAACTTGTGGCGAATATCAAAATTTGCCAGGCCCTGATCTGCCGCGAAATTCGCGGGATCGAACGGGGTGTTCACGGCAATGAAGGTCGTCGATGTCTGTCCATTGTCGGTTGCTTTCGACAGTGTGTAACTACTGTCGAACTGAAGACCCTTTGTCAAACGACGGTTTACCTGAAGCACCAGCGCATGGTATTGGGAGTGAATCAGACCACGCACCACCGTGATGGCGCCGAATCTAGTATCAGGCCTTGGGCTGGCATAGAACGGTGTCGTCAACCTCTGACCATTAAGGTCTCCGCCTATGATCGTGTAGCTTCTCGAAGTTGCGGCCGGCAAGTTGAAATCAACAAAGGTTGGCAGGTTGCGCCCGAAACTAAGGAGGTACGAGGCGGAAACGACGGTGTTGGTCGCGACCAGGCGCTCAAACACCAGGTCACCCTGGTGAATTAAGGGCGCACTCAGTTTCGGATCAAATACGACGATGTTCGGCGTTGCTGCTGAGCCCGTGATGCTTGCGAAGGTAGTCGGGAAGATCGGAGCGGAGGCCGGGGTGCTCGCCGGATTAAGCAATAAGGTTCGCTGCGCCTGAGTCGATCCGGTGTTTGTAATAGCAGTCGAGATAGTCGAGTTAATAATGCGCCCGTAGTAGATGCCGTAACCGCCACGGATCGAACTCTTGCTATTTCCCCCGAGGTCATAAGCAAATCCAAGTCGTGGGCCAAAGTTATTTTTGTCCGCGGGTAGCCGTTGAGTTTGCTCGGGCCCGAACAGCTGTCCTGTGAGGTTCGGCAACGAGTTCGCAATCTGCGCCTTTGGCAGTTGTTCGTACTCGTAACGCAGACCAAGATTCAGTGTGAGTCTGGGAGTGACGCGATAATCATCCTGCACGAATAGATTGTAATCGTTGGTGCGAAAGCGAAAAGCGGATGGACCGAATCCCTGCTGATAGTTGCCGGTGTAACATTGACCTGCGATTCTCGTAGAACCTGAACACACGCGCCCCGCCGAGCGCAACGCACCACTGGTCGTGAAGTTAACGTAGTCAATGATGAAGTCATTGATGGTGCTGAACGCGTAAGCACCTTCTTCGCTATTAAGCGCATCCAGCAGGTCCTGGACATTGTTGAAATCAAACCCAAATTTGATCGCATGCGTGCCCCGCGTCATCGTTACAGTGTCGGCATATTGCCACCGTTTTTCATCCGGGAATGCTCGACGCTCCTGAAATGTTGGTTTGCCGAAAGTGAAGCCGCCCGTAATGCCTATTTGCGGTGGCCTGCCATTGGGACCCGTAAGCGGCTCGCCCGGAGCCGGAGTCTGACTAAAACCAAACTCGTTATCGCGTCCATATTGAAAACGTGCTTCGTTGATTAGCGTCGGCTTGATCAGCGAAGACAAGCGCAAGTTGAGCGAGTCAACGTTGACGAAGTCGTCGCCAAAGCTCTGACGACCAAAATTTACGGTGGGATTGGTTTGCGTGCCGGCCGGCGATTTCCAGCGCAGCCGGTTGTAGGATCCGGTGAGGGTGTTCTGCTGATTAATACGCCATTCCAGCTTCGGCAGAAGGATGGTCTGGTCGCCTCTCCGAGCCGTCTCTCCAGTCAAACTAGTAAGAAACGCTACGGTGGCATCGATTTGTGCGTCGGTTAACTGACGATTGGGAGCTTTCAGACCCGCTCCAGTTGTTCCTCTGTTTACGGTCGTGAAGAAGAGCGGATCGGCAGTGGTAGCGATGCCCGGAAAGTTACGTCTCTGCTGGTCGTAACTGAAAAAGAAGAACAAACGATCTTTGAGAATTGGACCACCAACGGTGCCGCCGAACTGTTGCCGCCTGTCCGTGGGTTTCAGCGGAATCAGACCAGACCCGCCATTTATTGGCACGCTCCGAAAGCCGAGGGGATTGCGGGCCCCGAACCTTTCGTCGCGCAGATAGTAGAAGGCCGATCCGTGAAAGTCGTTCGTGCCACTCTTGGTGATGGCATTAATGACCCCGCCGGCAGCGCGTCCGTACTCAGCCGAATAGTTCGAAGTGTTGACTTGAAATTCGCGAATGGAATCAAGCCCAATCACGTAGCTGATACGTGTCCGCCCGCGCTCTTCCGAGAAGAACGCCTGGTTGTTGTCACCGCCGTCGATCGTGTTGTTATTCAGCAGTCCGCTGATCCCGCGAAAACTGACAAGCCCGAAGCCGCCGTCGCGGACGGCGCCGGGCGTACCGAGCGCAAAGTTTGACCAGCGACGACCATTGATCGGCAGTTCGCTTATCGAAGTTTGATTGATGTTTGCTGAGAAATCCTGCTGGACCGTGTTAATGACCGGCACCTCGCTAACGACTACCTCATAATGCAGCGGCCCTGGAGAAAGCACGACGTTGATATTCGTGAGTCGTCCAATCTCAACAACGACGCTTGCTGGAAAGCGGGCGAACCCCTCCTTGCTGATATTCAACGTGTACAATCCGGGCTGAAGATCGGTTACACGGAATTGACCCTGGTCGTCAGCCGTGACGTTGATCGCGTTGTTTGTTTCGGTATTGTGAACGGTTACTGTGGCATTAATCACCGCAGCCTTTTGCTGATCAGTAACCGTCCCGCTGATGCCACCGGTCACGATGGATTGACCCGGTGCGCTACCGCTTGCAAGGATGAGCAGCAATACGACGATTTTGACCCTTGACAATTCGATCACTGAGCACTTCCAATCTTAGATTGAGAGTCAAATCATGGTCTTTGTAAGGTCGGTTCGAAGCAGTTATGTTTCGAGCTGACACCGCGGAAGTTCTGGACAACCTACCTCTATTGAAAGTCCCGCCAAAAAATTTAGCTCGACAACTCTCAAAGTACCGAAAAGACTCAAAATTTGATTTGCAGTGGCAGGGACGCCGCGCTTGAGGGGATACGCCCGGACGTTGGTGATTTCGAATCCTCAGCGATAGCGGCTCTACGAGATTACCTGGTCAAGATTCTACAACAAATATATAAGTACCGTCAGGGCGAGCAAGCGTCCCCGTTTGTACGGGGAGAGGCAAAGACCTGGTGAAGCAGTCAACGCATGAAAAATCTGATCGCCCAAGTTACGTATGCTGCTCGATTCTCGATTACATCGGCTAAATCAAATCTCTGGATCGTGCGGCATCTCAACTTTGACCTCCGCACAACAAGGCGGAGGTTACGAACAGATATATCGCGCGAATTAGAACAACCGCCAAAACGTCTAAGACATCGTGAAAGAAATCGAAGCGGTTGAAAACCTCAGATAAAGAGGCGGTGAGAAAATTTCAAGTTATGACCGAAAACTGTAGGAAATTCTCACGTTATGCCAGAATAAAATTTCACTTTATGACCGAACCCACATTCTTGTGCGGATCCGGCATTAAATGAAATTTGTCCGGCATAAAGTGAAATTTGTCGCGAGTTCCGACCTGATGCGGTGATCTTGTTAAGGCTCAGTTTCAATCGCTGAAATGTCTGACCTCTCATCTAGGCTCGCTGATTTCTTCCTTGCCAACCGGGACTTTAAGTATTCGTAGATTGGTGGGGTTAACGATAGGAAGACGACGACGATTACTACCCATTCGATATGCTCATCCAGATTAATCCCCAGTTTGTCCCGCAACAGCGTGCCCAGAAAATAACCCGTCAAAACCATGCTGAAGACCCAGAGAAAGCCACCCACTACATTGAATACGACGAAATTTCGATATGGCATTTGAGCCGCACCAGCGACGATTGGGGCAAACGTTCGCACTATCGGAACAAAGCGCGCAATGATGATGGTCTTGCCGCCGTACTTCTCGTAAAAGTCGTGCGCCCTCTGTAAGTGGCTGGGACGAAACAGCAAGGACTTCTGCCGTCTGAAAAGCCTTGGGCCCATCTTGGCGCCCGTGTAGTAACCCACCGCGTCTCCCACTACCGCGGCAACGAATAACGATGACAGCAGCACCGCCACATTAAGTTGTCCGGTCGCTGCAAAAAGGCCGGCGACCACCAAGAGCGAATCGCCTGGCAAAAAGAAACCGACTGCCAGCCCGGTCTCGGCAAAGACTATGAACACCAATCCCACATAAACAAATACGCCGCCCTTAGCAAGCAACGTCTCAATTATGATCTTCGGATTGAGGTATTCCTTAAGGTTATGAAGAAGTTCTGTTATCGATTCCATAAGCAAAAACAAAGGCGGTTTAGTACCGTATGGGGTGTCTTAGGCCACCCCGGTTCATAAGCGATCAAGAGTCTCATCTTTTCGTTCATCGCGAGCCTCCTCACACGAGGACCAGAATGCTTATGTTTCGCTCCGAACTTGTGCGCCAGAGCGAGTTCATCAGAGTACGATTGAACTACGTTAGACGAGCACCGGTGGACCGCGGTCAGAAACAAAGGAAACAGGATCAAAGCCGTAAGCTAGCAGGTTGTCGGTGGAAAGGAGCAACCAGGTTCGATTCGCTTGTGAGTCGTATGCGCTCGATGAAGTAAGTAGCGCCTGGTCCACAGATTGACGCTTAAACTGTTTCTGTAAAAGAGGTGAGATCTTCTTACGGACCGCGACAAAATTCGGCAATGACCTGTTCGATCGAATAGCGGGATTTGCGCTGGCGATTGACCCATTCGACGCAGTTGCAAACGCTCGCAATTCAGTGCCACTGAACAAGAAAACACTCATCAGCGCAAAAGCGAGCTTTGCGCCTGCGGAATGAAAGTTTGTGCTCGTGCGAGATCGACTCATTGAGCAACTCGTTTTAAAACGCGCCACGTTTTTCTGGATAGCGGCGAGCGACTTTTTCACTAAGGTATTATTAACGAGATGCATGATTCCAGCAATCGTACAGTTGCTTGGCAACTTACTGTCTAACATCGCTTCCTGTTAACCCGGTAGTCTCACGCTGTTTATATACTTGTGCCAAGCTTTGCCTCTAGTATGTTCACTGTCTTAATGTGATTTTCCAGGAGTATGAATATGACCGCAATCACCTTTGAGATTATTTTCATTTTCCTGTTGCTGCTGGCCAACGGCGTGTTCGCGATGTCGGAGCTTGCCATTGTGTCGGCGCGCAAGGTGCGACTGCGACAAATGTGCGACAACGGCGACTCACGCGCGTGCGCTGCGCTTGAACTGGCGATGTCTCCCGACCGGTTTTTATCAACTATTCAGATCGGAATCACCCTTGTTGGTATCCTGGCTGGCGCTTTTGGTGGAGCAACGATCGCCGAACAGTTAGGCGAACAGATTGCTCGTGTGCCGGCGCTCGCAGA
>JAICGZ010000275.1 GCA_025922875.1 Pyrinomonadaceae bacterium
AGACTAATCACTGCGAGTCGACGATACATGTCTGGAATATCAGTAACAGTGCGCGGAGACCAAAGCCTTTCGGCGATTGCTGCGGTGCGCGGCCAGATGCGCGAGTCGATCGTTTCCGGGGTTACCCATTCGGCCCACATTGTCGCCTCACCACCCAACACATGCTTCGCCTGTTCAGGAGTCAACGTGCTGTCGGCGGGGAGTGGATCGGCAACGTAGTGTTGTGAAGCGGGATGAGCGAGGTCGATGTAGTAACCGTTGGAAAGAATCCCGTCATAACCTTTTCGCGCGGCTTCCGCGAGAGCGGCCGTTCCACGCCAGGAATGGATTACCACGTCCTTCGGCAGTTCGGGCTGAAGAATCTCGTCCCAACCAACCATCTTCTTTTTATGCTTTTGCAGGATCTTCAACAGGCGCGTGTTGAAGTAAGCCTGGAGCGCGTGGTTGTCCTTGATTCCTTTCTGTTTCATGTAGGCCTGGATCGCGGGATTTCGATCCCACTGCTTACCTTCGTTCTCGTCGCCGCCGATGTGTAAATAATCGTCGGGGAAGAGTGCCGCCATCTCGCCTAAAAATGTCTCGAGGAATTTGTAGACTTCTTCCCGCGTCGGATCGAGAGCGGGTTCAAAAATTCCGGGACGGCGTTCGATTGTGTATGGACCAGGCGCACTGCCGAGTTCAGGATACCCAACAAGCCAACTGGTGCTGTGCCCCGGTATGTCAAACTCAGGCACCACGCGAATGCCGCGATCGCGAGCGTAAGCAATGATCTCTCTGATTTGATCCTGCGTGTAGTAGTTGCCGTCTGATCCGAGCTGGTGCAACTTGGGAAACTTCTTGCTCTCAACGCGGAAGCCCTGGTCTTCAGTCAAGTGCCAGTGAAGCACGTTCAACTTCACCGCGGCCATCGCATCGAGATTGCGTTTGAGAACTTCCATCGTGTGGAAGTGACGAGCCACGTCGATCAGCAAGCCACGCCAGGGAAACCGTGGCTGATCGTCGATCTGAACTCCCGGCAGGAAGTATCCATTGCGATCGGCGTCGAGTAGTTGCAGCAGTGTTTCGAGCCCACGCAGCGCGCCGACGACGGTGGGAGCGGTGAGCAATGCTTGTCGCCTGGTGATGTCGATGCGATAACTTTCATTCTCATCGACGCCGGGAATGTTTTTGCCGGGACCCTGGCAATGAATGATGAGCGGCGTCATCTGATCGTCGACCGCAAGTCCAGGCGCGAGCGTCAAGACGGTACGTCCTTCGAGACGTTTCATGAACCGTGAAATGCCGCCGAGAAGTCGCGCGTCTGAATGACCACGCGTCGCCACTTTGAAATCACCATTGACCGCGAGGCGCTCTTCCGGATGAAACTTTACTGACGCCGGAACAGGCATCAAGTTGTGTTTGGGAGTTGGTGCTGGTTCCTGGGCAGACGCGACAACCGCGCAGATTAGAACAAGAAATAACGGGAGGTATTTTTTGATTCTCATGTTCGTCATTGTAGGGGTGGCCCTCCGTGGCCACCTTCGTTGAAGATCCTGTGCAGGGGTGGCCACGGAGGGCCCCCCTGCAATGTCTATTTCAGTGTGAATCTCTGACTAAGGCCAGCAATCCTCACATCAAACTCGCCTGGCTCGACCGTGCGTTTGTTATCAGCTCCGATGAACGACAAGTCGTCTGACCGCAATGTGAAATTCAACATGCGGCTCTGGCCCGGGTTGAGACTGATCTTCGCAAAGCGACGAAGCCGTTTGCCCGGTGGCGATATCGACGCCACCAGATCGCTGACGTAAAGCAACACGACTTCTTTGCCTGCGCGTTGCCCGCTGTTTGTTACCGTCACACTGACCGGCAATTCTTCGTTCGCTGAAATCGTCTGTTTTCCGAGACGCAAGTCGCTATAGGTAAAAGTCGTGTAACTCAGGCCGTCGCCAAACCGGAACTGCGGGTTGAAAGCCATATTGCCGAACGATGTGTTCTCGGTTTCGAACGGTTTGTGATCGTAATTAATCAAACCGTTCGGCGTGCGCGGGTAGGTGAACGGAAGTTTACCGCTTGGATTCACATCACCAAACAACACATCCGCGATCGCAGTTCCACCCTCGTTGCTCGGGTTGTAAGCCATCAAAATCGCTTTCGCGCCGTCGGCGATACGATTGATGATTCGTGGACGCCCTTCGACCAGCACCAGCACCACGGGTTTCCCGGTCGCCTGAATAGCTTGCGCGAGTTTCAGCTGCGGTTCGCCGAGCGTCAGGTCTGTGATGTTGCCCGGTGTTTCACAATAAGAACCTTCACCGAGCGCCAGCACAACTACATCCACATTCTTTGCGGCTTCCACTGCCGCAGCGATGTCAACTTCTTCGTCAATGTCGGTTGGCGTGTTGTTTGAAGTTGAGCCGGGGCGTCTGGTGATCTTAGTTCCCTGTACAAACGTGACGTTACCTGCACCAATCTTCGCCTCGATTGCTCTACGGATCGTGTGTCGATCTTTCGGATAGAGCGACTCCTCCGATCCCTGCCACACGTAAGTCCAACCATTGTTCAGTGAGATGAGCGAATCGGATGTTGGTCCGGTGACGAGTACTTTCGCGGTCTTCGCCAGTGGCAGTATGTTGTTTTCATTCTTCAGCAGCGTCATCGATTCCTGCGCCGCCTGCAAACTCACCTGTCTCGATTCCGCAGTGGCAAACTTGGATTTGAGCGCGGCGTTTGGCATCGGCTTTTCAAAGAGCCCGAGCTCAAACTTGACGCGCAGTATTCGTCGCACTGCTTCATCAATTCGCGATTGCGGAACCGAGCCTTCTTTAACGAGCGCGATGAGGTGATCGGCGAAACTGTAGTCGAGAGGCACCATGCTCATATCGATGCCCGCCATAATCGCCATGCGCGTTGCTTCTTTTTCATTCGGCGCGATGCGCCACATCGTGACCAGCTTCTTGATGTCCTCCCAGTCAGAGACGACAAAACCTTTGAAGCCGAGCTCGGTCCGCAAAATGTCAGTTAAGATCTGGCGATTGACGTGGCCGGGAACGCCGTTGATCTCGCCGGAGTTGATCATGATCGTGCGCGCACCGGCTTTGACTGCTGCGTCGAAGGTTGGGAGAAAATATTCTCGCAAGTAATTCTCGGGAATCCATGCCGGTGTTCGATCTCTTCCGGTAAGCGGAAAGCTGTAGCCCATGTAGTGCTTCAAGCTGGATGCGACCTGCTGGTCAGAAGAGACGTCGGATCCTTCAAGACCGCGTACGAACGCGACGCCCATCACTTTCGCCAGGTACGGATCTTCGCCAAACGTTTCCCAAAAGCGTGACCAGAGTGGATTGCGGCCGAGGTCGAGGACCGGAGAGAAACTCCACGGAATTCCAGCGGCGCGCGTTTCAATTGCGGCAATCTCGGAAGCGCGCTTCATCAACTCCGGATTCCAGGTGGCGGCCATGCCGATCTCTTGCGGAAAGAGAGTGGCGCCGAGAATGTAGTTTGCTCCGTGGATTGAATCGATGCCGTAGAGCACGGGAATGCCGAGCCGGTTTTTTTTAGTCGCGGCCTCTTGAATCTGGGTGATGATTTCTTGCCAACGATCCAGGGTGAGTGCCTGGTCGTAGACGTTGAGAATCGAGCCGACGCCATATTTAACGACAGCTTTCTCGAGCTTGGCGGGATCGACCTTGATGTTCTGATCCTTGCCTGAGGCGATCATTTCGATCGTGAGCTGGGTCATCTGCCCAACTTTCTCTTCGAGCGTCATGCGTTTGAGAAGATCTTCAATCTTTTGTGTGTGGTCGCGCTCAGGGCCGGTTCGGCTTGTTCTCTGAAAAAATTCGTCGCTGTCGGCGAGATCGGTTTGCGCGTTGATCGTCATTGGGGTTTGGAGAACGAAGCACAGTGAAAGACTGAATGCCCCCAGGGCAAGTATGGGATTTCTCATCTATTTGCTGTCCTCAGGCAGGGATTCAGAAACGGGGGTATTTTCATCTATTCAGGCGGACTTTTCAATGGTGATCGAACAAAGACCAACTAAAACATTAACCACGGATAACACGGATGAAGATGGATCTCGATCCGGGTTTATCTGTGTCATCGTGGTTAAAGGAACTTCAGGCAGACCGGAGCAGGGATTTCTTCGACGTGACCTGTGGGCGTGAGGCGGCCAGTTTGTGAATCGATAGAGAAGGTGACGACGTTGTCAGTGCGTTGATTGGCAACGAGCAGGAACCTGCCGGTTGGATCGATGGTGAAGTTACGAGGCCATTTGCCTTCGGTCGAGACGTGTTGGACGAGTTTGAGCTTGCCTGTGCCCGGATCGATCTCGAAAACGACGATGCTGTTGTGTCCGCGATTTGAGCCGTAGACAAACTTGCCCGATGGAGATACGTGGACGTCCGCACAATAGCTCGCGCCGGAGAAGTCACTCGGTAACGTTGGGAGGGTTTCGATCTGCGATAGCGTTCCGCTTGCTTCGTTGTACTTCAATGCTGTTAACGTCGAATCCAGTTCGTTGATGACGTACGCGTACTTGCCATTGGGATGAAGTGTCAGGTGTCGCGGACCCGCGCCTGCTTTGAGTTCGGCCCACGGTTGTGCGGCCGGACTGAGTTTTCCAGTAGCGGCGTCGAACCGGTAGATCATCACCTTATCGATGCCAAGATCCGCGGCGAGTGCATGCCGCTCGAATCGATCGAGGATGATGCAATGGGCGTGTGGTCCCTTCTGTTGTTCTTTGACGCTCGAGCCCTCGTGTTGCTCTACGTCAGTTGATGGCGCGAGGGTCCCGTCCGAACGTATTGGCAGGACGGCCACACTCCCGCCAGTGTAATTTGCGACCAGTAACGTTCGTTTCCTCCGATCGATAGTCAAATGACACGGGTCGGCGCCTTGAGTAGCTTGTTCGTTCAGCAGCCGGAGGTTGCCTGTGGCGCTATCGATCGCAAAAGCGCTGACACCGCCGCTCGGTTTTCCCGCATACTCACTAACTTCGTTCACTGCATACAAATACCGCTTGCTTCGATCGATTGCGAGGAACGAAGGGTTCACGGATTTGAAGGCGTTGAAACGCGTGAGTGCGCCGGTCGCATGGTCCATGCGATAACCATAAATGCCCTCGCTCTTGCCCGAGGTGTACGTGCCAACGTAAAGCGTCAGCTCACGAGGTTGGTTGGGCCATGCATTGGCGCGGAGAGTGGTAGCTCCAAGCAAAGCAATGCCGCCAGTTTTTAGTAACTGGCGGCGTGAAAAACAGTGTATGAAATTGGATTTATCTGCCACGGTCCGTCAAGATAACATCCTGACGCCTCTCCGCTAAAGCTTTCTCCAGTGCTCGTTCGCGATCCGAAACCTGAAGCTCGCGTCCGGTGTTGCTTCCCGCGATCCAAAACTCCGACAAGATATAAAGATCGTCGTAACGACGAAACACGAGCCGGTTGTCTTCCTGTGTGTCGATTGAGCGCACCGGTTGTGTTAGAAGCAGGGCTTTGCCGGAGTTGTCCTTGTGCCTGATCACCCACACAGTGTCCGTGTCTTTCCTGTTTCGCTCGATCACGTACTTGCCAGCGGGAAACGCTTTCTCACCGACGGTAAAATTAAACGGGATATGTATGATAGTTTGCCGGTCAGTTTGTCCCAGCGCTGATGAGAACGTGAACAATAAAAGCAGGCCAGATAGGGCCACCGCTGTGCGAATGTGTTTCATAATGCTCTCCTTCCTTCCTATCACTAACGCGGAAAAGTTTTGGAAAAAGGGCCACGGAGAGACACAGATCTACACGGATAAGCAGATATCCGTGTAAATCCGTGTGTATCTGTGGCTATTTGATCAACTTGCCGAGTTCGCGCCAGGTGATGAGCTTGATCTGGTTCTCCTGGAGCAACTTACGGAAGGCGTCGCTGGTGAAGAATTCAAAATCGCGCTGCCGCCACGCTGCTCCCCAGTCAGGATGATTGAACGTCGCTCCTCGCATTTCAGCGTCGTCGTATGCCAGATGCACGACGATCTCAGTCACTCCCGGCTCGAGCTTCTTGATCGCGTCGGAATAAAAGTTCGCCCAGTCGTTTGCAGCGACAGAAGGATTGATATCCAGAATGCGATCGATATAAACGTCATCCGGATTCAACATGGATGGCAAAAAGTCTGCTCGCGCAAACCACGCTTTAGCGACTCGTACCGGGAGCTTGTGCTTGCGCGCGACGCGCAGGAACACTTCAAACAACGCTTTGCTTTGATAGAGCGTGCCCATGTGAGAATCGAGATGAGTGGGTTGAATACCGAGTGCGCGCGCACGTTCAATCTGCGCGTTGATTTCGAGTTCAACCTCTTTCGGATCTGCTTGAGCGGCGGCTTCACTTTCCGTCAAACGGAAGTATCCATCCTTGTCGAGCAGGGAAGTCACTCGATCTCGCGGCGCTACAGGACCCCAACGGAAAGACGTCCATTCACTCGTCAATGTTAAGTGCAGGCCGAGATCCGCTTGGGGATTTGTGCGTGCGTAAGCCGCGATCTCTGAAAGCCATGGGCACGGCACCATGATGCTGCCGGAGTTCACGAGGCCACTCTCGAAGGCCTTGATCGTCGCAGCATTTACAGAGTGCGTCATACCGAGATCGTCAGCATGCACGATCAAGAGCTTCGCGTCGCGCGGGTAGCCGAGTCGTTCAGCGATGGTCTGCTGACCACGGGCCTGACCCGCGAGAAGCAGCACTATTGCAAAGGTAAGAAAAAGTAGTCGTTTCATTGTTTGGACAGGATTCTAGAAAAATCTTGTAAATCCTAGCAAAAAAATGACGGGGACTTATGTCGTGAGGTACAATTAAGTCCGACGTAACCCAGCTTTCCGAGTTATCAGTTCCAGAAGTTAGATGAAACCGCTGAAAATCGGCATCACCGGAGTTCGTGGAATTGTCGGTGAGACCTTTACACCGGAATTGGCGGTCGACTTTGCCGAGGCTTACGGCACTTATCTCGACCGGGGGCGAATCCTCGTCTGCCGCGACACGCGACCTTCGGGCGCGATGATTCGATCGGCAGTGTTGGCGGGGCTGTTGGGAGCAGGTTGTGAGGTTGTCGATCTCGGCGTTTGTCCCACGCCGAGCATGCAGTTGGCGGTCAAGTGGTTGAAGGCTGATGGCGGAATTGCGATTACCGCCGGTCATAACCCATGGCAGTGGAACGCGCTGAAGTTTGTTCGTGGCGACGGCCTCTATCTAAATCCTACTCAGGGCGAGGAGTTGCTCGACATCTTTCATCAAGGCGAGTTTGCCAAAGCGACCTGGGACACGATCAAGCAAGTTGTTCAGACGGCCGATCCGATCGAAGAACATATAAAAGTTCTCGAGGAGAGTTTTGCCGCCGACGTGATCAAGTCGAAAAAGCTGACGGTGGCGGTTGATTGCTGTAACGGCGCCTGTTCGTTTCTGAGTCCGAAATGGCTGGCGCGGTTGGGATGTGAAGTTCTTGCAGTCAACGATGATCCCAATGCGCCTTTTCCGCACGCGCCTGAGCCGAAGCCCGAAACGATGGCGCAACTCTGTGCGGTCGTGAAGGCGGGACGCGCGGCGATTGGTTTCGCGCACGATGCTGATGGAGAGCGTTTGGGAATCGTCACCGATCGTGGTGAGCCACTCTCAGAAGAGATGACGCTCGCAATTGCTGCTGACATTCGTTTACGAAATAAGAAGGGAGTCGTAGTTACAAACGTTTCGACTTCGAGCGCGGTAGACATCATCGCGGAGCGTCACGGTGGAAGTGTTGTGCGTACTCCTGTGGGCCAGGCGTATATCTCCGAAGGTTTGATAGAACACAACGGAGTGCTTGGAGGCGAGGGCAGTGGCGGGATTACCGTTCCTGAAGTTCACTTAACGCATGACAGTGCTGCGGCAATCGGATTGATACTTGAATACCTGGCTCAGAGCGGCGAGCGCATTTCTGATTTGGTGGATGGGCTGCCGCGACTAACGACTCTGAAGCATAACGTAGACGTCGAGCCACATCGCTTGTATTCGGTGTTGCAGGAGTTTCGGGCGGCAGTTGAGCAGGAAATGCTCGAGGTTGATTTGAGTGATGGATTGAAAGTGACACTGCCGCAGGGTTGGGTTCACGTGCGTGCTTCGAATACGGAGTCGATGATTCGAATCATCGTTGAGGCGGAGGAGAAAGCGGCCGCGCGTGAGTTACTCGATTGGGCGCGCGACAGAATTAGAAGATGAAAAGATTTTTCCCCGCAAAGACGCAAAGACCGCAAAGACCGCAAAGAAAGCCTTGAAGAATCACTTTGCTTCTTTGCGCCTTTGCGGGAAATTTCCTGCTAAATGAGAGCGATACCGACTTTAAAGATCAGCATCTCGGGTGTGCGTGGCGTAGTGGGCCACTCGCTCACGCCCAAGCTGCTGACGCGCTTCGCCCAGGCGTTCGGCACGCACACGGGCTCGGGCACGATCGTCATTGGACGCGATCCGAGAACGTCCGGTGAGATGGTTAAGCAGGCAGTCATAGCCGGAATTCTGTCCACCGGAAGCCGCGTCGTCGATATCGGTATGTGTCCGGTTCCGACAGTTCAACTTCAGGTGCGACACCGCCGAGCACAAGGTGGCATCGCGATCACTGCGAGCCACAACCCTGCCGAATGGAACGCGCTGAAGTTCATCGGCTCGACCGGACTTTTTCTCGACGCCGGCCAGGCGCGCGAGTTACTCGATATCTATCACCAGGGGCAGTACACGAAAGTCGGCGGCGCTGAGCTAAGAACCGTTGAGGAGATTGAAGGCGCAACCGATCTTCACATCAAAGTGATTCTCGACGCGCTTGGTCCACTGCCACAGACTAAGAAAAAACTGCGTGTCGTCCTTGATTCATGTAACGG
>JAICGZ010000276.1 GCA_025922875.1 Pyrinomonadaceae bacterium
GTGATCGTCAGCAGTCGTCGTTTGCGGTACGCCTGTGCCGCTGACGCTGTACGGATAATCCAGATAGCGCCGCTCGCGTAGATCGCTTTGTAATAACTGTTCAGCCATACAAACCTCTTTCAGAGCTCATGGAACTCCCATGCTTACGGCACGTTCTCAACAAAAGTATCCACGTCAACTGAGGTGACTGACTGTGGGCTGCCTCCGCCAAATGTGATGGAATCGATCATGTCGGTCTTGTGCGCTTCAAGATAGAGAAGTAACCCGCGTGCAACCGCAAGAAACATTATTTTCGCGTCCTCTCTATCGGCGGGGCTGCCTCCGGGAAACGGCGAGCCCTTTATCTTCCGCCAGGCTTCGTCCAATTGGGCCGTCATTTCATCCGCCAGTCCGTTCGCATCCAAAGACATTCGTCTCTCCTTTCAGCCAGTCTTCACCTTAACGGACAACAACGCCGGCGTGGCCGGAGGAAACGGCGCGACCGGCGGCGCCGGTGTAACCGGAAAAACTCCGAGGGCGAGCTCGCCCGGATGCACGTGCGTTTGATAAATCTGAACGAGCTGATTCAGGTATTGCAGCAGGTTGTCGCCAAAAACGAGCGGGTGCGTCGCATTCTCGACGAGCTCAATGTTCGGAGCCTCGATCACGATCTTCGTTGCGCTGCCGGCGCTTACCTTGATGACGCTTGAATCCATCTCGATGCTGTTGCCATTGCTGTCGGTAATTTCAACCGTCCCCGCATCATCATCAAGAATCACCTTGTGACCGCTCTTCGTTTTGAGAACTTTCTGCCCGGGTTGCGCCGATTCGGGAACGGCGCCGCTCGTATACCAGGTGCCGGTCCAAATCGGATAACTAAGATCGCCGCCTTCAAATTCGATCCAAACGCCGGCGCCGATATCGGGCACTGCGTATAGCCCTTGTTCGCTTGCGCCGCCATAAATAAAAGCGGGAAGCGCCCAGCCAAACTCCTCGTCGGCGAGCAGACGTGGGACCTTCGCCTTGATGCGACCAAGGTTGTCCGGGTCCGCGTTGTCAGTCACGGTGCCGCGGTACTTGCCGAAGTACTTCCCCTCGACTCGTTCAATCAGTTGCGCCAGAATGTCGTTGTCCGTTTGCCCCATCTCGCCTCAAAACCTCTCTGGAATGCCACCAAAAGGCACACAAAGCACAAATGTTTTCTTCAGCTTTTCTTTAGCTGTTTTCTTTGGCTGTTTTTCGCTTTTGTGCTTTTTGTGGCTCATGTTTTTCTTCTTAGTGCCTCTTAGAGGCCGGGTATCGGCAAACCCAGACCGCTTTCACCGAATTGCTCGGTGCCGTCGAGATCACGCGCGTTGCGACGCGCGTCAAACTTCTGCGAATAGCTGCCATCTGCTTTCAGATCATGTGTCACGTGAGTGACGTAATACTTTCCGCTGTAACGCGAGCCCGCGCCTTTGACCAGCACCATCCGGTGCGGGCGCAGCACCGCTTGATAAGCATCGCTATTTATTTCTCCATTTGCCGTGATTAACCACGCTGCCTCATCACGTACCGCCTGCGCGATTGTCTGTAGTTCCGTTGCATCACTCGTCGGCGTGCCGAGTAGCAGCATCTGTGCCAGCACATCTTTCGGCGTGACGAGCGCGCCGAGCGGACCGCCGATCAATGCATTCGCATCCGTGTCGCCCAGTGTGGTCAACTGCGTGTCGCCGACCTGCGCTGAGTTTGGAGTATTGGCTTTCACGTCAATCTGCGTTGCCTTCACACTTAACGGCCGTTGACCGTTCACATGCGCATTGAAACTCTTCAAGTTGCTTTCCACACCAAACTGAATTGCAAGGTCAGGCTGCGGCGTACCTTCGAGTTGTGGGGCGCGCATGAAAGCGTTCACTTCGCCGCTGTCCTTATCGGTCTCGAAATAAAACTCCAATCCATTGCGCTGGGCCAACTCGCGCACAAACTGAATATCCGTGGTGCGCTGAACGATCGTCGTGTCGTTCTCCTGATGCACCGTCGGCGTTGAATCGACGTTTACCGTCACGCCATAGCCGCTGACGATCTGCTGCACGATGTCGCTGTCAGACAGGTTGGGCCACGTTGCGACCTTTTCTTCCAAGCTCATCAGTACACTCGTGTCCATTGCTTCAATTTCGAGATGCGAGTTGCCCGGCGCACTGCCCCACTCCACCTTGACCGCTGTTATGTAGCCATCAAAGATCCGTTCCAATCCGTCGTTACCCTCACCGCCGCTCAATGCTCCGGCTGCGGCGCTAAGCGCGCCCGCCAAACCACCGCCTCCGGTGAAACCGATCCTGACCGAGACCTTCGTGAACATTTCCAACCGCCCATCGTCCAAATAATTCCAGACACCGTTGTCATCCAGCGTGATCACCAGTCGCAGACGCATGGTGTTTGCGGCCGTCAGGTTCTCTTCGACTGTCAACGACTCCACGTCGCCGTAGAAATCCTCGTCTACGGCTTCGTCGTCAAAAGCAATCTCATACGCTTTCTCAGCCATACCAACAGTGGCCTAACTGCGATCGGGCGGAATACTCAACAACCGGCCAGGTTCAAGTAGATCGTCGGGATCCATTTCGGTATTCGCGTCGGCAATCAGCCAAAACTTCTCCGGGTTGCGATAAAACTCATGGGCCAACAGGTCCAGCCTCTCGTTGGCTTTGAACGTGTGCAGAAAACCCGCGGGCGTCGGCGGAATAAAACGAATTCCGAGCACGCTGACGGTCTCACCATTTGGGCCAGTCACCTGATAGACCGGAACTTTTTCGTAACGGCTTCCTTTGAAAATCATGACGCGAGGTTCTCCATCAGAACGACAACGAAATACCGCCGCTGATCCCCATCGACGCGGTATTCGCGAGATTGAGCGCGGCCATCACTTCCTTGACCCCCTGGCTGTACTTGTAAGCCCCTCTGGCGAGGTCCTGGTTTTTCAAGTTGGACGGCGTGAGCACCTGAAGACTCACCTGCACTTCGGCGCGAATCGGATTAAGTAATTGATCGTATTCAGTCTCGGACACACTCAGGCTATTCACTGTCACGGGCAAAATGCGAAACGGACCCCAGAAAAATAGAACTGTCGGTAAACGCTGCGGCGGGTGTTGATGAGGACTGCTTCCGCCGCTGAGTTTGAACAGATCGATGGTCAGCGAATCTTTCGGAATCATGAGCAACTCCAATGCTGACAGAGCCGGAAGAATGCCACTCGCCGCGGCAATGGGATTGCTCGCCGCAAGTTGATCGGTGGCATCCAGTCGAAGGCTAAAGCTGTACGACTCGCTCGGCTCGCCCGCCTGCTGCGTGGCGTCTTGTGAGCCTGAACCATCACCTTCCCTCGGCGGCTGGACCAGCCTGGGCGTGCGGCTGACACGGAGCGGGTTGAACTGGAACAAAACGATATTCGGCAGCGCTCCAAGCAGTCCGGCTCCCAAATTGATGAATGCGCCTTTCAAGGGCATTGATGTTTCCTCCTCCGCGGAATCAGTCTTGTGCTTCCGGCCTTGCGGTCAATGCATTGGCCCAGGCGCCTGCGATACCTTCAGCCGCTTGTTCGTCACTCATGAAGTCCAGTTGTAAATCGAGCGGACTCGCATTAAGCGTGTCCCACTGGCGTTGCGAAACAGCGCTGGTTCCAATGCCGCCTGGTCCATCCAACCGCTCGGCGAAAAGCGCCACCGCCCGCAGCGCAATCGGCTGCACGCGATGCTCGTGGCCCGCGGCGTTTTGGATGTTTAGTCTCAATCGTTCAATCTTCAGATCAAGCATCTTCGGTTTAGGCCCCGCTATAAGCTGCATCACGTTGATTGTGCAAGATCATCTGACCAATCTTATTGTCCTGATCGATCGCACCGGCCAGCGCACGATGTAATACGACTCCGCCCTTGTACGAAAAAAGAAGTTCCGCCCCTTGGATCCCTTCCGGCGCATCAATTAGGACGGTAAAGGACAACGACGGCGAATCGCCTGGGTCATCTACTGAATCCCGTACGCGTTGGGCTTCTTCAAGTACCACTTTGATCTCGGCCGGAGTTATCGAAAAGTTGAGAATGATCGGTAACTCATCGTTTTCATAAGGCAACCGTGGGTTACGCAACGCACGAAATATTTCAAGCGATGGCAGGTAGTAATAACTCTGCATTATGATCGTGCCCACCGGCTCAGTTTGCTCTCCCATGTGTGTCAGCTTGATAGCCGCACGCTGAAGTCTTGATTGCTCAAGAGCCAGTAAAATCTCTATCGAAACTTTATTCACATCCATGTTCTTTGTTATGGACCACTACTCGAATACATGCAGGGAGTGAAACCCTTTTCGGTGTTGTATTTATCAAAAGCCTCAATGATTATGGCTCCAGGTCCCGGGGGCAATGCAGAGGCAGTCGCCGTTGCTGTACCATTCCTGCCGGCGGCCTGATCCGCTGCCGTTTTCGTATAGGTCCATTCAACACCGTCGTACCATGTCCCACAGTCAGTTCCATCCGCACAAAATGCATAGTTTCCAAATAAGTAAGTCACAGTATTCCATCCGGTGGGATTGGCCGCGCTATTGAATCCGCGATCACCCCCCGCCGTCCTGGGAGCATCGGAATAAGTCGCGTTCGCAACGGTACCGTTAGACGACCCGGCTGTGCCGATTCCACGATCTACCGGGTAGGGTGTCGTATAAGAGCAACGACCATGATCCAAATACGTCGAATCACTGAGACACGTAGGATCGCGACAAGTCCATGCGGAGCGATACGTGCCCGGCATGATCGGAGAGCCGTCAGCAGTCATTTGAATCCACTGCGTGAGAATTATCCGATCACATTGCGGTGTGGGAGAGGTGGTCGTCGGATCGAAAGTTACATTGATACGATTGCCTGTCGTGGACGCGGATGTTGTAGTCTGCTCCTCATCATCTTCATCGCTTATTTCCGTCTGGTGGCCGGACGAAGGTGCAGATGTTGAAGAGATCTGTATGGAGAATCGTCCTGCCGGCTTGGATCGATGAACAGGAATCCGACTGAAATCATGTCCGGAGCTCGAATGATTCGCGGGTTTCCAATCTTCATGAGCAGGAGAATACTCCGCATCACTTCTCATAGAACTACGCTGCGGTATAGCCACTTCACTGCTCTTGCACGACGCACAACTACCACTCAAGCTGGGCGCCCCACTGCACGCACACTTGTGCTGCGCGAAACCTCTGGCCGGCCTCTGGTGATGATTGACAGGTGTTTTGGGTTCTTCAGTTCTAATGTTCATGACTTTGCGGTTTAGTGTGCAGTGTTACGCGCATTTATAACTTCACCGGGCTTTGCAAAAGTGCAGAAGCTTTCTCGCGCAAAGGCGCAAAGACCAAAGCGCTGCCGCGTTTCCAAAGGGTTCCTTTGCGCCTTTGCGCCTTTGCGTGAGAAATATTTTCTTCCCATGACGTCAATGCTTTTTCTCGCTATTACGCGTTGGCGAAGATCGTCGCGCATTGCGACGGCGTGAGATCGTTGCCGGTCGCAGTATTGGTCACGTGCATTAGATTATTTGCCGGCTCTCCGTGCGAGCCGGGATTGAGCAGAATGTGTCCAAGCTCATGGGCCAGCGTGCGGTCTACGCCAATGTTCGTCACCATGAGCATCTCAGGAATCGAAGCGGCTGGCCCCTTTGCACAGCTCAGCGGCACGCTGCGGCCACGATCTCTCGGGTGGGCAGACTCCACGTAAAAGACCCGAACGCGCCCCGTCAGGCCCCAGGCTCGTCCAGCACCTCGATAGGCGTCGATCTCTTCAGTCCTGGCGTCACCGTTGCAATCACCAGTAGCTCGCTCCATCACGGTGTCGCCGCCCAACCAACGATCTGACAGCGAAGGAGTGGCGGTTCGACCGGTTGCCGTAAAGTTGACGCAGCAGGGGGCAAAGACCGTATTGGCAAAAGCGAGGTCGGCGTATGGGTCGCGGGTTGAGCCGTTCAGCGATACAAAATCGAGAGAGACGGTTTTCATGTCCGGGCAATTCGTGCTGGTGCCGCCTTCATCAGTGGGAGTAGCGCCGCCTGTGCTGCCTCCGTTATCTGAGAGCGGATCCGCAAGGCTGGCTCCATTCAGACCGCTGTGAATAGACACATGATTGAAGTGATACCCAAGACTCGGATCTGCGAACCGATCACCTGTCGCTACCGCTGGCGCAAAAGATTCACGTCCCTGCAAACCCAGACGGCCGGCACGGCAGTCACTGCATTCATCATGAAGACTCAAAGACTCACCGCACGCACACTTACGCTGCACCAGTCCGCTTACAGCATGGACCGGTACAGGACTCCGCCGGTGCTCGAGATGCAGTGGCTTCTTCATAACCATCCTCCGATCTCAGCCTCGCTCACCGGCTTCTCCAACTTCGCGCATTCGGATCGGGCCGCACGTTGCAGATGCGCCATGCCAACTTTCTCGCTAGTCGCCGCGGCGAAAAACGCAGCGTTGAGAGCGATGTTGCGAATGTTGCCGCCGGCCACTTTCAACCGCGCGAGTTTGCCCACATCGAGTTCATCAGTCGGCGTGCCTGGCGGGAAAATGCGTCGCCAGATTTCCGCGCGCAGCGCAGTGTCCGGAAAAGGAAAGTTGACGACGAAGCGCACGCGCCGCAGAAACGCCGGATCGAGATCGCCTTTACGATTGGTAGCCAGCACCGCGAGACCGCGATACGACTCCATGCGCTGCAATAGATAATTGATCTCGATGTTTGCGTAACGATCGTGACTGTCTTTGACCTCACTGCGTTTGCCGAAGAGTGCGTCGGCTTCGTCGAAGAAAAGAATTGCGCCACCGTCTTCCGCCGCGTCAAAAACTCGCCTCAGATTTTTTTCAGTCTCGCCGATGTACTTACTGACCACACTCGAGAGATCAATGCGATAGAGATCGAGCGAAAGATCATTGGCGAGCACTTCCGCCGCCATCGTTTTCCCGGTGCCGCTGGATCCGGCGAAGAGTGCGCTAATGCCCAAACCGCGAGCACTGAGCGCGCCGAACCCCCACGAGTCATAAACCATCGTGCGATAAGCAACGTGCGCGCCGATTTCGCGAAGCTGATTCAATTCATCGGCAGGCAAAACGAGGTCTTGCCATTTCGCGATCGGCTCGATGCGCTGGGCGAGATCGTCTAATCGCAGGCGTGCCTGCGCGCGGCTGGCGTTCCATAGTTCTGTAGCCAGCGAGTTTTCGGATTCCGCATTGTTGCTGGCCTCCAGCACCGACGCGCGAATCGCCGGAGCGTTAAGATTGAACTGCGTGACGAGACGTCCGAGTTGACCGTTCAGTCGCACGGCAGTTTCACCGCCGACTGCTTTTTCCCAGGTTTCTCTTTGCTCTTCGGCGGTGGGTTTTTGCGCATCGATCGAGAGCACCGCGCGACGCAGTGGCCGCCAGCGATAGTTTGTGCTCAAGATCAGCGGACCGCGCACTCGCTCCAAAAAGCGTCGCACCACTGCTTCATTCCGTTTGTCACTCGAGTCCATCGATTCGGCGTCGACGTAAAGCGCGCTGGAAGTCAGCGCCGCTTCCCGCTCCCAAAGTCGAATGAGTCCTTCCAATTCATTGGTGTTTGACGGAATCGTTTCAGCGCCAATGGCGAAGCAGTGAAGGCCGGCGCCCGCACAACCCGCAGTTGCAATATTCCGTCTGGTGAACTCATCGACGCCGCAAATCTGTATCAGAGGCAACTCGCTTTTGGCCTTGGACCACGCCAGGGTAATAGTGCGCGCGAGGGTTTGTTGTGATGGCGCTAACTCTTCCGGGCTTGCGACCGGATCGATCAAGGCAACCAGCCGTTCGTCGAGATGATGGAGTCCGGTCAGGTAATGCAGCACTCGTTCGTCGATACGCAATTGCGTCAGGGTAAGTGGAACGCCTGGCTGATTGAGCACGTCGATGAGTCGCCACCGTCGCAACGGCGCGCTTGGTGTGAGCGCGCTCCAGTGCGGCGCAGGAAAGGCGGCAAGCGCCAGGCTGAAGGTAGGCCAGGGACGCGCAGCATCGCCCGAAGCTCTTCCACACAGGCTCGAAAATTGAGCGTCGAGCTCCATCCCTGCGCAAAGCAGCAACACAGCACGTTCAAACGAGGTCAATCCGAAGGTGTTGCACAAAACTTCGATCGCGGGTTGCGGAAGTGACTCGTCAAAGCCCGTGTTTACATCCGCGGGCGTGGAGGCATCCGCATCCGGTTCGCTGGAACGCAATGCGTGTCGCTCGAGCGCAACGCGCACCTCAGTTAGCGCCGCGGTCAGGTACCGCTGATTAAGATCGATCCAATCTGTTTGAAAGCTTGCCATCAGTTAAATCTCAAAAGTGATAGTGCGAGAGATCTGCCCGTTGACGTTGAGTGCTATGCGATGAGTGCCGGCGTTGAGCAATCGTCCAAGTGTCAAAACAAATTGCGCCGCGTTGCCATTAGCTCCTCTTGCATAAGTTGCTCCATCAAGCACCGCACGCACGTCGCTGCCGTTTAGTCTCGCGCCATTGATCGTCAGGACGTGCACGTTGTCGCCGTCTACGACTGTCGTGGAAACACCCACAGGAGTGTCGAGGCGCGGAATAACTTCAAGCGTGCGCGAGTTGGTCGCGTTGCTTTGTGCATCGCCGAGCACCAGTCGCACGCGATAAACGCCATTGGCCAAACCGGGTGGAATCGGAATCGACTGATGCGTATCGCTTCCACCCGGATCGAATGTGGCTACTGTGGTAGGAGCTCCCGGTCCTTCAAATCTGACTGAGGCCGGAGGCGTCAATCCGGTTCCGTCCAGATTCAATGTCAAATCCGCTGGATTAGTTGGATCGATCGCGGTACGAACCGGAGTAATACTCGTTAACCAGGGA
>JAICGZ010000277.1 GCA_025922875.1 Pyrinomonadaceae bacterium
CAAGAGCTCTCGCGAAAAGCAGGAGGTCGCCCGGCTGAAAGATGAGACCCGGACAGATGCGGTGCGGCGAGTCGCAGGTAAGACTTTCTACCTCATCGAAGGTGTTTGGACTGACTCGGAATTCAAAGTCGAATCTCGTCTGCCGGAAACAGTGCTGGTGTTTGCCAGTGACGAATACTTCGCGTTGTTGAAGCAACACGCGAAACTCGGAAGTTACTTCTCGCTGGGAGAGCGCGTGATAGTGGTTTTCGAAGGGCGTGTTTATCGAGTGAACGCGCCCGCTCCTTAGCAGATTTGTAGGGGTAGCCGTCTGTGGCCACCCGTCGGTTAATAACACAAATAAGGGGTGGCCACGGAGGGCCACCCCTACACAATTTCCCTCCTCTTGTCTTAAACCTCCAAACTAGGGTACAAAACTCGCAAAACAAAAAGAGTATGAGTACCAGAACCTTAAAGTTTCTTGCTGCCGTCGTCGTGTTCCTGAGTCTCTTGAGCGCGGCTAAGGCCCAGAGTGGCTGGGTGCCTTTCAAGATGAACACCGGCGGCAACGATCTGAATACCGTCTACTTTCTCGATAGTAAGCGTGGTTGGGTCGGCGGGGATAATGGCTACTTGAGCAGCACTGACGATGGTGGCCAGTCGTGGGTCCGTCAAACTGTCGGCACAAAGGCTGCGATTAACGACATTTATTTTCGCGACAAGGAAGCAGGTTTCCTGCTTGCCGGAAACTCGATCTTTACAACGAGAGACAACGGCGCAAACTGGACGCAGTCGCGGATTTTTCTCCCTGAAGAATTCGAGGGTGCCGACGTTGAGTTGTACAGCGTGCGTTTCTCAAGCAAGAAGAAAGGTTGGGTAGTCGGTTCCATCAGCAAGCGCGAACTCGTCGTGGACAGTATTCTCGTGTACACCGACGATGGTGGCCAAACATGGCGCAGACAGCGTGCGCCGAGCCGGCTCGAGTTAATTCATATCGATTTTGTCAGTGACAAACGCGGCTGGATTGTCGGCGACGGCGGCACGATCCTGTTTACGCGTGACGGCGGAGCGAGTTGGACAAAACAGAACGTCGGAACCACTGGCACGCTTTATCACATCGATTTTCGCAACGACAAAAAAGGTTGGGCGGTAGGCGAACGTGGAACGCTCTTGCGCACCACTGACGGCGGCGAAACGTGGACTGTTGTCCCGACGAACGTGGATGTCACCTTGTTGAGCGTTGAATTTTTGAACGATGACGATGGATGGGCAATCGGTCGAGGCGGTACGATTCTTCGCAGCAATGATAAAGGACAGACGTGGGTGCGACAAGATTCAACAACGAAGCAAAACCTTTACTCGATCAATTTCAACAAGAAGATCGGATGGGTAGTTGGTGGCGCGGGGATCGTGTTGCGTTACGAGCGCGATTAGTGTGTGAAGCAACCTGCGAGACGTTTGAGGACATCTCAGGGGTCGAGGTTAACGGATCGTTGCAGGAATAGTGACGACCATAACACTCGGTTCCTCCTGTGATTTACGCCCGGTATGTCGGCCATGCCGGGCGGTTTTTATTTGGAGGGGAAAGTTCGCGCAAAGTCGCAAAGACAGCAAAGAAAACGCAAAGTAATTTCTAAGATCTTACTTTGCGTTTTCCTTTGCGCCTTTGCGCGAAAACCTGTCTAGTCTTTGCTGCCGCTGAACGGTAATTCCGGAGTGTTCTGCAGCTTCAGAAAACCTTCGGTGCGATCGCCTTCGAACCTCGCTGACACCTCGACCTCAACCGCGTCGCCATCCATTTCCAAAGACGTGTTTGCGTGGAACGAATTGTCGTTAATCTCAATTGTTCCCAGGTCTGCGTCTCCCATTTCCGAATGAATTGTCGCAGTGAATTCTGAACCTGCGCGTTCGACGGTTAATGTCGCAGGGATGCTCTGTCCGAGCGGTGTTTCAAATTCGATTGACCAGGTGCCGGCTGGATCGGTTACGCCTGAAGCGTTCAAAGTCTTTCGCTTGCCCGCAGTGTTGTAGATTTCGATGTCTTCACAATAAGGTTTGATCTGCTCCAACACTGATGCACCATCACCAACGACGATTAACGCTGCTTGATCAGGTTTGATGTACTTCTGCGCGACTGCTTGAATCTCCTCAACCGTGACGGCCTGCACGCGATCGCGGTAATTCTGCAAATAGTCGTCCGGGAGGTTCAGCATTTTGATCTGAACCAACTGATCTGTCAGTCCTTCCTGCGTCTCGAGCCGGATCGGGAAGACGCCAGTCAGATACGATTTGGCGTCGGCGATCTCTTTATTTGACACCGGCTCATTGCGGATTCGCTCCAACTCGTAGAAAAACTCTTTCAGTGAATCGCCGGTGACGGGCGTTCGCACTTCCGCCGAGGCGCGAAATGTGCCGGCAGTGCGCCGCGCATCGAGATTCGAATAAGCACCGTACGTGTAGCCCTTCTCTTCGCGCAGGTTCATGAACAAGCGCGACGATGCAGTGGCGCCGAGCACGGTGTGCATCAACATCAATGGAAAGTAATCAGGACTTGTTCTCGTGATACCACTATTTGCGATAACAATGTTGGACTGTGCCGAACCAGGACGATCCACCAGATACGCAGTGCGTTTGGTACGAACCGGCGGCGCCGGAAAGTTCGCGACAAGTTCTTCGCCCCGTTCCCACGTGGAAAACAACGACTCAACACGACTCACGATTTCGTCGTAGCGAACATCGCCGACGACAATGAAAACCGCACTATTCGGGACCAGCTTTGTGCGGTGAAACTTGACGAACTCGTCGCGCGTTGAACGATCGATCGATTCAGGCGTCGGCGCCACGACAGAATACGGATGATCGCCAAACATGACTCGCGAAACCATCTCGCTCGCGAGAAACGACGGTTGTGCACGCTGTTGCCGCAAACTCTCCTTTGTATTCTGCTTCGCCAGTTCAACTTCATTTTCCGGAAACGACGGCTCGAGGACGACCTCGGCGAGCAAGTCCAAAACCGGATCGTTGAACTGAGCCAGCGCGGAAGCAGCAACTATCGTGTAATCGGAACTCGCTCCCGCCGATAAGCTGGCGCCCATACGTGCAACTTCATCGGCGATCTGCTTACTCGTCTTCGATTGAGTTCCTTCCGGCAACAGACCCGCCAGGAGATCTGTTAGGCCGGGAAGTGCAGGCGGATCGAAAGCGCCACCGACACGGAAGGCCAAACGATAACTAACCAATGGCAGGCGGCTGTCCTCCACCACGACAAGTGTCAGGCCATTGGACAGTGTTGTTTTCCGCGGGGTAGGAATCGTGATGGGTCGAGGTTGTAGCGGCGCAGGCGCCTGGCTACGAAAGCTTTGTTGTTGTTGACTCATGTTACGGGTGCAATGGACCAGAACCAGGTTTGCTTTGCGGCGGAACATCCGCCGGATCTTGTGGTTTTTCGGCCTGCGCCGGCTTTATCTCAGGAACGTCAGCATGGACGGGCGAAGGGGGCTCAGCCGCAGGTAAATCCGGAACCTGGGGAGGAGGCGAAGCCGGTTGATGTGGATCGCCCGGTGACTGTGGTGAAGCAGCAGCCGTCGCTACTTCAGCCTGTTCGGCAGCCGTTGCGGGTACGATGTCGAGCACGACGCGGTTCTCCACGTCGACATAACGAGCGACAGCTCGTTTGATATCTTCAGCCGTAACGCTCAGGTACTGGTCCAACTCAGAATCAACCAGCCGCGGATCTGAATCATACAGCGCAAACTCAGCGAGACGCTGCGCGCGATACATCGTTGATTGCCGCCCGCGCACAGCCTCGTTGCAGAGCGAGTTCCGCAGTTTCTCCATCTCGGCTTCGGATGGTCCATCGGCGGCGATCCGTTTGATTTCGTCAAAGATCTGTTCGCGAATTTTACCGACTTCTTCATCGGGCTTTGGCAGTGCGAAGATATACAACGCCGATGGCCCACGGCGTTCATCGACGCCTCCTTCGATTGAGACGACCGACTCATCACCTTTCACCAGCTTTTGATAAAGGCGCGAGCTGTCGCCCTCAAAAAGAAGCGTGCCTGCGAGCGATAGCGCATAGAATTCAGGGGTGCGTCTTGCCGGAATTTTCCACCCGAGAACAAAAGCCGGAGCCGGCGCTAAGACGTCATGAAACGTCTCTTCACGAATCGCCACTGCTTCCGACTCAGAGACGTCGACAGGTGGCGGAACCGGTTGTGCCGGGATGCTATCGAAATACTTTTCAACCAGCGCACGAGCTTCGTTGTTGTCGAAGTCACCCACTACGGTTAAGACGGCATTGTTTGGCGCGTAGTAAATACGGAAGAACTCCTGCACGTCGTCAATAGTCGCGGCATCAAGATCTTCCATCGAGCCGATGGTGGAATGCGCATTCGCGGGATTTGTAAAGAGCAACTCGTTCATGCGCAGAAAGGCGTTGACGTACGGCTGATTGTCGTAACGCAATCTCTTCTCTTCCTGCACGGCGTTGCGTTGATTGTCGAGGTTCTCCTGCGTCACTTTAAGCGACCGCATGCGATCACTCTCCAACCAGAAAGCAAGTGGCAAATAGTTCGAAGGCAGAGTCTCGAAATAGTTTGTTCGCTCGGTCGAGGTGGTGCCGTTCATCGTGCCGCCGGCGTTGAAGATGTATTGAAAGTGCGCGGCTTTGGGAACGTTTTCCGAACCCTGAAACATCATGTGTTCAAACAAGTGAGCGAAGCCGGTGCGGCCTTCCTTTTCGTTGCGCGAGCCGACGTCGTAGTAAACGGCTATGGAAACGACGGGAATGGCGCGGTCGGGGCTCAACACGACACGTAAACCGTTAGCGAGTGTAAATTCGTCGATTGGAGTTGGCGGTAATTGAAATCTCTCTGTCACAAAATTTTTCTCTGCCAGAAACAAAGGCGTGCTTTACCGTTCGCGAGGAAGGTAAAGCACTGCTTCGGGGGGTAAGTTAGGGCGCGAAGAACATACGCGCCGAGTTCGTGAGCTTCAGACTGGTTTGTCGGCGATTAAGCCACGAAGTTCCGCTCGCAGTCGTTCGATTTCGGCGAGCTTCTGCCTGACACGCTCAAACAATGCTGACTGGGTTTTTATGCCTTCGTCGATCAGAAAGCCTGCGGCTTCCGCACGACTGCGAAAAACTCCGGCCTGGACCAACGCCTCGAGCTTCTCCTGCGCCTCAGGCGAGATCTTAACTGCGACGACGTAATCATCTTTCGCCGAGATGGCTTTTTCGATCGTCCGGCTGATGTCTCGCCCGATTGCGCTCAGCGACTCAGGAATGCGCGAAGCGATGTCGCGGACTGATGACGCTGTTCGACCGTGCTCTTCAGAACCAGGATCGTCGTCGCGAAGCATAAGATCGTCAATTCTCTCCGGTGTCGGATGTTCTTCTTTGTGATACGGACTGCTCATTGGATACTGACTCCTTTACGCCTACGAATTCTTACGTCCGTCTTTTACGATTGTTTCATTTGTAAGTTCATTCTACGGAGCGCGGGAAACACCCGTCAAGCAACGCTTCTCCCTGGAGTGCGGCGGCCTGGCGCCGCTTTGGCTTCGATCAAGCTTTATCGATACCAAAGCGGCGCCAAGCGGCCGCACTCCAAGGAGGTGTCGAACTCAAACTGCCTCACGCCCTCTTCAGATCCGCAACCTTGCCGCTCCCTGCGGCATCCGTTATATTGCAAAGCAGTTTCGAGAGAAGATTCGAGGTTTCCAGTGAAAAGAATTACAGCTCACGTTGCTCTCATCCTTCTGGTTTTTACTCTTGTCGTTCCCGGTTTTGTTATTGCACAAAAACCGCAAACTCCATCAGGCACCACTTCGAGCGGGAGTAATCCCGGCACAGGCTTGCCCGGGAGACGATCGGCAAGAGGGACGACGAGCGCTGCTACAGCCGCGATCCAACGCGACTTTGATGAAGCGTTGACGAGAATTAGGGAGCAATACGTCGATGGCCAAAAGCTCAACTATAACGACGTGTTCAAGTCGTCGATCATCGGCATGCTTCGTTCGCTCGATCCTCATTCCAACTACTATGACAGGGAAGAGTTTGACGAGCTGAAGACGGATCAGCGTTCCGAGTATTTCGGGATCGGAGCATCGATTCAGACTTACGCTCGCGGAGATGAGATCGATACCTACATCACCGCTACGTTCTATGCATCTCCGGCGGGCAAAGCCGGTCTTCGTTATGGCGATCGAATCGTCGAAGTAGATGGCGTGAAGATGACGGGCAAGTTGTCGCTGGAAGTCCGCGACAAGATTCGTGGTCCAAGAGGTACAAGCGTCAGGTTGACGTTGGAACGTGCGGCTGACAAGCGCATCGAGAAGATTGACATTGTGCGCGACGCGGTACCTCAGCCTTCAATCCCCGATGCTTACATGTTGAAACCCGGTGTCGGTTATGTCGATATGACGCGTGGTTTCAACTACACCACCACAGACGAGCTGCTGGATGCACTCGATCGATTGCACGTAAAGGGAATGAAATCGCTCGTGCTCGATCTGCGAAACAATCCGGGCGGATTTCTCGACCAGGCGATTCATGTTGCCGAAGTGTTTTTGAGGAATGGCCAGTTGATACTTACTCAGAAAGGCCGGAACGGTTTTCGCGACAATACCTACCACTCGCGAAACAACGCGCCTGATATGACGCCGCTGGTAATCCTGATCAATGAAAACACGGCGTCGGCATCCGAGATCGTTGCAGGAGCAATGCAGGATCACGACCGCGCCTTGATTGTGGGCCAGACGAGCTTTGGCAAAGGTCTCGTACAAAGCATTATCCCGCTAGAGTATGGCGCTGGACTAACGTTGACCTCCGCGAAGTACTTCACGCCTTCAGGACGACTCATTCAGCGTGATTACTCGAATGGCGGTTTCTACGATTACTACACACACGGAGGCGGCATCGCCCGTGAGCCAAAACAGGACCAAGCCAAGCCTGCTGGCCCAGAGAAGAAGACTGATACAGGCCGTGCGGTTTACGGTGGTGGTGGAATCGCGCCTGACGAGAGCGTAAATCCGCGCACAATAAATCTCACTCAGCGGCGTTTCTTGAGTCCGGTTTTTGCTTTCACGCGCGAGTTGGTTAACGGTCGCATTCGTGGTTTGGAAGCGAGTCGCCTTAATTCTCGCATCAAGTTTGATCACGACCTCCAGCCGGAAGAGTTCAAGGTGACGGATGCGATGTTTAAGGCATTTCGTGATTTCGTAGCTGCGGAGCCGGCATTCAAAGTCACACCGGCGATGGTCGATCGAAACCGCGCTTACGTAGAAACTGAGCTGCGCTTCAACCTCGTCACTGCCGCTTACGGACGTGTGATGGCTGATCGAGTTTTCATCACGACGAATGATCCGCAGGTAGCGAAGGCTCTGGACGTCTTGCCGAAAGCGCGTGACCTCGCGATGAGCAGCGCCAAGTAGAAATCTATCGGTCCTGTAAGTCTATAGGACACCTCGTGTTTCAACAGTAAAACAGAATCTTGCCTTTAAAACCCACCGTGTGATACGTTTTACAGGCATGAAACGCACTAACCGACCATCCAAGCCGCTCGTCAACACAGAAGAACTCGGACGCGCTGTGCGGCGCAGGCGTGAAGAACTCGGGCTGAGTCTCCGCGACGTGGCCGACAAAACATCCGTCTCGGCTTCGACGCTCTCACGCATCGAGAACGGCACCGGTAAACCTGATGCCGACAACATCGCACGATTGACTTCATGGCTCGATGTGCCGATGGAGCGCATTTTGAGCGGACGAGATACACAGGCGGAAGCAACACCCGCGGTGGTCTATTATCCGCAGGAGCCGACACCCGAGATCGTCGAAGCTCACCTTCGCGCTGATAAGAATCTCACCCCCGAAACTGCTGCCGCACTCTCCGAACTGTTTCGCGTCGCTTACACTCAGTTCAGCAAGAGCGGCGACAAGGGTTCGAAGAAGCGACGTTAGACCAGTCGAACCGTTATACTCAAGTGCTGCTGGGCGATCTACCTCCAGGTGAAAAGTGGCGAAACTACGAGTTGAAAGCTCTCGGCCTGCGCGACTTCGCCGGCGTCCGCATTGATCAACCACTAAATCCTTTCAACCTCGCGCAGTTTGCAAACCTGATTGTGGTTCGCTTCGATCAGGTCACCGGTTTAAGCGAAAAGGCCCGAGAACACCTGCTCGGATCGGGGTCGGAGAAGTGGTCCGGCGGTGCTTGTTCGCTGCCTAACGGCATGAAACTCGTGATACTGAATCCGACACATGGCCGCGCGCGTACAAATGCAACGCTGATGGAAGAGATCTGTCACGTGTTTTTGGGCCATCAACCCAATCGACTTTCGATCGTAACGAGGGATGATCGTGGTAAGGTAATGAACCGCGACTACCGCAAGGCCGATGAAGAAGAGGCATACGCGGTCGGCGCGGCGGCGCTGGTCCCTTACGCGTCGCTGAAGCGACAACTGTTACAGGGAAAGACTTCGAAGGAGATTGGGCTACACTTTGGTGTCAGCCCCGAGCTGGTTGAGTATCGGATGAAAGTTACTCGTCTTTGGCAGGAACACAAAGATCTTTCACGCAAAGGTAGTGGAAGAGTTTAAGTGGTGCGCCTCCCTGGAATGCGGCGGCCTGGCGCCGCTTGGCCTCGATAACGCAAGATCGGAACAAAGCGGCGCCAGGCCCGCCGCACTCCAGGGAGCCGCACCATCCAGCAAAGGCTTTGCCGTCTTTGCGCCTTTGCGGGGAAAATGACTGATTGCATGACGGAACGATCGAAAGAAGTAGCATCGCAGGGGCTGACCACAGTCGACAAGCTCCGCATGCTGCTGGACATTACCA
>JAICGZ010000278.1 GCA_025922875.1 Pyrinomonadaceae bacterium
CCGGTATTACCTTTTGTCGGGCGGCCCCGCGCCCGCCCCCCCCAAACCCAACACCACCCGCGCGCCGCCCCCCGCGCCCCGCCCCTACAAAGGTAGCAATGAAGTATTTATTAATGTGCGTGGCGTTAATTCTCGCCGCGCAGAGTCAGGTTGTCTTCGCACAGCACGAAGGCCACACGATGCCGCAGCCCAAGCCTGCGGCTACGCCAAAGCCCGCGGCAACTCCAAAGCCTGGGACAACGCCAAAGTCTGAGGCAACGCCTGCTCCGAGTCCGCAAACTACTGAACACGCAGACGAACACGCAGACGAGCCAGTCCACATGGATCATGGCGTCTTCGTAATGCACGGCGATGAGATGTTCATTCGCGCCGGGCACAACGAATCGAACCTGATGCCGATGGGCCGGATGGGTTCGGGAACGTCATGGCAACCCGCATCCACCCCGATGGCGATGTTGCACAAGCAATCAGGCGAGTGGCTGCTGATGTTTCACTACAACTTTGTCGCCGGCGTCAATCGACAAGGTGGACCACGCGGCGTCACCAAATTCGAGTCGGCAAACTGGTTCATGCCATCCGCAATTCGACGTGCAGGACCGGGAACACTCGAACTCCGCGGCATGTTCAGCGCTGAGCCTTTTACTTTTTCTCCCGGTGGTTCGCCGTTACTTTTCCAAACCGGTGAAACTTACCAGGGCGAGCCGCTGATCGATCGACAGCACCCGCACGATCTGTTCATGGAACTGAGCGCGAGTTACACAGTTCCTGTTGGCGAACGTGCGAGCTGGTTTGTATACGCCGGTTATCCTGGCGAGCCCGCGCTTGGTCCGGTTGCGTTTATGCATCGAGCGTCGGCGTCGGAGAACACTTCCGCACCGCTGTCGCATCATTACCAGGATTCAACGCACATAAGTTTCGGCGTCGTGACGACGGGATTCACGTATCGCTGGTTCAAACTCGAAGGATCGATTTTCAATGGCCGTGAACCTGGCGAGAACCGCTACAACTTCGAGGCGAACCCCTGGAACTCGCGTTCAGCAAGGCTTTGGTTTGCGCCAAACAGCAACTGGTCCATGCAGGTGAGTCATGGCTTTCTGAAAGATCCCGAAGCGCTCGAACCCGGCGACATACGTCGCACTACCGCGTCGATCAGCTACAACCGAAGCTTCGAACGCGGCAACTGGGCTTCGAGTCTAATCTGGGGCAGAAATCACGAGATGCATGACGGTGAGATTTTCAATTTGAACGGATATGTAGCTGAGTCGACCGTGAAATTTCTCGATCGAAATTATCTTTATACACGGCTCGAACTGGCAGACAAGAACCAGTTGCTACGCGAGTCTGAACGTGAGAGCCTTGGCATTACCGACCATCATCCGTCGTTTCGCATCGGAGCTTACACGGCCGGCGGCGCTCGCGATATCTGGAACACGGAGAGGACTTCGCTGGCAATCGGGAGTGATGTTACCTTTTACTCGAAGCCGTCGATCCTCGACTCTGTTTACGGCTCGAACCCGGTGTCATGGAAGGTGTTTGTTAGAGTACGGCCGGGTCCGATGAGAATGACGCATTGATTTTTTAGGAGTTAAATTCACATGAAGAAGAACTGGTTATTACTAGGCGGTGTCGCGGTGCTGTTAGTGGCAGCGGTGCTGATGGTCAATTCCGCACGGACAAATCAATCGTCCGGTTCGAAGCGTGCAACAACGCAATCTCCAGTGGGACCGGCGTCGCACGACCATTCAACGCACGCGCCTGTCTCTAAAAAGGTACCCGCTTTTGAAGTAGCGCCGACCCGGGCGAGCCTTGGCCCAACCCTGCCGCCGGAGAGATTCACCGGTCCAACACGCGAGGCTTATCGCGCAGTTCGAGAGATCCCGGTGACGATCGCGCAGTTGCCGTGTTACTGCTACTGCGACCAGGGCTTTGGGCACAAGAGTCTGTACAGTTGTTTTGAAGACGATCACGCGTCGCATTGCGCTGTTTGCGTCAACGAGGCTTTGCTTGCGTTGAGACTCGAAAAGGAACAAAAGCTTACTCCGGCACAAATACGCGAGACGATTATTGCTCAATACAGCCAGTAACACAGATAAACACGGATTGTTTACGGATCTCGCTTAATCTGTAATCATCCGTGTTTATCTGTGGTTAATTTTCACTTGATGGTCTGGAGGAATAGGGATGAGTAAGTATGCTTTTCTTCTGGTATTCGCGATAGTGGCCGTGCTGGGTTGCAACCGCGTGAGCGCGGTCAATGAACTGCCGGCGGTGGGAACGGTCGCGCCAACGTTTAAGCTCACAACCAACGAGGGCAAAGAGGCAAGCCTCGCCGATTTTAAAGGCAAGTGGGTGGTCCTTTACTTTTATCCAAAAGACTTCACCAGCGGGTGCACGCTCGAGGCTCGCAACTTTCAACGCGACCTCGCCAAGTATACGGCGGCGAATGCAGTGATTCTCGGCGTAAGCGTTGACTCCGCAGAGTCGCACAAGGAGTTCTGCGCCAAGGAAGGCTTGAACTTCAAACTTCTTTCAGACTCTGACGCAAAGGTTTCGGAGCAGTACGGTTCAATAATGGAGTACAACGGCGCGAAGCTTTCCGCGCGCAATACGTTCATCATCGATCCGCAGGGCAAGATTGCTAAAGTGTTCGAGAAAGTAAAAGTGGGCGGACACAGCGACGAAGTGCTGGCGGCACTGGCGGAACTGCAAAAAACCTAGAAATCCCATCCACAGATTACGCAGATTATTCTTTCTGCGTAATCTGCGTAATCTGTGGATTATCACTTCTTCTTAATGGCAGTGATCTTCATCTCACCGTCGTTGTTCTCAACAGTGAAATCGATCGAATCGTTGACGGCCAGGCCGTCCAACATCGCTTTCTCCGTCACGGGAAATAGCATCTGCATCGCCGGCATCAATCCGACAATATCTTCATGCTTGATTTCGATCGCGGGAACCTTCGGATCCAATCCTTTTACTATGCCGACGCCGTGATACGAATTTGATGGTACGGACGCCGCAGGTGCAGGCGCGGAGGGCATTGCCTGGTTCGCGGTGACCAGCCACACACTGCGTTGCTCTTTCTCTTTTGCAATGTAAGCCACGAAGAGCCGGTTGTTGGAAATTACGCCGGCGGGCAGTTCCGCGTTCGACGCGACGCTGAGCTCAGAGCCGGCATTACCGAGTTCGCGCATTTTGGTTTCTGCTGTGCCGGAAGTCTGCCAGAGCGCAATCGCGTTGTTTCCCGCAGTCAGTGCAGGGGTGCCTCGCACTTCTTCCTGTGATATCAACTGTCGCGGCGAGAAGCTACGCGCGTTATCTCGCGACTCCGACACGTATAGGCCGGGCGCATCACCCTCACCAGCCGCGTACCAAAGCACCTTTAGACTCCCGGCGTTGTCGACCGAAAGCGATGGACCGGAAACAGGGCAGCCCTGAAGAACCCAACGATCGTCACTCACGATCACTGGCGACGAAAAACTTGCTCCACCATCCTTCGAACTAACCACCGCAATGTGTCGAAAATTTCCAGGCAGCACCTGGCGCCAGCCGGCGTACAACGTTCCGTCCGGTGAAACGGCAAGTGAGGTCTTACAACACGGACACGCTTCGGTCGCAACTTTACGATTGGCCGAGAAAGTACGCCCGCCATCAGTCGAGTAAGCCAGAAACAGATCGCGATTGCTTTCCATGTGATGGCCTTCGGCCTTCGTCGAGGGCTGGGGTTTGGAGACGTTTCGTTCGTCAAGCCAGCCAACGTAGATTCGTCCATCGTTCGCGACCGCAAGCGAGTGCATGCCGTGAGCCGCCGGCGCTTTGTCGTCGTTGACTTTGACTTCGCTGGCGAAGCTTTGCCCGCGATCATTCGAGACTGACAGGTAAAGATCTGTTCCGTGTGCACCGGCAGATTCAACACGTGCAGTCCAGACGACGTAAACCGAGGCATCGGGAGCAACGGCCAGGCCCGGCTGATCGCCTCGCCATGCAGTTACGACACCCGGTTGCCGGTTCACGCGAACAGGTGACCCACGCATTTTTCCGTCGCCATCGAATTGCGCCAGCATTACGTCAGCTTGCTTCGCGTCGTGATTTACCCACGCGACGTAGAACGATCCATCCGGAGCTGCTGCTGTTACCGGTTCGGCAGCATCGATGCCGGGTGGTGAGATTTGCACGGGCCCAGGGGGAGCAGCAGGTTGGTCGCTTTCCGGCAGGTGTTCGCAGGCAGCAAGCAGGAGCAGTGCCGCTAGGAGCATTGGAAGTAGTAAAAAATTGATTCTGCGCATGGTGTTAAGAAAAACTTTTTCACGCAAAGACGCAAAGGCGAAGACGCAAAGACGCAGAGAAGACTCCAGAATTTTAGAACTACTTTGCGTTTTACGTCTTTGCGCCTTTGCGCAAAACTGCCTAAAAACTCACTTTCATCCCAAACTGAAACTGCCGCGGGTCGAACGCCGACGTCGGCCGGCCAAACGTCGGCAAAGGCTGCGAGCCCGAGCCGAACATGTTATTCGGTACTCCATAGTTCGCGCGATTCAGCACATTAAAGCCCTCGGCGAGAAGCTGCAAGTCAACTCGTTCCGTTATTTGGAACCTGCGGCTCAAACGCAGATCCAGCGATGCGAAGTCAAAGCCGCGTCCTGTATTTCGCCCCACGCCCAGTGGCCGATCGTTGTTATTCGTGTCGAGGTTGCGATCGGTTCCCAGCAGCACGTTGAAAGGCAAACGCGAACCGTAAGTGAAGATGTAACCCAGCTGGAAGTCACGGAACACCCGCTGAAAACCGTTAGCCTTGCTCTGCTGCGGTGCTTCGAGCGAGCCACTCACTACGAGACGATGGCGTTGATCGTTGTCAGACAGGCCGCGATCGTCACGAATATTGAAATTGTCCTGAACGCTCGAGAAGAAGAAGTTACCGGCATCGTCGATCGTTTTTGAAAGCGTGTACGAGACGCGCAGGTTGGCCCAGCGAGCAGCGCGCTTGTTGAATGAAACGATCATGCCGTCGTAATACGAGTTACCGGAGCTCTCGAAGCGCGAGATGTTGCCCCAGCTCGGATCCGGCCGGCCCAAATTCGGAATGCCCGCTGACGCAGGCACCGTCGGCACGTTCACATTTCGCGAAAGGATGATGTGTCGAGCGCGCAGGTGCAGGTAGCCAACGGAAACAACTGCGTTGCCGGGAAGCTCTCGTTCGATCTGAAGGTTTGCCTGTTGGCTGTAACTCGTCTCGATGTTCGGATCGATGCGCGTGATATTTGGCTTGGTCGGGAGGGCCATAGGCTGGAGCGCCAGTACGTTTGGAAACACGGGAGCACCAGGCTGTGTCGGAGACAACTGCACCACCAGGAACTTGGAACCGTCACGTTGCAGCGCATTCGAGGTTGCTCGCAGCGGAATCCGATCGTAGTAAAGCCCGAAGCTGGCACGCACCACCGTCTTCCGATCGCCCGGAGCGTAGACGATTCCCATGCGCGGCGCCCAGTTATTCGTATCTGTCTTGATCGGATCCGGTAAGAATTGCAAATCGTAACGCAGTCCGGCGTTGAGAGTCAGATCCGGGCGGACTCTCCACTCGTCCTGAACAAATACGCCAACGTTCGGATTCGACTGAAACTGACTCGGAGCGCCAAACGCTTGCTGGTAATTGATGTAGTTTCCATTCAGGAAATTGTTCAGTGAGCTGAAGGAGTAGACGCCCTGGACCGCACCGGGGAAGACGATGTTCACGCGGTTGTAGAGAAGATCAACGCCACCCTTCAACGAATGATTTCCACGAAGAGTGGAGATGTTGTTAACCCATTCGTAGAGGTTTATGTCGCGCGCCAACGGCGAGAACGTCGCGGTACCAAAATTCGCAACGCCTGCAATATTGACTGCCGGTCCGACTTCATCGTTTACAGGCGCGTTGAGGCGGCTGTTGGTGAACTGAAATCGCGCCTCGTTGAGTGTGCGGTTGCTGAACGTCGTGACGTTACTCACGACGACCGACTGATCGGTGTTACCTAAACCGGTGCCGCGGCTGACTGCGTTCAACCCGCCGACTGTACGCGAATTGACCGCGTCGATGTGATAGAGGCTGTAACGCGCGCTGAATTGGTTGCGGGCGTTGATGCTGTGGTCGATGCGCGTGAAAAAGTTGGTCGTATCGAAACTTGCCGGCACTACACCAGTCTCAACAAAGTGTCCGGGATAATTGACCCCGCGCAGTCGATTATTGATCGTAGTTACTGCGGCAGGCGAAATGGTCAGTACGGCGGAATAGTTGCGACGCGTCTGCTCGAAGTTAGTAAAGAAAAAGGTCCGCTCCCGCCGCAGTGGTCCAGCAAGAGAAGCGCCGTATTGAGCCTGCGTCAAGAGGTCCTTCGTTGGGGCGAGGGGATTGCGGGCGTCAAAACGCTGGTTGCGAAAGAAGCCATACAAGTTGCCACGCCATTCGTTGGTGCCTGATTTGGTCAGAATGTTCACGACACCGCCCGATGCTCGGCCAAATTCGGCGATGCCTCCGGAAGTCACCACCTGAAACTGATCGATAACTTCCTCGCTGTAATACGTGCCGGTCAGGTCGGCAGCGTCGTCGTTGGCCGAAACGCCGTCGAGGATAAAGCTGTTGTAAAGATTTCGTTGTCCCGCGATCGAAATGCCTTGTCCCGGCACTGCCGAGGTTTCGGCGAACCGCTGATTGCTGCCGGTGTTTGTCGGCGAAACGCCGGGAATCAGCAACGCAAGATCGAGATAGTTTCGACCATTCAGCGGCAGTTCATTGATCTCTTTGGGTCGAATCGTCTCAGTGATCTGCGTGCGCACTGTTTCAACGATCGGCGCCTCAGACCCGATGTTCACTTGTTCCGAGACGCCGGCGACCTCGAGTTTGATCGGCAGGTCGAGTGACTGGCCCACCGACACGGTCAGTTGTTTGGTTAGTGTTGTAAAGCCTTGCGCGTCGATCTTGAGATCGTAGGCGCCGATTCGAAGGTAAGGGAAGCGATACCTTCCTTCGTAGTCGCTGGTGGTTGTGAGTTGCTGGTTTGTCTCGACGTGAGTGGCGGTCACGGTTGCGCCGCTCACTACTGCGCCACGGACGTCTTCGATTCGACCGCTGAGCGTAGCAGACGTAACGTTCTGCTGAGCGGCACAAACGCCTGCCGGCGCGAACACGAGTATGAAATATAGATAAATACAGATTTTCATCGGACTACTCCGCAAAAAATACGGCCAGGCACCTGGACTCAGTTAGTCCTGGTGCTGCGGTCAATCGGGATTGAAGATACGTTAGCGGAGTTCGGACGGTGGGCCGCGTGGACTGGTGTGTTCCCAGTCTTCGTTCGATGAAAAAAGATGCGTCGAATTCTCGAAGTTCGAGAAAGTAGATGTTGACGGGGTTTGAGATGTGGTTGATAGAACAACACCACGCTCTCGCTTTTGCTGTCCGGTTGAGCTCCCCAAACATGCACTGCAATCCATGCGACATGGCTGGCTCAACGAAGCAGATTCAGCCGCAGGCTGTGATGAAGAAACCGCCGGTGTTTTGTGAGATTCAGTGTGAGTTGGTTCCGCGACGACGGTGATGCCGTCGTCTTCCTCAGAGTCGTTGTGCAAACCGCACATCGGCTCTTCGGGTTGCGGAGGCTTTTTCGCGGGGACGCCGGACTCGCAATGGCCCGCTGCCTTGCCTACGCAGCAGGGCATCGTGCTCGCTTTGTCAGCGGAAGCGCCGGCGATCGGCACTAACGTCGCGAAAAACGACAGCGCGATTGCTATGGCGAAGATTTTTTTCCCGCAAAGGCGCAAAGATGCAAAGGAGAACCCAAGCACGTCTTTGCATCTTTGCGCCTTGGCGGGAAAAATCTTCATAACCTAGTTCGAACCGGATGTGTCCTTGACCGGTTTCTTGACGAGTTTCATTTTGCACTTGGGACACGTGCCGCGTTTTTTGGACGTGACCGTCTCATGCATCGGGCATACATAGTGAAACTCGACTGGCTTTTTAGGATGAGCCGAACGTTCTTTCTGCGATGCCGTAACGACAGTGGCAGGATACAAGCTTGCGGTCGCAAAAAGCAACGCGACCGCAAGCAGTGGCGCGGTCAGAAGTCGTAGGAATTTCATTTTTACCCCTGGATACAAAGCGCTCTTCCTGCTCACGCGCATTCGACGCGAGCAGGAAGGGTGCTGGATAGTACCCGCCGGTAGGTGGGCCGTAATTCTTTAGAGCGTACCAGAGTCTACTTTGACTGCTTGGAACGTTGTTCTGCTGCCGTCAGCTGCTAAGGTGAGCTTAGTCCACACGCACTTGCCTTTGCCGTTCCCTCCCGGGAAGTTCGGGAAGAGCGTCCCTGCCGCTATATGCTCAATGTACTCGACTTTGTTGTCGGTAGTTTTGTAAAGGCTCGTGTCAGTACAAAGCGTGCCCGTCCCGCCGGGGCTGTTTCCGCCTACTTTTTGTTCCTCTTGACTCATATCTGTTCTCCTTCAGGGATGGAAGTTCATAACTTGCTTCCATTATTTCTGGAAGCGTTAATAAATATTGTTGCCGGGCACGCCTGAGGGTTTTCGCAACTGAATCAGAGCGACTCCCATCGCAGCGTCACCGATTCTTCAGGACGATGCGCAATCACCATCAGCTTGA
>JAICGZ010000279.1 GCA_025922875.1 Pyrinomonadaceae bacterium
GCCGGCCTCAAAGAGCGCACACAACGAGTGGAGAGTTTGAACATCCGACCACTCGCTTCAGGTGATCGTGGGCGTTTTGTGGATTCGTGGCGCAGAGTTCAGTCGCGGTTCGTCGACGGCCCCGGTGGGGCGGTCACGGAGGCCGATCAGCTGCTACGCGATGTGATGACCACACGCGGCTATCCGGTAACTGACTTTGAACAACAGGCGGCAGATATTTCCGTGGACCATCCACTGGTTATGGAAAAATACCGTTTGGCCCATGCGATCGCGGTTCGTCAAACTCAGGGGCAGGCCAATACCGAAGACTTGCGCCAGGCAATGATCCATTACCGGACGCTTTTTGAAGAACTAGTTGGCGAGCCAGAGGTAGCTCGTGCGAAGACTGCGACCTGAACTCGAGTTGCACACAAAGGAGAAGCAATGTTGGACCGCTGAGACATGTGACAAGCCCCATGCTTACGGCAAGACGAAAATCGACAATAGTGTGAGACTGAGTAGGTTCGTCCAAGCGTCGTAAACATGACGGAAACCCCAAAGGACCTCAGTTCTTGTCAACGTTACACGGCCGCTTTCAATCGTGCCCCGTGTGTGGAGTGAGATTGGGGAATCTCAGAAGGAGCTATACATGAAAGATCAAGACTTACTCGAACGAATCACTCTTAATCGCAGAGGATTTTAAGTCCGCAGCGTCTGCCATTCCGCCGCCCCGGCACAAGCGTCAAAATACCATGCTGCTCTTGAGCTAACAAACCCCCGCCGCAAATCACCATCCAAAACACCGCACTCTTTCCACGCCTGTACCCAGATGTTAGAATTCCCGCTAAATGACGACGGCAGAGCCACTAACCGAAGAGCAGGAAGTCTTTCTTAAACACATCCAGAAGAAGGGACTGAAACGTACGTCCCAGCGCGCGCTGATCCTGGATGTTTTCCTGCGCACCGAAGAACACCTCTCGAACGAAGACTTATACCAGCTAGTTAAAAAAGAAGATCCGACGGTCGGCCAGACCACGGTCTATCGAACGCTCAAGATCCTGACGGAGGCCGGACTCGCGCGTGAAGTTCGTTTTGGCGATGGACGTACCCACTACGAGCATAACTACAAACATCAGCATCACGATCACATGATCTGTTCCGAGTGTGGCAAGATCATCGAGTTTTTCTCCGCCGAACTCGAAGCGTTACAGGATGCGATGGCCGCGAAGCACAAGTTTGAAATCACTCAGCATCTGTTGCGGATCATCGGCATTTGCGCGGAATGCCAGCGTGAACGAAAGCGGCTGGAAAGAAACCTCACCGCTACCCCCTGAGTTTTACAAACATCATCTCGATCATTATGGTTGGAGGTTGCAATGAGTGTTTCGATTACGTTTGAACCCTCCGGAATTAGCGGAGTCGTCGCCGAGGGCACTTATCTTATCGACGCCGCGCGCCGCATGGGCGTACCACTCGGAGAAGGTTGTACTGCTGGAAAGGGTGAGTGCCCGTCATGCGCCGTTTCAGTTAAATCCGGCGCGGTCCTGCTTTCACTTCCGAGTCTCGCCGAAGAGAAGCAACTTGGCGCCGAGCAACTCGATCAAAATTTACGATTAGCCTGTCAGGTCAAGATCGAGAATCCCGGTGAGGTGGTCGTGATGGTGGCCGCGCGACCAACACGTACCGCGCCAAACAACAGCGAAGCAGACTTGCGAGCGAGATTCGGTGCATTGCCGCTTAGTAAAAAGATCGCGACGCTGGTGCAGTTAGAAGCCATCACGATGTCGGAGGCATTCGACTCGGCGCTCGAGAAGCCGCTCGCCTTTGGCGCTAAAACATTCGACGCAATCGCAAATCGAGCCCGCGCACGAAGCGCACAGAAGAAATAATCATGACCAGGCGAAAAGCAGTTGGGCTGGCGTTCGTGTTACTGATGCCGCTGCTTTTCGCTGCCTGTCCCAGGAACAATCCACCACCCAGACCCCGCGCAGCTATTTCAACCAGTTCGCGTCCCGCGCCAACCGCTGCACCGATCGTCGCTGCTTTCAATGGCGAAAGAGCGATGGACCACGTGCGAAAGCAGGTTGATTTCGGACCGCGACCGCCTGACACTCCGCAGCTCGCGAAGACTCGTGCTTACATCGCCAACGAGTTAAGGTCTTACGGGCTAACAGTGTCGTTTGATGAGTTCAGCGCAACTACTCCGCAAGGCGAAAAGAAGATGGCGAACATCGTCGGTGAGATTGCCGGCGAAACCAAAACACTGATCCTGATCGCCAGCCACTACGAAACGAAGTATTACAAAGACATGCACTTCGTCGGAGCCAACGATCCGGCAGCCTCCGTTGCGACGCTGCTCGAGATCGGACGAGTGCTCGGCAGCAGGAAAGAAAAACCAAGGGTTACTTACCGGCTTGTGTTCTTTGACGGCGAAGAAGCTTTCTGTGAAGGCTGGGATGATTGTGGGGCCGAAAATCCTGACAACACGTACGGCAGCCGTCACTATGTTTCTCAACTGCACGCCCGCAAGGAACTCGGAAATATTGCCGCGCTGATTCTGCTCGATATGGTGGGTTATAAGAATCTGGAGTTGGGTCGCGACACTTTGAGCACAAGATGGTTGCAGGACATTATCTGGCAAACTGGACGCGAACTCGGACACGGCAAGATCTTTGTCGATCGCGAGGAAGGTATCGGTGGTGATGATCACGAACCATTTCTTAGTGCCGGAGTGGCCGCGGTTGATCTAATTCAACTAAGCTCGTATCCGCACTGGCATAAAGCTGATGACACTTTCGATAAGATATCCGCGCAGAGCATGAAAATCGCGGGTGAGACAGTGTTGGCGAGTTTGCCGAAGATCGTTGCGAGAGTCGCCCCAAAAGAAAAAGAATAAGTTTCAAAGAGGCACAAAAAAGCACATAAACAAGAAAGGCGGACGCCGATGCTTACGTCACCTGAGATACTCGTTCCGATGGATTTTTCGCCTTGTTCGGTGAACGCGCTCAAAGTTGCTGTGGGAATGGCTGCGCCTGAAGGCGATCTCACGCTTCTTCACGTTGTTGATGAAGAGTTTATCGACAACGCTGTTGCGGCTGGGATGGGATCGACTGAAGATATTAGAAGCCGTCTCAAGGAGCTGGCGGAGACTAACTTCACCAGCGTTCTCGAAGGACTCGACACTGGTCAGGTCACTATCGAAAAGATGATCGTTGTCGGCCTTCCGTTTGTGGAAATTCTGAAGATCGCTCGCGACCTGGATCTGCCGATGATCGTGATGGGAATACGAGGGCGATCAACGTCTGCTGAAGAACTGCTCTTTGGTTCAACGGCTGAGAAAGTTCTTCGCGGCACACGCGTGCCCGTGCTTTGCGTGCCATTCTAATGTGCTTGCTATGAAAAGAATCGCAGTCATTCCCGGCGACGGAATCGGTCCTGAAGTAGTGCGCGAGGCTGTTCGCGTTCTGAAACACTTGCAGGACACCAAAGCTGTCGAACTCGAATTCGTAGACTTCGACTGGAGCGCGGAAAAGTTTCTTCGCGATGGAGTCAGTCTACCTCCGGGCGCGCTCGAAATGTTGACTGCTGAGTTCGACGCGATCCTCGCCGGCGCTTTTGGCGATCCGAGAGTGCCGTCAAACAAACACGCTGAAGACATTCTGCTCGGAATGCGGCGCGGTCTCGATCTTTACATCAACCTGCGACCTGTGCGTCTGCTCAACGAGCGCCTTACTCCGTTGCTCAACCGCAAAACCTCTGACATCGATTTCGTCGTCTTTCGTGAAAACACAGAAGGCGCATACTGCGCTGCCGGCGGTTTTCTAAAACATGGAACAGACGACGAGATTGCGCTGCAGGAAGACGTCAGCACGCGGCGAGGAGTCGAACGAATTATCGTCGCCGCCTTCGAGTATGCACGCGAGAATGGACGTAAACGCGTCACGATGGCTGACAAGTCGAACGTGCAACGCTTCGGCGGCGATCTCTGGCAACGTGTTTTCAAGGAAGTAGCGAAGACTTATCCCGAGATCGAGGCGAATCATCAGTACGTCGATGCGATGGCGATGCACATGGTGCTCGATCCGGCGCAGTACGATGTGATTGTCAGTAATAATTTGTTTGGCGATATTCTGACGGATCTTGGAGCCGCGATTCAGGGCGGGCTCGGGTTGGCCGCGTCAGGAAATATTCATCCGGGGAAAGTCTCACTTTTCGAACCTGTGCACGGCAGCGCGCCGCCGCTCGCAGGCAAAGGAATCGCAAATCCAATTGGAGCTATTCTGACCTCGGCGATGATGTTAGAATACCTGGGCTTCCAAACGTTGAGTAATGAAATAGAAGACGCTGTCCGCGGCGCGATCTCTGCAAACGAAACCACGAGAGATCTCGGAGGACAACTTTCTACACAACAGGCAGGTGCGGCCATCACGGCACGCCTTGTGAACACCGGGAAGAAGTAGAAGTGGAGGAGTCATGACGTGCACAGGGAAACTAACGACGAAGGCGATCGCGGTTATTGTTATTGTGGCGATGCTTGATGCGGTAGGGCTTTCACCCGTGCTCATGGTGTTCGTCACTGGAGTAGTTTTTATCGTCTGGCTGATTGCTCGACGCGCGCAAGCTCGCGAGGTCGAGCGAATTTTTGATTTTTATGTTGCCGCGGAGGCCATACTCCGCGAAGAAGAACGACGCTGGTATGGTTTCGAGATCGCCGAAGTGATCGAGCATGGCGAGAGCCTCCTCGACATCATGCCTGACCCGCCGCCGTTGAACTACTTCGCACTCGGAGCGCTTTATCACCGGCTGGGAAATCACCAGGCGACCGTCGAGTATCTCTCTCGATTAAATGAAGAGGATCTCGACGAGACACATCGCACTGCTCCATCACCTCAATTGCGCCGTTACGTGATGATGTTGAGACGGATTGAATATCACCCGTCAAGTGCGCCGCACACGCTTGCAGCGATCAGGAGTTTGGAGCGCGCACGTCAGCGCAATGCGGAAAAAATGCTATCGGAGAGTCGCGGGGCGATTGAGGCTGAAAAGCGTGCGGTGCGAATCGAGGTTCCTGTGCCTCAGGCAAAAGAGACGCACCAGGAGATGAGCTTTGCGCCTTCGTTACCGCTGAGTGAAATCACGGCTCCGCCGCCCATTTCGAAAGTGCTGCACGACGTTTACCAGGAAGACACCAGGGCCAGCTAACTCACTTGTTCGAAACCCTGACAGCAGAAATCATCGCGATCGGGTCGGAACTACTCGCACCCGATCGCACTGACACAAATAGTCTCTGGCTTACAGAGAATCTCAACCGCCTCGGCATCGAAGTAAAACTAAAAACCATCGTCGGCGACGACGATGCCCGCCTTGAAGAAGCAATCAAAGATGCTGTTCGCAGATCGAAAGTGGTGATTACCACGGGCGGTCTGGGTCCAACCGAAGACGACATCACGCGCAAGATCACGGCCCGAGCACTTAGCCGCCGGCTACTGCTCGATGAGGTTGTGCTGGCGGAGATCCGGCAGCGCTTCCAGAGCTTTGGCGTTCAAATGCCTGAGCGAAATTCTCGACAGGCAATGGTGATCGAAGACGCAGAAGTGTTACCGAATCCAAACGGCACCGCACCGGGAATGTTCATCGATCATCAAGGGACGGCGATTGTTCTTTTGCCTGGCCCACCGCGTGAGATGCGGCCGATGTTTGAGAACCATGTGGTGGAAAGGCTCGAAGGACGTGCGGGGAGCCTGCGTGTAGTTCGGCGAATGTTGCGAGTAGCGGGAATGGGCGAGTCGGCGGTGGATGAGAAGATCGCGCCGGTGTACACGCAGTACGATAATCCGGTAACGACTATTCTGTTTAATCAAAGCGAGATTGAGATTCATTTGACCGCGCGTGGGCGAACAGAAAAAGAGGCGAATGAGTTGCTCGATCGTTTGTCAGCGCAGATTGAAGAGCGACTCGGAAATGCGGTGTTCTCGTTTGCCGGCGAAACGATGGAAGAAGTGGTCGGGTTGAAACTCTCGCTTGGCGGTTACACGGTGTCGGTGGCGGAGAGTTGTACCGGCGGCTTGTTGGCGCAGAGGCTGACCGAAGTCCCAGGCTCGTCTAAATATTTCATCGAAGGCGTCGTGGCTTATGCGAACGACGCGAAGACTCGAACGCTCGGTGTCGAACCGATGTTGCTGATGGAGCATGGCGCTGTTAGTGCACCAGTTGCGGAGGCGATGGCCGAGGGTATTCGCAAACGAGCGGGCACTGATTTTGGATTGTCGATCACCGGCATTGCCGGGCCTGGCGGAGGCACTGAAGACAAACCCGTAGGCACCGTGTTCATCGCTCTCGCCGGCGACGTTAAAACGGAGCACCGCAAACTCAAGCTCCCCGGCGATCGCCAACTCATCCGCTGGCGCGCCTCACAAGCCGCATTGGATTTTTTGCGCCGTCGATTACTTTAATCTTGTCAATCCTGTAAATCTTGCAAATCCTGTTACAGGATTTACATGATTTTTCATGATGTTCAAGATTTCCTGGCGCGCCAATCTTCCACGAGGATTGCCCATCTTTCGTGGTCGCGCCAGCGGCCGCAGATCTTCAGATATCTTCGCGAGAAGCCTTCCTTTACGAATCCGGCGCGCTTAACTAAAGCAATTGAGGCCACGTTGACAGGTTGGATGTTGGCTTCGAGACGATGGAGCTTCAAATCAACAAAAGCATAGCGCAGTATTAAATCAACAGCTTCCGTCATGTAGCCCTGACCCGCGAACTCTGCGCCAATCTGGTAACCGAGATACGCGCTTTGAAGGAAACCGCGAAAGATCTGACTCAGGCCAATCGAGCCGAGAATCGCTGCATCTGTGCGGCGACAAATAAAAAAGCAGGCATTAGTATCTACCTGGCATCGCTCCAGAAACGCGGCAAACTGCTCGGGTCGTGTTGGCGGAGATGCGAGTCCCCGGTTGAATGAAGCGCTGCGGCGGTTAAGCTCCAGGTATTCAGCCTGGTCCTTTGCTTGTGGCGAGCGCAGGAATATGCGCTTGCCTTCGATCACGGGAGTAAGATTTGTTGCGACCACTGCTCGTCGTCATTATTGCATACTTGTTAGGCTCGATTCCGTTCGGATATTTGATCGTGCGGAAGAAGCTGGGCGATGACATTCGCCAAAGCGGCTCGGGTGGAACCGGGGCAACGAACGTTTCACGCCGCGCGGGAAAAACTGCAGGCGTGATCACGCTTGTGCTCGACGCGTTGAAGGGAAGCCTCGCGGTTCTGATAGCAAAGGGATTGTTTCCAAATGTCGAATGGGTCATTGCCGCTGCCGCGATTGCAGTGATCGTGGGCCACATGTTTCCCGTGTGGTTGGGTTTTCGCGGCGGCAAAGGCGTGGCGACAGGAGTCGGGGTTTTTTCGATACTGGCGCCGATCGCTGTGTTGTGCGCGGGTGTCATCTTCGTCGCCATTGTTTCGTTGACGAGGTACGTATCGTTAGGTTCGATCATAGCTGCCGCAACGATTCCGCTGTTTGTTTGGTTGCAGAGCATGTTTGTTGAGCCTTCGCCGGATTTGAGACCTTTATTGGTAACCGCGATTGTGGGAGCGGCGCTGATTGTGTTTGCACATCGCGGAAACATTGCGCGACTGGCGCGGGGAACCGAAGCCAGGATCTAAGACATGAAACGGATCGCAATCGTTGGCGCGGGAAGTTGGGGGACGGCGCTGGCAGTGGTTGCCGCGCGCGCTGGTCATGAGGTGTGTCTTTGGTCTCGGAATTCCGAAGTCGTCAGCTCAATTAATAATCAGCGAGTTAACGCGCGTTACCTGACCTCCACTTCGATTCCGGACAATGTAATTGCGACCGGCGACATCAGTACCGCGTTGCCGAGCGCTTCGATGGTTGTTCTCGCTGCTCCCTCACACGCCGCGCGCGAGTTGTTGATTACGATGTCTCCACTGCTGGACGAAGCGGCAATCATCGTCAGCGTTTCCAAAGGCATTGAGATTGAGACCGGCAAACGAATATCGGAGATTGCTAAAGAGATCCTCGGAAATCCGCACCCTTTCGTTTGTCTCTCGGGACCATCGTTCGCAAAGGAAGTGGTCGAAGGACATCCAACAGCAATAGTTGCGGCCAGCAAAGACAGTTCGGCGGCTCGCACGGTTCAGAATGATCTGAGTTTCGAGCATCTGCGCATTTACACCAATCCCGACATCGTTGGCACAGAGCTCGGCGGTTCGGTGAAGAATGTGATGGCGATTGCCGCGGGAATGGCAGCGGGGCTGGGCTTCGGCTCGAACAGTGTTGCTGCACTCATTACACGCGGCCTCGCGGAGATCACGCGTCTGGCACGGCGTGAAGGCGCGCAGATGGAAACATTGATGGGACTCGCGGGACTCGGAGACCTGGTGCTGACGTGTACCGGAAGTCTTTCACGTAATCGTTTCGTTGGCGAAGAGCTCGGGAAGGGTAGAACGCTCGAAGAGATCACGGCGGAGTTGAACGAAGTGGCGGAAGGTATCAACACTGCGCGCGCGGTAAAGAAACTCGCAGACCGCGCTGGTCTTGAAATGCCAATCACGAATGAAGTGAATGCGGTGCTTTACGAGGGCAA
>JAICGZ010000280.1 GCA_025922875.1 Pyrinomonadaceae bacterium
ACCGTTTGGTCCGGTGAGCTGGACGAACGTTCCGGGAGACACAGCAAAGTCGAGTCCGCTAAAAAGCCTGCGATCTCCACGCACGCAGCCAAGCTTGCTGACCTCTAATATTGTCGCCTGTCCTCCGGGTCGTCATTGTATGAGCCGGATTGCTAATTGCCAATTGCCAATTGCCGATGCCGATGCCGATTGCCGATTTCTCTTGGCTTAAGCGGAGAAGGATGGCGAGCGTCTGCGTCATTAAAATCGGCAATCGGCAATTGGCAATCAGCAATTACTTTGGCTGCACGGGTCCGTTGGCTCGCACCTATGCCGTGGGGGTAGCGACAGGAGTTATCAGTCCTCTCACAGAAGAAGAAACCAGGGCAAGCCCGGTTGTGAGAGAGAGGGCAGAGTATGGGTCTCTGCTCGAAATTATAAATCGAATTAGCTGGGCTAGCTGAGTATCGGGAAGGCCGCACTCTAGTCCCGTTCCATATGAATGTCAAGAAAATTTATATCCGCAGATTTTCGCAGACCACTCAGATCAGGTAATCTGTGTAACCTGTGAATAAACAGAGGAATAAAACCTACCCCTTCACGGCGATTGTAGGGCAGGAAGAGATGAAGCTGGCGTTGCTTCTCAACGTCGTCGATCCATTGATCGGCGGCGTTTTGATCATGGGGCACAGGGGCACCGGAAAGTCGACGGCGGTGCGGGCCTTGTCGGATCTGTTACCGCAGATCGCTGTCGTTGACGGTTGTCCTTACAACTGTGATCCGGAGAATCCATGCGAACAGTGCAGCGAGCGCGGATCGCTCGCTTCGAAACACGTACCGGTCCCCGTTGTAGAACTTCCGCTGGGCGCGACTGAAGATCGAGTTTGCGGAACTATCGACATCGAGCGAGCACTCTCTGCCGGTCGAAAAGCCTTCGATCCGGGTTTACTGGCGCGCGCGAATCGCGGCTTTCTTTATATCGACGAAGTGAACCTGCTCGAAGATCACCTCGTCGACCTGTTGTTGGACGTTGCGGTCACCGGCAGAAACAAGGTGGAGCGCGAAGGTGTTTCGGTGGAGCATCCGGCGAGTTTTGTTTTGATCGGTTCCGGTAATCCTGAAGAAGGCGAGCTTCGCCCGCAACTGCTGGATCGCTTCGGGCTTCATGTTGAAGTCAGAACGGAAAACTATCTCAAGAATCGAATCGACATCATCGAGCGGCGCGAAGGTTACGATCGAGACCGGGAACTGTTTTGTGAGTCGTTCGCTGACGATCAGGCTGTGTTGCGAAAGCGGATCACCCGCGCGCGCGCGAATCTTGCGAAGATTGCTGTCGAACGGCCGGTGCTCGAGAAGATCGCGCAACTCTGTGCGGATCTTAAAGTGGATGGTCATCGTGGTGAACTCACGATCATGCGTGCGGCGCGCGCGTTGGCGGCGTTCGAAGGACGCCGCGCAGTGACGGACGAGCACGTGAAGAGAGTGTCAGCGATGGCGTTGCGACACCGTTTACGCCGCGATGCTTTGGAGGAGACGGCTACGAGCGATCAGATCGAGCAGGCTGTGGATGGTGTGTTTCCGCAAACGGCGCCGGCGCAACCGTCGACCGGGGATACCGGAGATGGTGATGGTACAAAACAAGAGCGGCGTGGGAAGTCGAACAATTCCGGTCCGCGGAAGAGTTCCTCGACCGGTGGAGCACGAACGAATACTGCTGATGCTCCGTCACCGCCCGCGGTCGAGAAGAAGTCTGGCGAAGTACGTCTGGACGAGCACTTGAGAAGGAACGAACGTGCAGAAAAAGCGCGGTCGCAGAGCAGGCGTGCGACGGGAGCGAAAGCCGCGTTGGATCAACAGCGCGGACGATACACACGCGCGGTTAGTTTCAAGAGTGCGGGAGCAAGAATCGCTATCGATGCGACGTTACGTGCGCTGGCAGGTTTGGAGTCGCGTGCACTTGTGCCGGTCAGTTCGCAAGCATTGCGCTACAAGCTATTGAAACACAAGCAGGGAACTCTGTTTGTTTTCGCGATCGACGCATCGGGCAGTATGGCTGCGAATCGCATTGCACGGGCGAAGAGCACGATTCTCAAGCTGCTGCGAAAGTCGTACTTGAATCGCGACAGTGTCGCCATCGTCTCTTTTCACGGCACGACAGCGAACGTTGACCTTCCTCCATCGCGAAGCATTCTTCGCGCGCGACGCGTTTTGGATTCGCTGAGAATGGGAGGCAGCACGCCACTCGGCGCCGGGCTCGTCACGACGATCGAATTAGTCGAACTGGTAGGAAAGAAGTTTGGTGAGACGGTGGTGCTGTTGTTCACGGATGGTCGATCGAATGTTCCACTCAGGCGCAACGGGCTTAACGTGCGGGCGTTCAGGCAAATGAAGATTGAGGGCGAATTGATAGAACTCAATGTTGCGTTGAAGCGCACGCGCGCGCGTGTAGTGGTCGTGGATACACAGAAAGAGTTTGAGTCGAGTGCGGAGACGCGGCGTCTCGCTGAGATTCTGCACGCGCGCTTTGTGAAGATCGCGCCCGCTGCAATACAGTAAGTTTCCCGCAAAGGCGCAAAGAGGCAAAGTAGGTTGAGGTTTTCTTTGCCTCTTTGCGCCTTTGCAGGAAACGTGTTCAATGTGATGCACGAACCTAAGACTGATCGCGATGCGCGGGTGTTTGCGCTCTACGAACAATTGCTGGAGATCGAACAGCGGTTGATCCCGACCGGTCTGCACGTCTTCGGTCGCCCTTCATCGGCGGGAGAAAAAACAGACCTGCTCAAAATGATCGCTTCATTTGATCGGCCCGAAGCAGGAGTGCGTGCGCTTCCGGAAGCAGTCGCCGAAGGGGCAGTGCGCGAGTTTGTCGCGAACGGCGCCGGCGCAGCGGTGCGATTTCTGGAAAAGGAAGGATTAACTCCGGAATCAACACGTCCGCTTTTCACGCTTCTTGAAAACGTCTCTGCAAAGTTGCAAACAAACAACGAGCTCGATTCGCTTGTGCGTGCGTTACGAGGCGAGTTCGTCGAGCCCGGGCCCGGCGCCGATATAATTCAAAACCCCGATATCCTGCCCACCGGAAGAAATACTCACGCGATCAATCCGTACGGCGTGCCTTCGGCCGTTGCGTTTGCGCGCAGCGAACACGTCGCGAACAGTTTGCTCGATCGCTACCGGCAGGAGAACGGACGTTATCCGGAAGCGATGGCGCTTGTGCTCTGGGGACTCGACAACATCAAGACGCAAGGCGAAGGAGTGGCACAGGCACTGTGGCTACTCGGCACGCGCCCGGTCCGTGACGCACTGAATCGCACTACCAGCGTCGAGGCGATTCCGTTGGCTGAACTTGGCCGGCCGCGTATCGACGTTGTGATGACGATCTCCGGGATCTTTCGCGATCTGTTCAGTCCGACAGTGCAGTTGCTCGACAAAGCAGTGCGTCTAGTAGCGCAACTCGACGAGCCACTGGAAACGAATTACGTGCGCAAACACGTGTTGCAGCAAGTCGAGCAGGATGCTTGCGACCCGGACGATGCTGCTGTTCGCGTGTTTTCGAATGCGCCTGGGAACTACGGCACGAACGTGAACTTCATGGTGATGGATTCGCAGTGGGAACGCGAAGAAACACTCGGCGATCTTTTTGTCACGCGGAAATGTTTTGCGTACGGCCGCGATTCGAAGGGGCACGCGATCGAGGGTAGGGAAGCGCGCGTTGCCATGGACCGTGCGCTTTCACGTGTTGAAGCAACTTATCAAAACATCGACACCTTCGAGATCGGATTGACGGACGTGGACCATTACTTCGAATACCTCGGTGGTGTTTCGAAAGCGGTGGAGAAACGAGCGCAGGCGCGACCGGCGATCTATTTGTCGGACAGTCTTTCGCGCGAGATAAAGATTCGTTCCCTCGAAGAGACGGTGCGGTTGGAGACGCGTGCGAAGACACTCAATCCGAAGTGGTACGAGGGAATGCTGAAACATGGTTTTCGTGGTGTGGCGGAGATCGAGAACCACGTGTCGAACACGTTCGGCTGGAGTGCGACCGCGGATGCCGTTGACGATTGGATCTACGCGGAAGTGGCGAACACGTTTTTGTTTGACGACGCGATGCTCGATCGTTTGCGGGATCTAAATCCGCACTCCGTGCATTCGCTCGCGCAAAGATTGTTGGAGGCGAACGGGCGTGGGTACTGGGAGGTTGATGAGAGCGTCGTTGATCGTTTGAGAGAGATTACTCGCAACCTCGAAGACCAGCTCGAAGGGGTACACGGATAAACACGGATCAAGTACACGGATTAAATCCGCGGATTTTATCCCTGTAATCCGTGGTTATTGTATGAACATCACCGTTCTCTACGTCGGCTCGAGTTTATTGGCGCCGCTGAAATCCGCGGAGCGAGAGATCAACCATGCGCACAGGCTCAACCTGCGTGTGGCTACGTACAACTTCGGCTCGCCTCTCAATGATCGCGAATGGCTCGACGTCGAACAAGACCTCGGCGAAGCGAATGTTGTTTTCGTCATTCACGTGATGGACGGCGAGAACGCCTCCCGTTTAGTGACCGCGCTCGAACGTTTCAAGGACCGCCACGATGCCGTCGTCGTCATCAACTGCATGCCCGAGTTGATGCGCCGAACTCGCATGGGCCGCTTGGACGTCAACGCGCTCGCCGGCAAAAAAGAGAGAAGCAAAGTCGGGACACTCTTACGATCCGCCGGCTCCTGGATCGGTAGTCAAGCCAGGCGTGGCAAATCGAATCGAGGTCACGGCCAGTATTTGAAGCTCGTGGATCGCCTGCCGGGCATTCTCAAGTTTGTGCCGACCGCGGGGGCGTTAACCGACGCAAAGCATTACCTGTATCTGTTCTGCTACTTCCTCCAGCCGACGCCGGCGAACATCCAGTCGATGCTGCTCTATTCGCTGGTGCATTACGTTCACGACAAACGCCTGAAGAAGATTCGCGTTGCACCACCCGAGCAGACGCCCTCGGTAGCGATCTATCACCCAGCCGCGAGGTCGTTGTTCGAATCGTTTGCTGCGTATCGAAAGTGGTATCAGAAGCGTCTCGAGCCAAAATCAACCATCGGGCTCTTGTTGATGCGCCCGCAGGTCGTGAGCAAGACGACGAGGCACTACGACGCGCTCATTCGCGCGATCGAGTCTGAAGGTTTGAGCGTCGTGCCGGCGATCGCAACGCTGATGGACAACCGCGAGGCTGTCTCAAAGTTCTTCGTTGAAAAGGGCAAAAAGAACGTTAGCCAGATCGTGTCGCTCACCGGCTTCAGTTTCGTCGGCGGCCCCGCAATGAACGACAGCGCCGCGGCGTCGGAGTTTCTGCGCGAGTTGAATCTTCCGTATCGCTCGGCGGTGAGTCTCGACACCCAAACGATCGAAGCATGGAATGAGTCTCAAACGGGTTTGAATCCGGTGCAGGCAGGCATGCAGATCGCCATACCCGAAATTGACGGCGCCACGGAACCGTTTGTTTACGGCGGCATTCCCGCACGCGGGCAGGAGCCTGTCGCGCTCGACGATCGTTGTACTCGACTCGCGAGGCGCCTGCGACGTTGGAACACTTTGCAAACAGCGTCTCGCGATCAGATCAAGCTCGCGATCGTGTTGTTCTGTTTTCCGCCAAACAAAGGAAACATCGGGACTGCCGCGGACCTCGACGTGTTTCCAGGTGTGTTTGACGTGTTGAAGAGGCTGCGCGAGGAAGGTTATCGAGTTGAAGTTCCTCATTCCGCCGGTGAGTTAAGAGAGAGATTGCTTGGCGGCGACTCCGAACAATTTGGTGCAGCGGCCAACGTGGCGTATCAGATGAGTGTTCAAGAATATCGACGACTGTGTCCTTACGTTCGAGAGGTTGAACGCGATTGGGGGCCAGCACCGGGATCGATCAATGCGTTTGGCGGCGAGTTGTTGATTCAGGGCTTGCGATTAGGGAATGTCTTCATCGGCGTGCAGCCAACTTTCGGTTTCGAAGGAGATCCGATGCGCTTGATGATGGCGCGCAGTGGTTCTCCGCATCATGGGTTCATGGCGTTCTACACGTACCTTGCAAAAGTGTTGAATGCTGATGGGGTTATTCACTTCGGCACGCATGGCGCGTTGGAGTTCATGCCCGGCAAACAGATTGGACTTTCCGGCGAATGCTGGCCGGATCGATTGATCGACGAGATGCCGAATTTCTACGTCTACAGCGTCAACAACCCTTCCGAAGGGTCGATCGCCAAGCGGCGCTCTTACGCCGAACTGATCTCTTATCTGACACCACCAATCGAAAACGCAGGTTTGTACCGTGAGCTCGCCGGCCTCAAAGACCTCGTAATGGCTTATCGCCAATCAACCAGCGAAACCGAACGCGCGCGGTTGTATGACTCCATCGAGGCGCTCCGCCAGGAAGCTCATTTTTAACCCCGGATTACACGGATTTTAAATCGGATTTTCCATCCGTTTAATCCGCGTTCTAAATTCTCTCGGGTCCACACGATGTATAAAGGATTCAACACCGTCAATCACAATTACGGGAATGTCGTGCTTATATTTTCTTAGCAGCTCACTATCAGATTCGATGTTGATCTCTTCGAGCGTGAAGCGATCACAACAGCCTGCGTTCCGGATTGCGGTTTTCGCTTCATCGCAAAGATGACAGCCCGGACGCGTATAGACGATCACATGAGCTTTCGACATTAACAACTCCTTAAGAACGCTTGCCAGATAATTAAGAAATTAGGTATAAATAGCGCGCCGACCATATTAATATTTTATTTGCTGTTGTGTTAGGTACGGCGCTCTTCATGTTTAAGCTAAAAATTCGATCTGCTGCGCAGAGAGTAATCCCTGTCCGAGGGGAAGTTGTATAGTTCTCGCTCTGCAAGTGAAGTCGAAGTGTACCCACGGAAGAAGTTCGCAATATCTGGCCATTCGCATTTGATCTGACGGAGGTTTGGACTTGGATAGTCAAGCCGATCAATTGTCTGCCCCGGGTTTAGGTACGACGGCTGTCAGCACGCCGCCAAGAACTGCGGCTCCGGCAAAACCGTCGACTCCTGCCGCGACAGTCGAGACCAGCTCCGATCCTCCAGTAAACAAGATGCGACGGCGGATCGTGTGGGCCACCGTTGCCGGATCGCTCATTACGTTCTTTTTAATGTTCCTGCGGTTCTTCCTGCCGCGTTCGATTCTCGAGCCGTCGCCTACCTTTAAGATCGGTTCTCCCGGCGACTACGCGCTCGGTGTTGATACGAAGTGGCAGCAGCAGTATCGCATCTGGGTAACCCGCACCTCAGATCGTCTGTTCGTAATCTATGCGGTGTGCACGCATCTCGGTTGCACGCCCGACTGGAAAGCCAGCGAAAACAAGTTTAAGTGTCCCTGCCATGGCAGCGGATACGACAGCGAAGGCATTAACTTTGAAGGTCCTGCTCCGCGGCCGATGGATCGCGCGAAAGTCAGCCTGGATGCCGAGGGTCAAATCGAGGTCGACATCGGCACGCTTTACAAATGGCCCAAAGGCGAGACGAATGAGTTTGACGAAGAGGGAGCATTCATCAGGGTATAGGCCACGGATTCATAGCATTAATCAGTGAGAGGTAAACAGTGGCGGAAAGTTCTGATCCAAAAGAGACAAAGCAATTGACGACCGGCGAGGAAGGCAATAAGGGCCTGGTCGAGCGCGTGAAGGAAGGCGGCAGCGCGCTGGGAAAACGCGCGATCGAAGAGGCCAGGGAGTACAAGGACCCGCAGGACACGCAGCTCTGGAAATCTATCTTTCGCGTCTCTCACGATCGTTCCGATCCGCGCAATCGCTCGCTGGCAATTCTTTCAAATGTCTTCCTGCATCTGCATCCGGCGAAGATCAATCGCGATGCTGTGCGATACCCGTTTACCTGGGGTATGGGAGGCATCACGTTCTACCTCTTTATCGTGCTGACCTTCACGGGCGTCCTTTTGATGTTCTACTACCACCCGACGAAGGCCGACGCCTTTCGCGACATTCTGTATCTCGAGCACGACGTTCCGTTTGGAAAACTCCTGCGCAACATGCATCGCTGGGCGGCGCACCTGATGGTGATCACGACGTGGCTGCACATGTTCCGGGTGGTTCTCACCGGATCTTACAAGCGGCCTCGTGAGTTTAACTGGTGCGTGGGCGTCGTGTTACTCGTGCTGACGCTGCTACTTTCGTTTACGGGATATCTGCTGCCGGACGATCAGCTTGGTTTTTGGGCGGTGACGGTCGGAACAAACATGGCGCGCGCGACGCCGATGTTCGGTCACGACGGGCCTTTCGGTCCGCAACTCGGAATGACCGCGTACAACGACGTTAGATTCGGACTACTCGGCGGTTCGATCGTGGATGCGAATGCATTGCTGCGTTCATACATTTGGCACTGCATCGGCATTCCCTTGGTTGCATCGATCTTCATGGCAGTGCATTTCTGGCGCATCAGGAAAGACGGTGGTATCTCAGGCCCCGCGCCGGTGATGCTCGAGTCAGAGATGAAAGCGGTAGTTAAGAAGAAATAAATCAGAAGTCGAATGATGCGAAGATACATCAACAAGTGGACGGTCTGGGGAG
>JAICGZ010000281.1 GCA_025922875.1 Pyrinomonadaceae bacterium
GCCTCTTCCAGTGAGGCGACACGAAACACGAAGATGCCGCGCAAGCGTCCATTATCTCCGAAGGGCCCAGCGGCTATCAGCTTTTTCATTTCCGCCAAGCGATTGATGTTCGCCATGTGGCCCTTTTGAATCTCTTCCGTTGCCGGCGTCTTTTCCGCGGTCCATTTTTCTCCGCGCGTTAGAAACGCAAGATACATCTGCGTCAACTTCAACGGTTTCGACGGCTTGCCAAAGATATCCTCCGACCACCACGGATGCATTTCCGCGACGCGGAATCCCGACGCCACCGACGGATCCGCTTCGGCCCATGCTTTCGCTTCCTCGGCAGAGTTCGCACGAAACACAAACACTCCATCTATTTCGCCGTTGTCAGTAAGTGGCCCCGCGAGAACCGCCTTGCCGGAGTCGAGCAGGGAAACTACATAGTCGACGTGTTGTTGGTGCAAACGCTTCGTGTCCGCGTTCTCCTCGGCCGTCCATTTTGGACCATGCTTAAGCAGCGCCATGTGAAACTGGATCAACTTGTGGGCTGGTTCATTTTTCGTTTCCGATTTCTGCTGCGAAAAAGCGAACGGCGCCGTGACAACAAGAAGCACCACGCCGGTTAACAATCCGTAAAAAGTCTTCATTTATGCACTCCCTATCCTGCAAATGTTCGAGAAGAGCCACGCCCACGTCGGCTTCGGTGCTTCGTCCGCCGCGAACGTGTCGCCAACTTCGAAGCCGAGGTGGCGATAGAATTCAATCGAACGCTCCACGTCGGCGACGAATACCATCGGAACAAGCGCTCGAGCCTTCATCATCATCGTTGTGTTCTCAAACAAATTGTAGGGGTGGCCCTCCGTGGCCACCCCTCGTCTATTCACTTCAGAACCGTAAACCCTTTCAACGCCCGAGCCAAAAACTCTTTCTCTTCGCCCGCGGAAGCCCCCGCCCCTTCAATGTAAAGCAGGATGATCTCGTTGCGCTTGGCCTCATCCAGCAGGCGCACAAAACGCTGAAACCTTATTGACTCGCCAATGCGATAGCCCTTGCTCTCCAGAAACGACGCCGCGCGCACGACATCTGATCCTGGCATCTGCTTGAGCGCGGCGGAAACGTTCGGAATAGTTTCAGCATTCACGAGATAAGTGTGCCCACCAAGAGTAACGGTTTCTGTGACAGGGTAGTCGTATGCGGCATCGATGCCAGGCAGAAAGCCTTCAAACTGCACCTGGTACATACGCTTGATGCGCCGCTCGCTGCCGGCTTCTACGAAGAAGTACTGCTCGACTTGTGCTTTCTCATACAAGATAAACTTCTGCATCCCAACGTACTTAAAACTATCGTCAAACCTGACGCGAATAGCGGGGAGGTGAGTCGAAGTTAATACTTGATCTTTTACGAATCGCGTCTGCTCGGATTTAGTCTTCTCAGCAGATTGATTGAACGCAGAGCTGGACCACTGTAAGCAGCACGCAATTATGACAGTCAACGGTAGTAGTTTCTTCATCCTTATTCACCAACGGTGATTGCGTATACCTTCGACGCGTTGCCATACTTCGTCAGTCATCGTGTTGCGCCAAACGCCGCCGAGCAAGTAATTAAACTTGGGATCCTTGCGTGCGAGTTCTTCGACGCGATCGATGAAATCCTCGCCTTGTTTGGCGAGCAAATCTTCAACTGGGCCAGCCGCCAGGATACCAACGACTTTGTCGGGCAGATCACGTTTGTAGGCTGCAAGAATGAATCGCCAGAGCAAGTCACCATTGCGGTCCAGCGTCCAATTTAAAACCTCTGAGATGGCCCACCAGTTTGCCTGGTGTTCCGGCGAGCCTTGTTCGGCCGATTCACCCGCGACCCATGCATCGACGATTTCATTCAATTCCGTTTCGGTCATTACTCACCGATAATTTTCACCAGCACACGCTTCTTACGCCCACCATCAAACTCGCCATAAAAAATCTGCTCCCACGGTCCGAAGTCCAACTGACCCCGCGTGATCGCAACGACAACCTCGCGGCCCATCACCTGTCGCTTGATGTGAGCGTCAGCGTTATCTTCGCCGGTCCTATTGTGATGATAGCGGCTCGTAGGTTCGTGTGGAGCGAGTTGTTCAAGCCACGTTTCATAATCGTGATGCAGCCCGCTCTCGTCGTCGTTGATGAAAACAGACGCGGTGATATGCATGGCATTCACCAACACCAACCCCTCTGCGATCCCGCTATCTCGCAGACAATCGTTCACCTGTGGCGTGATGTTAATAAACGCACGCCGGCCCGGCACGTTGAACCACAGTTCCTTACGATAGCTCTTCATCGCAAACTACTCCGTTGTTGGATTCGGAGTTCACACTATAGTACAGGTCGGTCTAAAGGTTCATGCACAAATACCGGTAAGCCTCAGTCAGAGGTGACGCACTCCCTAATAGTCACACCAACGTTATCTAATGAAAAGCTCCCCGTTTACTTTTACTAGCATATACGTCGGCAATAAATTCGTAGGACCTGATCCGGGCGGGATGATCGTAGAGGCTGGTGACTAGCATTAATTCGTCTGCATTCGTTAGTTCGACGAAGTCTTGCAATCCGTTTCGCACAGTCTCGGGGGAGCCGACGATGGAATGCTTCAGCATGCGGGAGGCGAGGCGTTTCTCGGCGGCGGTCCAGTAGTCTTCAATGTCGTCGATTGGTGGTTGAAGTTTGCCGCCGGCGCCGCGGACGAGGTTGGTGAAGGATTGTTGGATAGTGGTGAACAGGCGACGGGCTTCATCGTCCGTGTCGGCGGCGACGACGTTGACGCAGACCATCGCGTACGGATGGTCCAACTGTTTCGAGGGCTTGAATTTTTCGCGGTAGATCTCGAGGGCAGGGAAGAGAGCGTCGGGTGCGAAGTGTGAGGCGAAGGCGTAGGGTAGTCCGAGGGCTGCAGCGAGTTCGGCGCCGAACGTACTCGAACCTAAGATCCAAATCGGAACATTAGTGCCCGCGCCCGGAACCGCACGAACAGGCTGGCCCGGTTTAACCTCTCCGAGTAACAACATCAGCTCCAACACATCTTCAGGAAAACTATCAGCACTCACAGACGTGCGGCGCAACGCCCGCAATGTTCGCTGATCGGTGCCAGGCGCGCGGCCCAGGCCGAGGTCAATGCGGCCCGGGTAGAGTGATTCGAGTGTGCCAAACTGCTCGGCGATCACGAGCGGCGAATGATTCGGTAGCATGATGCCGCCTGAACCCACACGAATCGTAGACGTCCCGCCTGCGAGATACCCGATCACAACCGAAGTTGCGGCGCTCGCGATGCCGGTCATGTTGTGATGTTCGGCAACCCAGTAGCGTGTGTAACCAAACCGTTCCGCGTGCTGCACGAGATCAAGACTCTTGCGCAGCGCCTCGCGTGGTGTTTCACCCAGGATGACAGGTACGAGATCGAGTATCGAGAAGAGAACCATGATTTAACCTAATCGGAAAGTAAGAAAAGTAGAAACGTCCACTCTCAATTGTGTTATAGTGCGCGCACGCCTCCAAAACGAAGCGGGCCGACTTGTGTTAGCAGCACGAAGTCGACCCTAGACCCTCAACCTTCCAGTGAAAGGATTGAAGACCATGGCTACTCATGTTAGCGCATCCGCGCGCGAACACACACCTCACGTAACCGAAAATGCACTCAAACGACGTGCTCAGTCAGTAATAAACGACACATCGATCGATGCCGGAAGTCGAGCCGTCATTCGTTACGGACTCGAAACAAACGATCCGTGGCTTGCTGAACTGGTCCGTCGTGTCGACGCCGGCGAAATCATCATCGACAACATCAACATCGAGCAAACCAGCGGAGAAAAGATCGAAGCACTGACAGAGATGATCTGTCGTGCCGGTGAGGAACCATCAGCGGCGTTATTTGTGCTGATGGCAACACTCGAAAATTCCACGGACCCGAAAGCACTCTCCAACCTCGCGAAACACCTTGCCTTCACTCGCTGCGGTGAATTTAACGTCTACGGAATCGTCGACGCGCAGATTACAGCGATCGAAAGCGAGCTTTTCGCAAGTCACATAACCTGATCGTCTTCAAAAGATAGTAGTGGCTCAAACTGAGCCACTACTAACAAGTTGCAATCGTTTTCTTTTTTGCTGACGGTCTTGTAGTATCCGCGCAAGGACTCGATCTGGACCCAGTTAACCAGCCAAGTTCCGACCTCGCATTAGCTCCTCACAGTTAGCCCTCCCAATTCAACGGCAACTTTCTTAAAGGAGGCTTCAGGAATGACTAGACGTCTGGTTGTTTCACGCGTGTTCTTGTGGGTTGTTTTGGCGTTCCTTCCCATCTCCGTCGCTGCCCAACAACTCGAAATTCATTACATCAACGTGAGCTGGGGAGGCTCTGTACTGGTTAAAGGTCCTAACGGAACGACGGTGCTCCTCGAAGCCGGCAATACCGGCAGAGGCACCGGTCGCGTGGTCCCGTATCTTCAGTCGATCGGAATCATGCCGGCCAACGGTCTCGATTACACTTTCGCCGGTCATCAGCATTGCGATCACCTCGGCGGTCTCGATGAGGTGATCCAGGCCGGCTACAACGTTCATACAAAAAACTACTACAACGGATCGTCGACTACATCCACCTGCGTTACGGGTTGGAATTCGGCGGCCGCTACAACAACAGCCGGTGCGCCAATCTCTGTTCCAGTTGGAACGCAAATCGATCTGGGAAACGGCGCGAGGCTCACGGTGGTCGCGCGCAATGGCAGCATCATCGGCGGCGGCTCTGTATCTGTTTCTAATGAAAACGATCGCTCCATCGCGATACTGATTCAATATGGCGGCTTCGACTACTTATGGGCCAGCGACATGGGAGGAGGCAGCATCGATGAGAGCTGCACTGGAAGATCCACAAGCCAGATCGATGTAGAAAGCTTTGTGGTCCAGGCGATCTCACCTGGCGGAGCTTTTCCGTTGATCTCGTCGGGCGGAATTGATGTCTTAAACGTCAATCACCACGGGAGTGAAAGCAGTACCAACAAAAACTGGATGAACCTGTCGCAGCCGGCGGTCGCCGTGATCTCAACCGGGGCGGGACAAAGCAGTGGCTTTGAACTTCCACGCATTGATGTCGTTGAGCACGTGCTGTTAGCCCAGGCGACGGCTTGCATCACCGTCCCTCCTGCGTTGGTCCTGCAAACCGAAGAAGGAGCGCCGGCCGGAACACAGACCAGCTTCGCCGGATTCAGCGTGGGCAACGTGAAAATTACTACCGACGGGGTTAGTACTTTTACTGTCTCCGCGGACGGCGCCGTCACACAGGGTCCGAATGAAGTGGCGGCCGCAGGTTTGCCAAGGACAATTGCGCTGGACGATGTTGCCGCCCCACCGGATACGACACCACCCGTTATCTCCAATGTTCAAGCGACCGGGATCACAGCGTCAGGCGCAACGATCACCTGGACCACTGATGAGGCTTCGGACTCAGTTGTCGAATATGGACCAACTACGAGTTATGGGAGTAGTGTTTCAAATGCGACGAACGTTACGAGTCACAGCATTCCGCTCAGCGGACTCAGTGGAAACACGCTCTATCACTATCGCGTGAAGTCAACTGACGCTGCGGGCAACGCGGCGACTTCTGTAGATCATTCGTTCCAGACCGGCGGCTCAACAAATTACGTTCCCACTGCAACAACGATCCTGGTGGGATCACTCGCGTCCGGGAGTTTCTCGAACCTCGCGACGAATAACGAGAGTTACTACCAGGTGAATTCAACTACCAGTGGCACGCCGCGAATTACGGATTGGTATGCAAGCGCGACGATCAGCGAAGCGCCGGCCGCGGTTTCGCGACTGATTACGACTTACAACGGCGACTACTCGCGAAACAGCACCACGCAGACGTTGTATCTTTTCAACTGGTCCACTGCAACGTGGACGCAGATCGATTCGAGCACGGTTGGACAAACCGATGTGACGATTACGAACACGCAAAACGCACCGGCCAATTTTATTTCCGCGACTGGGGAGATAAGGTTAAGAGTCCGCGGTTCGCGTTCGAGTAGTCAGTCGTTTATCGCTCGGGGCGATTTCGTGCGCTTCACTGTGGAGAGTGCGGGATCGAGCATCTCGAGATTAGGGTTAAAGAATGACCTGCTCGCGAGCAGACGCTTGTTAGAAGAATAACGGCGGAAAGGCGAAACTCACCTTCGCCTTTTCATGTAAATCATGTCTAATCCTGAAATCCTGTAAAAGAGGTTCACAGGATTGACATGATCTATCAGGATCGCACGCGAGGCGCACACCGTCTTCGTTCTGCACTTGTCGTCCTAACTCTTCCGCCCGTTTCTGATAATTTTAATTATTACTCAGGATGCGCGATTCACGATTCCTTTAGCGACATGGCGCGCGAGGGCCATGATGGTCCAGGACGGATTTACTCCAGGCGCGGTGGGAAACAAGCTCGAATCCGCGGCGTAAACGTTCGTTGTTCCAAACACAAGTCCTGACGAGTCTGTCACGCCCCTTCGTGCATCGATCCCGAATTGGTTGCCGCCGCTGGTGTGGTCCGAATAAGAGATCAGATCGTTGTAGGTGAATTTGAGTTTCTCAATTGTCTCGAGGTCGGATGGCTTTTCAATTACCGGAGGCCGCAACAACGGCAGAAAAACGCGACGCGCGCCCACCGCCAGCAGCCCTTTGGCAGCCACGGAGAAGCACCGCCGAAACGATTCAATGTCGCGTTTGCTCTCCTGAAAATCGAGTTGCGCACGCCCGTCCTTCAGCACGATTCGTGACTTCGCCGGATCGTCTTTCACCGTTATTGTCAAACTCATCGTACTGTGAAACTGCCGCATGATTTCGAAATGCTCATGCGGCGGAAGGTGCGAGACAAACGATGCCAAACTCGCCGGATAAAGAATACTCGCCAGCCACCAAAAGTGATGCTCCTTTAAATAACCAAGGAAGTTGTAGATGGCCGGAACGCCGTTATGCGGAATGTACTGGCCGTCCAGGATTTCACCGCGCGTTGTCATCGGTTCGTCAAACAGAGCAAACACTTGTGCGTGCGGTTGCAGGTAAACCTTTTGTCCAATCGATTGCCGGTTAGGAAACTTCGGACTGCGAAGGAGAACGGCGGAAGAGAAGAACGCGCCGGCAGCAACAATGAGCCGTCGCGCGTTGATTACCGTGGTTTTGACGGCATCTCGCGCCGAGACCGCTACACCCGAAGCGGTCCAACTTCCTTTAACTTCCTCGCCAACGACGGACTTCGCCTCGCAATCAGTCAAGACCGTGAGATTTCCGGTCGCGAGAGCCAGCGGCAGAAAGCTGTTACTCATGTTGCCCTTCAAATCAACACCACAGCCGAAATTGCAAAGACCAATTCCAGCGCAGCCACCGGTGTATCGATTAACCAGCACGAGATCGTCCGGCTTGCCTAGCGCGGCAGCCATTTCGCGCACCACGGCATTGGGTCGATTCTCCAGCAGCGGCGTCTGACGTGTAACCGACATTATTTCGGCGATGTGTCGATAGTGAGGTTCAAGAGTTTCAGCATTGATGTCAGCTGTACCACTCTTCGCCAGCCACTCGTCAAAAACAAATTGTTTCGGCTTCATTGCTACCGCGCCGAAAACCATACTGCTGCCACCGAGCGCACTTCCCTGGTAAAGCACCGTGCGATAACCGCTGGTCGTTTCGACGTGACCGAACCGGTTTGACATGTCCAGGACACGAAAGTTTATTTGTTCCTGCGGAATGAATGGTCCCTTCTCGACGAGCAAAACCTTGAGACCTGCCTGGGTCAATGTCGCGGCCGCGACAGCGCCTCCTGGTCCAGAGCCAATCACGCAAGCATCATAGACGTTAGTCAGCACCTGGCGATGGTTGCTCAGGTCGCGAGCTGAAATGATGTGGCGCCGGTGTTCGCTGGTTAGTTGTCGGATCACGCTTTTACCTCCGGGATATCAACCAGCTTTAGAGCTCGTTCGTCTGCCCAGAACGCGATCAGGCAGAGTGATGAAAGTGTGCGGCCCATCTTCCGCACGAGCATGAATCGCGAACCGCGCGCGTTGAGTGCAACTTTTTCTCCGCCGTATAGAATTGAAGCGCGTTGTGACCAGGCAAGAAATCGAGTGACCTTTTTGCGATGATCTTCGCTGCCGTTACGCAATAGATGGTCGACGTTTTGGCCCACATTGATGCCGGTGCTTTGTAGTGCCTTGGCGGGGATCAGGGTGGCGGCGACGGCATCGATAAACCGTTGGTCATCCCTGGCCAGAGAAATGCCTGGCGCAACCGTGATCAATAATGCGGCTCCGATAAAACTCCGGCGGCTCAACTGGGTTTCGAAGGCGGTGATCTCTTGAAGAATCTCTTCGAGTGGTTCCATAGGCTTGGCGCAATAAAATACTTACTAGTGTCAGCGCTCTTCGTCACGCGACAACATGATTGACTCGGGCCACCGCCGCGCGGCTACACGAACCTTGCTGGCATTTATTGTAGGGGCGGCCCACCGGGGCCCCTCCGCCCCAGGAACACATACCAGCAGGGGCGGCCCCGGAGGGCCGCCCCAACA
>JAICGZ010000282.1 GCA_025922875.1 Pyrinomonadaceae bacterium
CAGGTCTTCGATTACAACCTCGACGATGACCCGGACAGGGAAATTGTGCTGCGGATCGCCGACCCGATGAGCGAGGCGTACCGGTACCTGGTCTTCAAGTTCCGCGCGGGCGACGAAATGAAGTTGCTGGGACACGTCGATGCGAGGGGTAAGTATCGACCGTCGTCACATGCGGTGTTCCTCAGCGGTGGTAAGGCGTGGCTCGTTATTGAGGGACAGTCGGCAAATGGCAGTGGACTGGCCGCATACGATCAAACGGTCTATCGCGTGTCATCACGAGGCGTGCAGCCGGTGCTTTCATACTACTCCGAGATCTACGAGAGTGGATTCGGCCTTATGCCGGAAAAATCTTTAGTTGCTCATCTGGTTTCGATTGAGGTCCAAGGTGGCCGGGTCAAAGGAACAGTGTCGTGCACGGTCGAGTACTCTGTTCACGATGGTAGTAAGGCGAAGCCTTTTTTCCAGAAACAGCAAACGGCTGTCCTCCTCGGTTATGGCGATGGGTCTGTGGTTGTGGACGCAGCCACGTCGGACATAACTCCACATGAGTTTGAGACCATCTTCAACTTTGATTCGATGGGTAAAGAAGAGTTCCTCAACTACAATCGTTCAGAGTTGCGTGCAATTGCCGCCGGTCGCGACCGGATGAAGAAAGAGTGGTTGAAGGACTATCTCGAGACGTGTGAGAACAGCAGCATCAGACGCGAGTTGACGTCGCTGCTTCGTTAATCTGCTTCACAATCTCCTCAACACTCGGAACATAATCTCGATCCGTTGCGACTTCGATCGTCGGCACATTGAACTTCGGCGCTTCGTAACTCGCAGGAGACAGCACTTCACCTGTTTCCCTGTAATGAGCGACACGTCGATCGCCGTGATAAAACTCGCGTTCCGGGTTCTCTAAACCGCGTTCGAGATGACGTCTCGCCGCCACGGCATCATCAACAGAACAGAGAACGATCCATGGCGAGGCCAACTCGACGATCTTCTCCATCCTCGGTTCCCAAACCTGGTGCTGAAACGCTGCCTCAATCACAACAGAAACCTGCCCCGCAAGATATTGATTTACGACTTCGAAAAACAACTCAGTGACGACGCGATTCGTGTCAGGAGGGAGTTCGTCGTGTTTGACGCCGAAAGTGTTGACATAACCTTCTTTGATCTCGTCGCGGCTGATCACGGGCATCCACAAACGTTCGCCAAGCTTCCTCGCCAGAGTGGTCTTCCCTGCCCCCGTCCTGCCCGTGACGATGATGCACTTCGGTTTCTGAGCATCAGCCATCTTCAAAACACTGAGCACGTGCCTTCGCTCAGTTTCTGCAACGACTCGGCGGGGAGCCTGTAGTTCCATCCCGGTTTTTTCCAGACTGAGCCGTCGGCGTATTCGATCTGATCGATAACGACCGTGCCTTCTTTCATCAGGTCTTTGGTTTCCTTTGCGCTGATCACCTTCACCGGAAGATATGGGGTCCAGACTTCGAGTACGCTCTTCTCTTTCGGTTTCACTTGCAGCGCGCAAAGATAACGCTTCGGCTGGTAATCCTCGGGACCGGCGGTCGGTCGATATTCCCAGACCAGACCTTTCACTGCGTTGGCGCCGTTGTTTTTGAGTTCGAGGCGGAGGTGGAAGCTGTCCGGAGGCTTCTCGGCGGATGCGGCAGCAGCTTTTTTGTCGATGGTCCGTATCTCTGCTTTACGGGAGCCGAGATCGCGGCCGTCGCTGACTGTCGACGTGATTGGTCCACCGGGATTCTGAGCCCCGCGAATCACCGAACTGCTCGGCGATTTTTCCTTCACCCAACTGAACTTGACGACTTGCAAGTCAGGCTCTTCGCGTTCCTGTTCCTGTAGTGTGGGAAACAAAGCGATCAGGACAAGTAAAAGGAGTGGTTTCACGGCTGTCCCTCTTCAGGTATGAGTTGGCTGCCCGTGGGAGAGCGGCCCAACTATCTACCTTTGCCGTGTGCGTGTCAACGATTTGTCAGCATCGTATATGCGATGAGCGGGGCCGGGAGGTGACCCCGCTTTAAGGACAGTTTTGGCAACTGTTACGATTTCAGATGATTGAAAACGGCTTCGTAGTAGATCTCGCCACTTGGTCCATCACCACCACGCGTCAGAAATAAACTGAACTCCCCCAGCGCTCCGTGTTTGAGCGGATGGATGCTCGTAAACGTCGGCAACTCCGCCTCGGCGCTGAAGACGAGCACGAACGAGTCAGTCGGCACAGGCGCCTTCGGCGTGAGCCTCGACTTCGGTTCGTAAGTCTCAACCTTAAGCAGTTTCAAAGCGATCATCTTGCCGCGTGGGCCAGGAGCTTCGAAGTATCCATTAACGTACGGCTCGAAAGTCTCGCGCGTAAACCGGAACACCGGATCGCGCAGCACTTGATCCGACAGTTGATCGTCAGTGCGGAGAGTCTGGGCCAACACTGAGCCGGCATTTTGGAAAAGTAAAAGAGACCCGGTAAAGAGTAGACCTGATTTAACAAACTTGCGGCGAGCTAAAAGCATTATCTTGATTCTCCTCGGAGGGTTAATTGTTACAACAGTCTTGCAGACCGCTGGTCCAACCCGATCAGCGCACGAAGATGACGGGCCTAATGTGTTGTCCCTGGTTCTAATTCGTGGGTTTCGCTCTGCCTAGCTCAGTAGCGGCGTTTTTTCGCCCCCTTGACACGCGGAAAATGCAGCCAAAGTGGACCACCCTCTGGGAAGAAATTTATCGATTGGACTTTTTTGTACGGTTAGAGACCGAATTCGTCGTCGTAATTATCGAAACAAATCGCAGCCGATTAGAGTCGTCGCATCAATGTCAGAATCATTGACGGCAATTTTGAACTCTAGTAGATTGTCGCCGCTCTGCCATAAGAAAGTACACGGTCGAACGTGCGACGCACCGCGACGGTGGGGGTTTGATCGCAAAACGCCCTTGATCACTCCAACCTTCCGCTTTCTCACACATCAGGTATTTCAGATCTCAGGAGGTTCACCATGAAAGCTACAAAACTCTTTTTGTTTGCGGGGTTGTTAATCGCAGTCATCGCGGCCACCAGCATGTTGCTGAGGTCGACCTCGGCCGCTGCTGGACCGTCAGCCTCAGGCCATGGAACGGTTCTGCTGCAGGACACAGATGGCAAAACCGTCAGGCGACAATTTTCCTTCAGTGCGCGGGTTTTGCCGGATGGCTCGGTCCAGGGATCGGGGATTCTTCACAATCCTTCGTTTGACCCGAAATATGATGCCCAGTTCGACATTACCTGCCTTCAGGTAGTTGGAAATCGCGCCAGCTTCGGCGGCTCGATTCGGAAGACCAGTGATCCCGTTTTCAACGATGAGTTTGACGCAGCGTTCTTTACCGTTTTCGACAACGGTAACGGCGGCACCGAAGACACGATCAGCGAAGTCTTCTTCGACAACGTCGTCGAACCAAGCGCTTGCCAGTTCATCGGTGCTGACGATTTCCCGCAGATACCGATCGAAAACGGCAACGTAAGCGTCCGCCCGTAACGATCGATCAAGTTAGGTTTCGCGTAAACACGAATAGAGGCTCGTGACAATTCACGAGCCTCTTTTCCTTTGAGATAAAGCTACGAGGCGCTCAACGTCGCCGAGTTTGAGTTTGCTCTTGAACCAAGCCACGCCGCGAGGGCGACGCCGCCCGCGACGGCGATCGTCGCTGTCAGCGCGGGATGAAGTCTCGCTCGTTGATAAAGACTATGTTCGAGGACGTGCCGGTCGCGCGCGCCACGTTCCGCTAGACGCGAGTTGGTGTCGTACAAACCATCGCTGCGACTCGCCTTAGCAGGCTCGCCGGAATTCTGCATCCTATCGATCATCGACTCGTTCATCTTCTCATGCAGACGCGGCGTATTCAGCGCCATCGACGAATGGACCTTGGCCATGCCGCCGACAAAGAAATCGCGCGTGGGAGTCTCAGCGCAATGAAGGATTGCTTCGGCGACGAGTTCAGGCGCATACAGCGGCGGTGGCAACTGCGGCTCATACGAGAGGTAATTTCTGGCGTTCTCCGGGAACGGCGTATGAATCGCCGTTGGTTTGATCAGCGTAATCGAGATCGGGAGTTTGTCTGCTTCAACTTCCATTCGCAGCGCATCAGTGAAACCTTTCACGGCGTGCTTCGACGCTGAGTACATGCCCTGTAGCGGCACTGCGGCGTCGGATGTTTCGCTGCCGACGTTTATCAGCGCTCCGCCGTGTTGGCGCAGGTTTTCGACCGCGATCCGGGAACCGTGAACGACACCCCATACATTGGTATCAAACAGACGCCGCAAGTCTTGAGTTCGAACGTCCATGATGCGGCCGTAGATTGATGTGCCTGCGTTGTTGACCCACGTGTCGATACCGCCGAATTGTTGCCGCGCAACGTCTGCCGCACCTTTGAGCGCTTCTTCGTCAGCGACGTCGGCGACGGCGTATGCGGCGTTGCCGCCTGATTCGATGATTTCGTCGACCAGTTCGCACAGCGCTGGTTCGTTACGCGCGACGGCGAACACATTCGCGCCGCGCTTCGCGGCCATTCGCGCAGTACACAATCCGATCCCGCTCGTCGCTCCGGTAATAACGATTGTTTGTTGTGACAAAGGCTTTAGTTTTGCTTGCATAAATCACCCTCCTGGCTCGTGATTAACTCTTTTGCAGCACTATGCGGTGTTGTTGTCACAAAGTCTTCGCTTCCGGGATGCGATTGTTGGGACATGAGGTACCTGACAATTGTACTAGGTACGGAAAAACGCGGTTGACGCTAAATTGGGGGCGGAGTGAACCCAGTGAAGCCAGCCATGCAGCAAGACGTCGCCGTTGGATCTGTTCCTCAATCCGGTTTGTGGGACACGCTGATTCGCGTCGGACTCATCGGCGCTCTTGTCGCGCTCTGTATCTACGTCTTTTCACCATTCCTGAACCTGATGGTCTGGTCGATCATTCTCGCGGTCACGTTGTACCCGTTACACCAAATGCTCGCCCGCAGAATCGGACGAAGACAAGGTCTGACGTCCACGATCATGGTCCTGCTTGGCGTCGCGCTGATCGTCGTCCCGACGTGGCTGTTGATGAATTCGTTCGCCGATTCGGTGCGTGGGTTCGTCGAGGCGGTCCAACAAAACACCCTGCAAATACCACCACCACGGGAGAGCGTGAAAAACTGGCCCGTAGTCGGCCAGAATCTGTATGACAAGTGGTCGCAGGCACGCGCCGATCTTCCGGGATTGGTCCATACCATGCAGCCCAAGATCGGCGACCTGGCCCGCGCGGCGCTCGGGATCGTCGCCAGCATCGGTCGCAGCATGTTGTTGTTCCTTGCGGCCTTCGTTGTGGCAAGCATCGTGATGGCCTACGGCGCTTCAGCAGCGAGCAGCGGCCGGTCGATGTTTCATCGTCTCGCTGGTCCAACACGCGGTGAGGCGCTGACAAGACTCTCAGTCGCAACGATCCGAGCCGTAGCGCTGGGCGTGATCGGCGTCGCCGCCATTCAAGCGCTACTCATCGGCCTCGCTCTGTTGTTTGCCGGTATTCCCATCGCCGGTATTCTGGCGATCGTGGCGCTGCTGTTGGGCATCGCTCAAGTGCCCGCGCTCATCATCACCCTGCCGGTGATCGTTTACATTTGGACCAGCGGCGACTACGGCACCGGCGCGGCAGTAATGCATACGATCATCCTGTTAGTGACCGGCATCTCGGACAACGTGTTGAAGCCGCTGATGCTTGGTCGCGGCGTTGATGTTCCGATGCCGGTGATACTCTTCGGCGCGCTTGGCGGAATGGCGACGGGTGGAATTCAGGGCATGTTTGTCGGTGCGACTGCGCTGGCGCTCGGATATGAGATCTTTAAGAACTGGCTTGCGACGAGTACAGATTCTGCTCCCGCGCAATAACAGATCATCCATGCGGACGCCGGCATCGCTTTTGACACTTTTCGCGCGATGATCGAGCAGCCGCGAGGATTCAGCAAACTTAGCCAACCGCGTCGAGCTTCTTGTTCTCGCCGAGTTCCACCTGCTTGCCGGTGAAGATTGCCGACACAAAGCTTATGGCTTGCGCGATCGTGCTCGATGGTCCATCCCAGTATTCTGCTTTGGTCATCTTTACTTTGAGTAATGCCACATCAGGTTGATCCGGGCCGTCGGGAAACCATGCTTTGAGCACCGGTTTCCAGAGTTCCTTAATCTTTTGTCTGTCCTCAACAAGCTGCGCCACTCCCGAGATCGAGACGTAACGCTGATCTTCAGTGTCGATGAAGCTTACGTTCACGTTAGGAGTTCGTTCGATCTCGCTCGCTTTGTGTGATTTTGAGGAGGTAAAGAACCAAAGGTTGCCTTCGTCGTCCACGTCGCCATTGAGCGACATTGGCCGGCTGTGCAGCTCGTCGCTCTCATCGACGGTCGTCAACATGCACAAATCCATGTCTTTGATCATTTCAATAAGTTTTTCGAAGTCTGAATCACGCGACATAATCGACCTCCACACACACTGACTGATCACAGAATATTCGTTGACATGGTCACAAATGCTTGTCCGTTTTCACGTTTTTGCATGTTGTTTGTTGAAAGCAATCGCATGGGTTTGACTGTGTCAGACGTGCTGCCTACACTGCTTCCCTCTTCCCAAAAAATCCCGTCACATTCAACTCGGAGACAAGAATGGCGAAACAGGAACATCGTGTCGGCGCTCAGGGAATTTCGGAACTCATTGCCTTGCTTTCCGCGAGAGGCGCCAGCGGCAGGCTCAAAATCGTGACGGGCACAACCGAAGGCGAACTCTTATTCAATCGGGGCAACCTCGTTGATGCTCGCTTCGGACATCTGACTGGTTTTCCCGCCGTCAATGCGATCGCCGCGATGCCTGAGACCGACTTTGAATTCGATCCGTCGATCGAGACGCCAACCAGCAGTTCGATCAATTCGACTGAACGAGTTGTGCTGAAGCAGTTCTTCGGGATCGACGCTGCTGATTCGAAGCACCAGCCACTGAGCACCGACGATGCGGACGAACGCACGCTCGTCACAACCAAGGCGCCGCCGGCTCCGGCTGAAGTGCTGCCGCTATATCGAAGGAGATACAGGCCCAGAAGACCAAAGGTAAACTATCGCGTCGTTTTCGCCGTCAGTGTTTTTCTCGTCGCGCTCTCCCTGGCAGCAGCAGCGTGGCTTCTTAAACAGGAGTACCGCGAGCAAAACGCAAAGCCGGCTGTGGCTGGCACAACCGAGTCAGCGCCGCAGCCTTCCGTTGCGGTAAACACCACAGCTCCGGCAAACACGACTGTTGCTGCGACCACGAAAATCAATGACAAAGCACTTCCTGTCAACCCCGACTTAACGGGTAAATGGAACGTCGTTAACACCGTCCATACCACTTCCTACCGATCTTTTAAGGACATGCGAATCGGTTTCGCTGTGTCGATCAACCAGAACGGAAAAACATTCACTGCTCAAGGTCAGAAGATCTCTGAGAATGGCCGAGCTTTACCTGCCGGCGATAGAACTCCGATTCAGTTGAACGGCGTGATCAAGGGCGATCGGATTGAAGCGACTTTTTCCGAACAAGGCTCAGCGCGAAAAACCAGCGGACGGTTCGTTTGGAAAATCGATCGCGCGGGTGGTCTATTGACGGGAACATTCGCCTCGACAGCCGCTCGGGCCAGCGGCAAATCAACGGCGACGCGGCAGTTGTGAGACTCGGCAAGCGCGTCAGAACACTGAAAGAGTCAAAACCTACTTAGTTTCCGAAATGGTGGCCCATCTATTTGACGAGCGCGACGGCGCGGTTGAAAAGATGATCGCGATGGCGATTGCGGCGGCGCATCGTGCGGAAAGAAAATCGGCAGCTGCGGTCAAGCGCCTTCTGACTATCCGGCGTTCGCGCGCTTCCTGGTGGAAAAAGGGATCACTTCGATGTCGCTGAACCCCGGATCGGTGATCCCAAACAACGCAACTGATTCTGGAAGTTGCAAACGTTTACTCCGCCACTGGCTGAACGCTCTGCGCGTGAATCGTCAGGCGCCCTTCTACTACGACCGCCCGCCCACGAACCACAACCTGACGAACGTCTGAGTTCACCAACATCATTCGCTGAGTCTTGGGCAACTCAGTCAGGTGCACCGAAATCCGCGTGTGGCTCGGGGAATCAAATAACACAAGACTCCGTCCCAGGGCGTTGACGGCAATCACGCGGGCCTCAACTTCAACGATGCGCCCCGCAAACGATTCTGGATCGCGGCGGAAATCAGCGATATCGAGTCGCTCATTTCCGCCCGCGGCCAGCGTCCCTCCCGCCAAACTCATCACGACAACGAATGAAAGCGTCAACCTGTGCAGTAAACTCATGATTGCTCGATTGCTCCTTAAAATGTCTTGAACGCGATTAGTTCAATCAACTACAGTGGCGACCTTACAAGTCCGATGACGCAAATGTAATTGGACGTTAGTTCGGTCAACCTGTACTTTGGTGCAATAAAATATGGGAATCCGAAGCTCCGCCATACTTGCTACCATCCTGATAGTCGTGCTTGCGCTCGTGCTCGTCTCGA
>JAICGZ010000283.1 GCA_025922875.1 Pyrinomonadaceae bacterium
GAGATCGGGAGAAAAGCGGCGCCAGGCCGCCGCACTCCAGGGAGTCGCTTTAATCCTCAAGTTTTGAAAGGGAATTGAAATGAGTTCTAGACCAAGGAAAGTAATCGGCGTTTTGTTGGCGCTCTTTTTATTGATTGCGCCGGTGTCTTATGCGCAACAGGCCGATTCGGCCAGCGCGGCCCTGCGCGAGGGACGACGCTTGCTGAAGCGCGGGCAAGCAGATAAGGCCCTGATTCAATTGCGGAACGCGCTCAACCTCTACACTGCCGCTAAAAACAACAGTGGCATCGCCGCCGCGCATAATGAATTGGGTGATCTTTACCTGCGACAAGGACAGTACGAAGTTGCCCTCGAGAACTATCAAAAGGCGCTCGATGGTTTTTTCGCTGCGGACATTAATCCCAACAAGCAAGCAGTGAATACAGCTGTTGCGTCATCCATTGCGCCTGCCGCTGGAGTAGCGGCTGACGCAGCTGCTTCCGTTGCCGACGACAAGTACAACGCAAACCTGATGCTCGCGAAGATCGGCGACGTGAATTTCCGCTTGGACAAGATAGCCGAAGCAAAAGGGGCTTATAGCCGGATGGTTGTGAAAAAGCCTGAAGGCGTAGCGTCGAAGGCGGGCAGAAGATTTGGCGGCTTGAGCGCGATCACCGGCGCGATCTCCACTGGAAGGGTTGATGTGTCCGCACCCACGAGCGCTCTGACGGTTGCTCTGGAAGCGAAGAAGGAGCTCGAGGAGTACCGCACCTCGATCGTTTATTCGAGCTACCAGTTGGGAATGGGCCGGCTCGCTTACGCTGACAACGATCTGGAAACAGCAAGAAAGCACTTCAGCGATGCACTGGAAGCGGCAGGCAGCAGTCTCGCGGGAGTTGCCAAGCTCGGACAAGTGCGGCGCTTTCGTGCAGCCGCGCGCACGAGTCTCGGAGACATCGCGTTGCGGCTCGGTAAGTTCAAGGACGCTTCGAAGTTTTACAACGACGCCAAAAAAGGTGCTCAAGAAGACAAACGTTTGGATCTGATGTGGCCCGCGCAACGCGGTCTTGGAAAGACTCTGTGGCTACAAGCCGCACAGGAAAAAGATCTCAAAAAGTCTTTAACTTTGCGCGAGCAAGCCCTGGCGAATTACCGCGAGTCACTCGCCACGATCGAAACGCTTAGACAGGGAAGTTTGCGTGCTGACGAATCGCGCTCCACCTTTCTGGCCACAATCAAGGATGTCTTTGACGAGGCAGCCGGCGCCTACGCCTCGATGGCATTGACAAGTGCCACCGCGGGTGCACCACTCAGTGGTAAAGCCCTCGAGTATGCAGGTGAAGCGTTCCGCATCAACGAGCAGTCGCGCGCGCGTTCGCTGCTCGACATGCTCGCCGAAACTGACGCCGCGATCACCGAAGGCGTTCCGGCGGAACTCTTGAAACGTAAACAGGAGAACCTCGAGCGCCAGCAGAGCATCGCCGACACTCTGACGGGAATAAATATTTCCACTGAAGAACTGAAGCAGAAACCTGCCGAACTCGACGCGGAGCTCGAGAAGTTACAGACGGAGTTCGAAGAGATCGAAAACCAGATCCGCACAGCGAGTCCGCGTTATGCCACGCTCACTGCCAACAAGCCTTTGACACTCGCGGATATACAACAGAACGTTCTCGACGACCAAACAGTACTGGTCGAGTATGCGTTACAGGCGGAGGAGTCGTATCTCTTTGCAGCAACTAAGAGCGAAGTCAATTTATTCAAACTGCCGGGCCGCGCGAATGTAGATAAGCTGGCGATGGATCTTCGTGCACAGTTGATTCCTTCCACGTTGCAGCGAAGAATTGTCGGTATCGATGTCGCAGAAGCTAATCGCGGTTTGGGTATCGCTGGTGCGGCGCCTGCGGATGTTGCTCCTTTTGTAGCTGCATCCAACGCGCTTTACAAAGTCGTGCTCGAGCCTGCTGCGGGAATGATTGGAGAGAAGCGTTTGCTGATCGTGGCAGACGGCGCTCTCAACTACATACCCTTTGAAGTGTTGCTCAAGTCAGCAGACAGCGGTGACTTTTCATCACTCGGATACTTAGTCAAGTCAAACGAGATTGTCTATGCACCGTCCGCTTCAGTCGTTGCGGCCATCAGGCAACAGCGAGCGAAATCAACCAACAGTGCAATGCTGATCATTGCGGACCCGGTGTTCAATTCGAACGACACGCGTGCACGTAAAACGACAGCTACGCCCGCGAGCGACGCAGAACTTCGAGGGCTTGGGATCCAGGGCGCACTCGCAGATGTAGCCGGATCCAAAGCGCCAGCGAAACCTGATGCTGCGATGGAAGGGCTGCCGCTGGCGCGTTTAAACGGCACGCGCACGGAGGCCGAGCAGATCTCCAAGCTCGCCAAAACCACCGGTGGCCAGGCCGACGTCTGGCTCGACCTCGACGCGAGCGAAGAGAATCTCGGCACGCGTGACGTTACCAAGTACCGCATCATTCACGTCGCCACGCATGGTTTGCTGAACGCCGAGCGCCCGCAGTTTACGGGTGTCGTGCTCTCACTCGTCGGCAACAAGACACACGACGGCTTTGTGCGCACCGATGAAGTCTTCAACCTTCGCCTTGGCTCGCCTCTCGTAATGCTTTCGGCGTGCGAGACCGGGCTCGGCAAAGAGAAGCGAGGCGAAGGCGTTTTGGGTCTTACTCGAGCTTTTATGTATGCCGGTGCTCCGACAGTCGGCGTCAGTCTCTGGTCGGTCGCGGACAAGTCCACCGCCGACTTGATGACAGACTTCTACCGCCGCCTGTTGAGCACAGGCGATTCCACCACCTCCTCGGGCGCGCTACGCAGCGCGCAGTTAGCGATGATCACCGGTAAGAAATACAGCGCGCCTTTTTACTGGGCGCCGTTTGTACTCATCGGTGACTGGAACTGAGCGCGGGTGGCCACGGAGGGCCACCCCTACAAAAACATCGAACAGAGCGCCCAACTTGAATCATTGTAGGGGCGGCCCTCCGTGGTCGCCCGTTCTTCTCTTTCGTCTGAGTTTGTACAAACCTCCGAGACCACTCAACAACAATATCGCTGTCGTTGGCTCCGGAATCGTCTCTGGAACCGGATCACTGGTCCCTTCGAAGACTACGTTGTCGATGCGATTATTGCCGGTAGACGTGGTTGCGCCATTAAAGACGATTCGAAACGCCGCGTTCGGATTGTTATTCAATCCAAGAATGCTGGAAAGACTAAACACCAGCGGCACGGTTCCGAACGCAGTCAACGGAGTGTACGGCGATCCGAAATCCACAAAATTGATCCCGTCGAGACTGTACTGGAACTGATTACTATTGAAGCCAGTGCTCGTTCCTTGAGTAGCAAAACTCACGAGGATATTTGAAAAGCCGACGGTGCTGACGTTGAAGGTTAGATTGCGGCCGTTGTTGGCGTTGCCTGTCCCGCCTTGTAGTGACAACGCCTGTCCCGCGATATCTCCTTGTCGCGCATTGTTGGTCGTGCCTGCGGCAAACAAGATGTTGGCGACGTTGAGAGTGCTTGTAAGCGTTCCGCTCCCATGGTCCACATTGAGGTCAGAATCGTTAAAGTTCCAGATAGCAAGTTCGTCGGCAAGTGCCGCTTGCGAAGCTGCAAAAAACAACAAGACGGCACAGATGAGGTTGAAAGGAAGTCGTCGGGTGAGACGATAATCCGGCTTAATGAACATACACGTTCTCCTTTGATGAGGTTTTAGACACAAGTGTCCGCGTTGAGAAAGCAGGAGAATCTTTTGTTAAGAGACTCGTGAGGCTTTGTCAGTGGTAGCCAGGCTCTGAGGACAGCCAAAGCTTTCTCGGTAACTCAGGCACAATATGCCGATTCCGTTTACGCGTCAATAGAAAAATAATGACACAAAGACGCGATTGTTTTCTTCACTTTTGCTGAGCTAATATCGCCAACAAGGAGTTACTTACCCATGGGAAACAAGTTTTTCAGAATCGATAATAAAGCGGCACTCGAGAGTCTGCTCACAGACTCCAGGCAGAAACCCGTAATTGTTTTCAAACACAGTAACGCCTGTTCCATTAGCGCGAGGGCGTATCGCGAGATGGAAAAGTTAGAAGGACAGGTAAACATCCTTGAGGTCCAATCAGCTCGGGAGATCTCACGCGAGTTGGCTAACCTGACGGGCATCCGGCACGAGACGCCACAGGTGATCGTTTTGCGAGATGGCAAAGCGGTTTGGAACGCGTCGCATTTTGACGTCACTGCCGGCGATGTCGCCAGGGCAATGAAGTCTCTTAGTTAGCTTTGACTTCAGTTCAGAGTTCAAGCTTTAGCTTGCGTAATCAGCAGCCTGAAGGCTGAACTCTGAACTTAAAAATTGACTTCCCCACAGTAACTGCGATAAAAGCTTTCGCTCAGTTAGTGTCTTTCCGTAGTAGTCCCGGGCCTCGCTTTAAACGTTCCATCCTTGACTCGTTTTGCAGTTTCATCAGAGCCGGCCAGCAGCGTGAGGACGCATCATGCAGATACTGAACGCAACCCGATCAACCCTACTGACGGTATTTCTTGTGATCAATGTGACAGCCGTGATTGCGCAGGAAACCACGGATGAACCTTCACCTGCACCAACACCTCAGGCGAGTCCAACACAAGCTCCAACGCCTGCCCCTACTCCGAAACCGAAAGTCGTCAAAGTCATCGGCAATGTCGAACTGGACGACGTCGTCGAAGTCAATGTTGAGAATTTGGGAAAATGGGCCGAAACGAACGATCCCGATAAGCTTGTTCCCTATATCGATGGCCGCGCCATCACCGGAAACTATCCCGAAGAACTTCATCTGGAACACGGCCGTGTGATTTATCACCTTGAGATTACTCCCGGGAACAAGAAAGTTTGGACTGACTTGCTCGGTGCGCCGAGTGGGATACGACGAGACGTTGCACTCAGCGTCGGCCTTGAGACGGGATCGGCTTTCGATAGCGTGCATCATGAAGGTAATCCGGTGGTTCTAAAGATCATTTCTCCGGTTTATGGTGTGGTGGCGTTGCTCATAATCTTTGTCACCCTGGCTCTGTTGCTTTGGCTGGTGCGCAAGACCAACATCATTCGCGAACCTGGTCCACCACCGGCTCCTGGAAAACAGCGGCCGTACAATCTTGGCCGCGCCCAGATGGCTTTCTGGTTTTTCCTGATCTATGCGTCATACATATCGATCTGGTTGATTACCAGCGCGCTCGACACGATCACTGCGTCGCTGCTTGCGCTGATGGGGATCAGTGCGGGCACCGCGCTCGGCGAGGCTATGATCGACACCGGAAAAGACACAGCGAAAACAAATCAGTTTCAGGATTTGACGGCTGAGAAGCAGGCGCTGGAACAGAACGTTGTCGAAACGCAATCGCAAGTGGATACGATTACGGCTGCAAGTTCCACTGCGACGGATCAGCTAAACCTTGATGCTCTAAACAAGCAGTTGCTCGATAGCCGGACACGGGTCGGACAGATTGATCAACAGCTTCGCGCTCTCTCTGCGCAGCAGTCGCCAAATGTTTCGAGTGGTTTTCTTCGCGATATCCTTTCCGATTCCAGTGGCTACAGCTTTCATCGCTTTCAGATTTTTGCCTGGACAATCGTGTTAGGCGTCATTTTCCTGGTATCGGTTTACAACAACCTGACCATGCCTGAGTTTAGTCCAACGTTGCTCGGGTTGATGGGGCTCAGTGCGGGCACGTATATTGGTTTCAAGTTTCCCGAACAGAAGTGAATTTCGAAATGGAACTACGCGGACCGCAAATTGAGCCACGAGAAATCAAACAAGAGGACGATTTCAGTATCAGTATTCTCTGGGGCGACGATCGGCGCTGCCGCTACGCCGCTGTCGAACTGCGTCGCGCGTGTCCTTGTGCGCAATGTGTTAATGAGTGGACAGGTGAACGAGTGTTGAAGCCCGACAGCATTTCTGAGAAGATTGAAATCAAAGATCTCAGCGTTGTCGGGCGCTACGCACTCAACTTTCGCTGGAGCGACGGACACGAAACCGGAATCTACAGTTTTCGCTACCTGCGCGAGCTGTGTGAGAGTCAAAGCGAATTATGAACGAACGTGATTTCTTTAACGAGAAGGAAGAAGTAAAAAAGGCGACGTATAGCTGTCCTCACTGTCGCGAACGCGCTGAATACGACGTCCGGTGGTTGAAGCGAACGAAGAAGCCGCAACCGCCTCGCGGCGCAAACGAGCAGGATCGGGCGCGTTTTCAAAAATCGCGAGACTATCTCGTGAGAATCGACGATATGCTTGCGTGCAGAAATGCTCGTTGTCGGCGGCGCTTTGAAATCCCGAGCTCACAGTCAGTGGTTTTCATCTGATCCGCATTCATCTGTGGCCTAAAAAGCTGACACTCGTCGGATAGAAATCTCCGATACATCATTTTAATGTCCAAAATCGGGCCGGAAGTGGTGGCTTGGGCCTTGCAGTCTCACTAGCCGCCATGATTGAAACTCAACAATTCGCAGGCGCGAGCAAAACCAACACTTCCTTTCTGACGCCATTCGAACGCCGGCTCGCTGTGAGGGTGCTTCCGCGAATCCCCTCGTGGCTGGAGACTTACCACTTAACGATGCTGACGCTGTTGTGGTCGTCGCTCATTCTCTTTTTCTCCTACCTGGCAGCGCGCGACTTGCGCTGGCTTTGGGGGGTGTCGGTGATGGTCGGTTTGCAATACGTGACTGATCATTACGACGGCAAGATCGGCAAGTATCGAGGTACAGGACTGGTTCGGTGGGGCTATTACATGGATCATCTCCTCGACTACTTTTTCCTGTGCTCGGTCATAATCGGATATGCGTTCATTTTGCCCGAACGCTCGCGCTATCAAATCCTGATCATGCTTGCGATCTTTGCCGGCTACGAGGTGAGTACTTTTCTCGCGTTTGCCTCAACGGATCGGCTGAAGATTAGTTATTTGAAGTTGGGGCCGACTGAATTTCGTCTTGCGCTCATCATCATCAACGCGCTGCTCGTTCAATACGGCACGCGCCAGATGATTAACGGGCTTAAATACGTGAACATCGGCGCCGCCATCGGTCTCGCCTTAATGATCTATCGGACTCATAAAGCCATCTGGGCTCTCGACATGGAGCATAAAAACGCCGAGAGGCTTAATCTGTCCCGCTAAAGTCCCATTGTTCTGTTCCGCGTGTATCGTTTGCGACCGTACCAAGCGCAAATAGTGCGTTCCGAAAAAAATTTTTCCGCGAAGTGGCCCTTTTTTCTGTCGACGTGCGCGTTAACGGATGTGGCCTCTTCTTTGCAAGGTCAGTCGCAGTCTAGGTTCTAGCTCTAAAGAATTTGGGAACTGTCAGGCGGGAATTTCGTTGGATACATTCATAACCACCGGAAACTCGAAATAATAGCAATGGCTGAGAAGAAAACAATTCGGATAATAAAGAAGGGCGAAAAATCTCGCCCAGTCGTTAAGGCAAAGGCAAATACCGCTCGTGAAACGGCGCGTGATATGGTTGACACCGTGACCAATTGGGTTAACGAATTTCAGCAACGCCGCCGTGCGGAAACCACCAACGCGTTGCGGATTCTTTCCAAGACGCCGCGGGGCAGCGAAGCCTGAGTCAAACTTATAAGAGCTAGCCGGATCTGAAAACGAAGGATGGCGCGAGCAGACCTGCCAAAGCAGGAGCCGGCTCGCGCCTTTTGTTTTATTTGACACTCTGTTTGGGTGGGGATAGCATCGCGGCGACCATGGTAAGGAGGAGTTCTTCACGAAAGTCTAAGCGACAGCAGGCCAGGCCGGTGTTTGACAGCATACGCAAGCCCGGCGCGCCGCCCGGTCATCCTATCTCGCGAACGAAACCGGATGAAGTCGCGCGCCCGGCAGGTCGCAAGGCAAAACATAAACGACCTCCGGAAGCGACAGGCGATGACGATGTCTGAAGACAATCGAGTAGCGCGCAGGTTTTTGGATAGCGCAGTGGATTTTGTGGAGGGTGACTATTTACCCAAGATCGAACGCTGTCTGGAGAAGCTGACCAACGAGCAGATTTGGTGGCGTCCGAACGAGGAGTCGAACAGCATCGGCAACCTGATCCTGCACCTCTGCGGCAACGCGCGTCAGTGGATCGTTTCGGGTGTTGGATCTCATCCCGACCAACGCAATCGCGATGCAGAGTTCGAGCAGCGGGAACAAATCCCTCGTGAGGAATTACTGAGGTTACTCCGCTCGACCCTCGCGGACGTTAAGAACATCCTCCACACGCTCGACCCTGCTTTGGTGCTGGAGCCTCGCAGAATTCAGGGCCACGACACCGGCATCCTCGAAGCCGTGTTTCATGTTGTCGAACACTTTTCGATGCATGCGGGGCAAATTATTTTGCTCACAAAGCTACTGACCGCAACCGACCTGCGCTTCTATGATTTTGAATCCGGTGTGCCACTCGAGCGCTGGCGCTCTCGTCCGTCCGGTTCGATTTAAGGATCGCGACATCATTACGTCCGCTGTTTTCTCATCTTACGCC
>JAICGZ010000284.1 GCA_025922875.1 Pyrinomonadaceae bacterium
GAATAGCAACGCTGAAAGCGTTAGGCATGTGCGGCGCTAACCCTTTCAGGGTTGATTACAGCAGGAATTGCTATCCCAGGGTTGTCGCAAAGCCTCCAACCCTGGGCTAAGGTTAGCGAACGCCTTCGGCGTAATTGCGAATGCCTTCGGCGTAATTGCAAACGCCTTCGGCGTAATTGCGAATGCCTTCGGCGTAATTGCAAACGCCTTCGGCGTAATTGCGAATGCCTTCGGCGTAATTGCAAACGCCTGCGGCGTATTGCGAATGCCTTCGGCGTAATTGCGAATGCCGTCGGCGTAATTGCGAATGCCTCGGCTAAGGTTAGCGAATGCCCTCGGCGTTCCTACCGATCAGTCAACACCAACTCCAGCTGGTAGTTTATTCTACCCACGCGTATTGCCAGCCAACTGCGACCGTCATTACATCGCCCCCCAAGCGCGTGGTGAGACCGTTTGCGAAAGCAACTTTGATCGATTGGCGTTGCGTGAGTGGCAGCGCGAAGGTGCCTCCAACGCGTGAGTTTGCCTGCTTGTCTGCATTCGTCACACCATTGATTATGCTTTTGCCCCCGGTGTAGTAACTCGCATTAAACGCAACCCACATTCTCCGCCGGAGCGTATAAACCAAGTGCGACTGTAGCGAGACCAGGGGTCTCTGTTCTCGCTTGACGCCTCCAAAGAATTCGTTGTTTGCAGTGTACAACCAAACTCCAGGCGCGGCCCTTGACGTACGGCGCCAGCAAGGTCGCATTTGCCTGTTTACCCGCTATGCCGAAAGTTCGGCCGTAGGCAAATGAACCGGCACTTAGATCCACACTTACATCACGTAAGGGAAGCGCTGCGTCAGTAAGAATATCGCCGGTTTGGTAAGCGTACGAGAAAACGATGAATTGGCTGCCAACGGGCGCTCGTGAGTATGCCCGCCGTTCCATTTCCTGTGCTGGTACGAATTAGAGCAAAGGAAGCGAGCAGGAGAAAGATGCGCAGCGCACGTAGCAATCTACTTCCCTTCGAAGGTTACCTCCACGGCTCGTTTGGTGGCGCGGCTGACGCCTTTTAAGGTTAGCCTGGCAACTGATTTCCCATCATTGCGGAGAACGACTTTTCCATTGCCTTCGAGACCTCCTCGCGCTGCACCGCCACTCATATCGAGATCAATTTCCTGCGGTGATGCCGTTTGGTTAGACCATGTTCCACTCAGGAAAATGGTGAGGTCCGTAACCAATGTAAGTTCTACCTTACGATCCGGCAGCAACTTCACGATGACGGATGTGAGCTTAAATTTTTCATTTCCCACAATGAGGGTTCCCTGGCCGTTCGAGTGTGCTAATCGCTCCTCGCTTTCCTGTGCTTTGGCGACGAAGTACATCGCCGCCATCGCGAGTAAGAAAACTGTAGCGGCTGTAATTAACCTTCGCTTACCTGGCATGGAAGCCTCCTGATGGGCCATGTTTGACAGCAGCATAGCCGCAGTTAACGAGCGCGGTAACTGTCAGTTCTTACAGTGCGTGTGCCGGTCACCAGGGGCCGCGATCTCGATTGCTGTTGCATTCGTGTTTGAAACAGTGCACTCATCACGGCGAAGATGAACGCAGTGGAGATTCCGCAAAGCAAAACACCGGAGATACCTTCGATGGCGCCCAACAACCGCCACCTCTGCGGCAGTAGCACGTCTCCGTAACCAATCGTGGTATAGCTTGTCAGCGAAAAATAGAGCGATGTTTCAAAGTCCACGAACAATGCTCTGCTGTAGTAAAAAAAGGCCCAAATGCCCGTCTCCACCGTGTGCAAGAACATAATCCCCGAGAAAAGCAGGATTATTAGGATCGCATAACGAATCCTGGCGCCTTGCCGCTCCAAATATTCGCGGCGCTGCAATACCCATTCGGCCATGAGCAACAGTCCCGCGACATGAATCAACAGGCACACAGATACAATCAGACCCGCTACTGCAATCTCATTTAACATCGCAGACCGTTCAGCAATACCACTCATCGTTTCCTCACCAGCACTGTTAATTCTGCCAGTATCACCTGCACTGACGGCTAACTAACATTCACGACACAGATCATCGTTCGCCTGCAATGACGTTGATCTAAAACCGAGTTCCCGGCGGATAAAAGGAGGCGACAACCCGTGCAGCACAGGCAAAATCTTTCGCTTTCATTGGCAGCGCCGATTCTGATAGTCGCATTGATGGCCGGCGGGGGCTGCAGCACAAAGGGTGAACACGGCGCCACTGCACAAGCGCCTCCCCCAACAGTTGTGGTTGCTTCCGTTAGTCAGAAAACCGTGCCGATCTATAGCGAGTATGTTGGACAGACCAGGGCCGACAACACCGTGGAATTGCGTGCACGCGTCGAGGGAGTTCTCCAGAAGGTCTACTTCAGAGAAGGTGCGACGGTTAAAAAAGGGCAACTCTTATTCACAATCGACAAGCGGCCATTCGAGGCGGCCTTGCAGTCAGCCAAAGCACTCGCTGCAAAAGCCGTCGCCGACCTGGCCCAGGCACAGCAACGAACTGACGTACTTCAGGCTCAGGCTCAGTTGGCGGAAGCACAGGCAGTATTAGCCAGGGCCGATCAAGACGTCGCACGGCTCGTTCCACTCGCAAAGGAGAAGGCAGTCACAGAACAAGATCTGGATGCCGCAATCGCTGCACAAAAATCTTCAAAGGCAACAGTCGACGCCCGGCAGGCCAACGTGACTAATCTTGAAGCCGCCGTGAAATACACGATTGAACGTGCGCGGGCGGAAGTTTCGGCGAGCCAGGCGAGGATTACTCAGGCACAGCTCGATCTGAGCTACTGCAATATTCACTCTCCCATCTCCGGCGTGATCGGATTTCTTCAGGTCGACGAAGGAAATCTGGTAGGCCGCGGAGATGCCACGCTGCTCGCGACTGTCTCAGCGTCAGATCCTTTGCTTGTCGATTTCAGTGTCAGCGAGATCGAGTACCTGAAACTAACCGATCCGGAATCTGCCGGCGAGAGGGCTGGTACGCTGCGCTTCGATCTTGTTCTTTCTGACGAGAGCGTTCATCCGCACCAGGGCACGTTCAAGGTATTGGATCGCACTGTAGATCCGACAACCGGAACGATGAAAGTTGAGGCTGTCTTCCCTAACCCTGGGAGCTACTTACGTCCGGGACAGTTCGCACGTGTGCGCGTCGCGGTTGCGGAGAGAGAAAACGCGATCCTCATTCCGCAGCGAGCTGTCCAGGAACTTCAAGGTGCAAAGACGGTGATGGTCGTTGATGACCAAAACAAAGTAGCCGTGCGCACCATTAAGCTCGGAGATAAAGCCGAGAAGGACGTAGTCGTACTTGATGGTCTTAATCCCGGAGAGCGCGTGATTGTTGAAGGGATGCAGAAAGTAAGGCCGGGCAGTCAGGTCAATCCTTCGACAGCCGACGCATCGACAAAACTTCAGGGAGGCTGAAACTCTGTGCAACCGCTGTGTTCTCTGTGTCTCTGTGGTGAACTTTTTCATCACTAATGAACCACAGAGACACAGAGAACACAGCGGTTGCACTGAGAAGCAGTTTAAGAATTCATGGCTAACTTCTTCATCAGGCGTCCAATTGTCGCGATCGTCATCTCGATCTTAACGCTCTTGATCGGCGTGGTTGTGATTCGTGGACTTTCGATCGAGCAGTATCCCTTTCTTGCTCCACCTAACATACGCGCCACTGCAACATATCCGGGCGCTTCAGCCGAAGCGGTCGAACAATCCGTAGCGACGCCCATCGAGCAGGAAGTCAATGGTGTTGACCGCATGATTTACATGAAGTCGTCGAATACCAGTGACGGACGCATGCTGCTCGACGTCAATTTTGAAGTCGGGACCGATCAGGACACCGCAAATGTTCTTACTCAAAACCGTGTATCTACCGCTGCCGCTCGGCTGCCTGCTGAGGTCAACCAGCAGGGTGTCACAGTAAAGAAGCAAAGTCCCAGCATCCTGATGGTGATATCCCTCTACTCACCCAAGGATGCGTACGACGCAAACTTTCTGATCAACTACTGCGGCATCAACCTGCGCGATCAGATTCTTCGTATTCCCGGAATCGCCCAGGTGGATCTATTTGGCGGCACTGACTATGGAATGCGTGTGTGGATCAAGCCTGACCGGCTCGCCAAGTTAGGCTTAACGCCGGCAGACGTAATATCCGCGATTAAGGAACAAAATCTTCAGGCTCCCGCCGGCAAGATAGGTGGGGCGCCGACTCCAACCGATCAAGAGTTTACCGAAACCCTCAGTGCGCCCGGTCGACTCGTCACTCCCGAAGAATTTGAAAACGTAATTGTCCGGCAGTCAGCTACGGGCGCGGTGGTCCGTATCAAGGATATTGGACGAGCGGAGCTCGGCTCTCAGGATTACAACTCCTTTGGTCGACTCAACGGCAAACCCGGCGGCGCAATGGCTGTCTATCTTCTTCCCGGCGCCAACCAACTCAAAGCCGCTGAGACGATCTACGAGACCATGGACCATGCGAAGGCGCTCTTTCCACCCGACATGGAATACAAGATCGTCTACGACACCACGCCGGCGGTGGAAGCTTCGATTGAGGCGATACTGCACACATTTGTTGAAGCGCTGATATTGGTGATCCTGGTCGTTTTTATCTTCCTGCAGAATATTCGTGCGACGATCATTCCATGTCTCACTATTCCCGTCTCTCTCGTGGGCACGTTTATCTTCTTTCCGCTGCTTGGCTTCTCGATAAACACACTGTCAATGTTTGGCCTGGTGCTGGCGATCGGCATCGTAGTAGATGATGCGATTGTGGTCGTCGAAGCAGTAATACATCACCTCGAACATGGATTGTCGCCAAAAGAGGCGACGTATAAAGCAATGGAGGAAGTGTCGGGACCGGTTATTGGCATCGCGCTGATTCTGTCTGCTGTCTTTGTCCCGGTGGCACTGCTCGGTGGTCTCGTCGGCAGTATGTACAAGCAGTTTGCTGTGACGATTGCCATTTCCGTGTTGCTCTCGGCTTTCAACGCGCTGTCGCTCACCCCGGCACTCTGCGCGATGATGTTGAAAGAACCCAAGCCGATGAGAGGACCACTCGGTGCTTTCTTCCGCGGGTTTAATAAGGTCTTTGACGTAACGACGAACGGATACGTTCATGTGTCGCGGCTCCTCATTCGTAGAGCAGTCCTGACAATTGTGATTATCGGAGTAGTGGTCGTTGGCGCCGTCTTCTTTGCAAAAGCAATTCCGGCCGGATTTATTCCCGATGAAGACCAGGGCATTATGGGCGTCAACGTGCAGTTGCCGCCGGGGGCCTCTCTGGCGCGTACCAGCGACGTACTGAAGAAAGTTGAAGCGATACTCGCCAGCACCGAAGGAATCGAATCGTATCAAACGGTCGGCGGCTACGGTGTCGTCACTAACACTTACCAGTCAAACTACGGTTCACTATTTGCTCGCCTGAAGCCATGGGACGAACGTCACGGTGAAGAGTTGCACGTCAAGGGGATTATGGCGGGATTGCAAAAGCAGTTCGCGGCGATTCCCGAGGCCGTGATCTTTCCCTTTAATATCCCAACGCTTAGCGGGTTTGGCGCAGCATCGGGCTTCAATTTCCTGATCCAGGATCGCACCGGCACGATGACTATCGAGCAACTGGGCGAACAGGCTGGCAAGTTCATTGCAGCCGGACGCCAACGGCCTGAACTCGGCACTCTATTCACTTCATTCGATCCAAATTATCCACAAGTCAAGGTCAATCTGGATCGCGAAAAGGCACGCACACTCGGCGTTCCCGTCAACGAAGTCTTTCAAACCATGTCGACAGCAATGGGAGGCGCTTTTGTAAATGACTTCAATCGTTTCGGCCGCTTGTACCGGGTGTATGTGCAAGCTGAGTCGAGCGATAGATTGAAATCGGAGGACATCGGCAGAATCTACGTCCGTTCCAGAACAACCAATTCGATGGTTCCACTTTCGACGCTGGTAAACATCGACGATATCGCCGGAACGGAACTCACGACGCGATTCAACCTATTACGCTCGGTGGAAATGCAGGGAGCTCCTGCACGCGGCTATACGTCGGGCCAGGCGCTTGCAGCTCTCGAGGAAGTGTTTGCACAAACGATGCCGAGCGAAATGAGTTTCTCTTACTCGTCACTTTCATACCAGGAGAAGATCGCGCCACCCCCGGCGCCTACTTTTATTCTGGCGATTGTTTGCGTGTTCCTGCTGCTCGCTGCGATGTATGAGAGTTGGCGATTACCCTGGGCCGTGCTTCTTGGGTCACCACTCGTAGGTCTCGGTGCGCTGTTCGGCGTGTGGCTAATGGGTTACGACAATAACGTCTACGTACAAATTGGTCTGGTGATGCTCATCGGACTGGCGGCAAAGAATGCGATTCTGATTGTCGAGTTTGCGAAGGCAAAACATGAAGAGGGATCCTCACTTGAAGACGCCGCACTCACTTCCGCTCGATTGCGGTTTCGCCCCATCTTGATGACAGCCTTCGCATTCATTCTCGGTGTTGTGCCTTTAATGAAAGCAAGCGGCGCCGGCGCGGGCGCACAGAACGTGATGGGCGTCGGTGTCTTCTTCGGCATGCTCGTGGCCACGGCCTTGGGAGTTTTCATCATTCCGGGTAATTTCACTTTCATCCTGGGACTTGGTAGTCGCCGCCGCAAAAAAGCAGCGATGCCGCCTCCAGTGCCGGCCACAGCCGAAGCAGGAGGTGAACACTGATGAAACGCTCTGTCGTCTCCGTGCTACTGCTATGTCTGACTTGCAATTACGTCGCCGCTCAAAAACCAACAGTACAAACGCCGGACACGTATCGTGGAGACACGCAACCCGGCACTCGAACCTTCGCGGATTCGAAGTGGTTTGAAATATTCAAAGATGAAAAGCTTCAGGATCTAATACGCGACGCTCTCGCTCATAACTACGATGTGCGCGTAGCGGTTGCTCGTATTGACGCAGCACGGGCCAACCTCGGCATCACGAGATCCGATCAATTTCCGACCATCGGCGCCGGCGCCGATACCATCAACCAACGACAATCGCGAAGTTCGGCTTTTGATCTACCGGAACCAATAAAACGTGATCGATCGTTCGGAAGCGTTTTCCTGAATCTGCTCACTTACGAGATCGATCTCTGGGGAAGATTAAGAAAAGCGACTGCGGCTGCGAGGTCGGATCTTTTAGCGACTCAAGAAGCGCGCCTCGTAGTTATCACGACATTAGTGAGTGACGTGGCGACGGCGTATTTCAACTTGCGGGAGTTTGACTTCGAACTCGATATTTCGCGCCGCACACTCGTTTCTCGCGAAGAGTCGTTACGGATCATCAAGCTGAGACAACAACGCGGCGTGTCGACGATGTTGGACGTTCGGCAGGCGGAAGAGTTGGTTTACAACGCCACTGAGGTGATACCCGCGCTCGAGCAGTCGATACAACAAACTGAAAATTTTCTGAGTTTTCTGACTGGCAGAAATCCATCCGCGATCGCACGTGGACTCAGCTTAACCGATCAACCTATGCCGCCAGGCGTTCCGGCGGGATTACCCTCTGATCTACTCGAACGGCGGCCGGACATCCGCTCCGCCGAGAATAGTTTGATTGCTGCGAATGCGCGTATTGACGTTGCCAGAAAGGCTTTCTTTCCCCGCATATCGATTAGTTCATTTCTCGGTTATGAGAGTGGGCAGATCACGAGCCTTTTTAGTGGCAGTAGAAGTGTTTGGAGTGTCTTTCCGGAGGTGGCGCAACCGATTTTTACCGGTGGACGTTTGAAGTCGAACGTGCATCTGTCGCAAGCGCAACGGGAATTTCTGCTGGTTGATTATCAACGAATTGTTCAGGGCGCGTTCCGTGAAGTCTCTGATGCATTGATTGCGTATCAGAAGGTTCGTGAGGTTCGCGCACAGCGCGCACTACTAGTAGAAACGCTACGCGATCGCGCGCGGCTTTCTTATCTGCGTTACACGGGCGGTGTTGCTACTCTTTTGGATGCGCTCGATGCTGACAGGGAATTATTTGAAGCTGAGCGGAGACTGGCTGTAGCAAGACGCGATGAGTTGCTGAGCGTGGTCCAATTGTACAAGGCGCTCGGCGGCGGCTGGCAGTAGCCGGACTCTTAGCCTGCGAAGCAGTCGGCTGGCAGTAGTCAGTCTTAGCCTGCGAAGCAGGCGTAAGCATAAAGCCTGGGGCGCAAGCCCCAGGATACAATCACAAAACGCGTCCAAAGCCCGTGAAACGGGCGACAGCCGTCAAAAATTTACAGGCTTTCGCCCGCGGTCGCGGGCTTCACTTTTTTATTTATTCAACGTTACCCTGGGGCTTGCGCCCCAGGCTTTATGCTTACGCCTGCTTCGCAGGCTAAGCGAGGTTGTCTGGCTCTGGCTCGGCGCGATGAGTCACCTTGGTCCAATTGTACAAGACGCTCGGCGCGCCGGCTGGCAGTAGTCAGTCTTAGC
>JAICGZ010000285.1 GCA_025922875.1 Pyrinomonadaceae bacterium
CCCGGTGTTGTCGTTGCCGAGATTGTTCCAGCCGTTGATATTGAAGAACGGATAACCATTCTGCAGCCGGTCTGGTCCATTGGTCCCGGGAATTTTCAGAACCGTCAATCCATAAGGTTGATCGAGATCGATGTTTTCTGCACCGAGTCTCTGGCGCGTATAACCGATGTTCGCGTCCAGAACCACTGTCGGTGAAAAGGTGTACGTTCCCCCGAATCCGACCACTTGGACCAGTCCCGGGGCAGTACCCAGTTGTCCTCCATTCAACGCTCCGCCACCGATGATTCCGAAAATGGGAGGGTCGAAGATGTTCGTGGGCGAGCGACTGTATCGCCCCCACAAGCTGAGCTCTTCGCCGGCGTAATTGATCTTCACATCCACGTTCGTGCGATTGAATTCACCGGTGCCGGTGCTGGCGAAGTTGTTTGTATTCCCAGGTCCTGTCGGCAGCGGTAGCTGTCTGATCAATTCAAGGGCAGCGATATCAATCCGATTTGCCGGGACAACATTGCCGGGAAACGGCGTGCGCAGACGCGGATCGGGGTTCGACAGCGGGTCGAAGATGGTGGTTCCAGTCCCAACGAAACTGACGTTTCCGTTAGCGTCCGGCCGCAGGCTCACCGGCGCGATCGTTCTGGTAGTGCCGGCTGTATTGCGTTGTGTCGTACGCTCGAGATCGGTGAAGAAGAAAAGCTTGTTCTTGCCGTTCCAGACCCTTGGCCCACCTTCGCCGAAGCGTGGCAATACGACCGGCCCGCTAAGCGCGTACCCGAATTGGGCCACAATGTTTTTAGGAATCTTTGGTTGGTTTGCAGGCTGAAAGAAGTTCCGCGATTGAAAGCGGCTGTTCGTGGTATAGCCCCAGCCCACGCCATGAAAGTCGTTACCACCTGATTTGATCGTAACGTTAACCGCGGCGCCACCCGCGAGTCCCTGTTCAGCGTCGAAAGCGTTCGTGACGATATTAACTTCCTGTATCGCCTCGGCTGGCGGAACATAAACCGTGTTCCCGGGCAGCCACGGATAAACGATGCTGGCGCCATCGATCTTTGTGTTGTTCTGCAAACGCGAAACGCCATTGACGTTGTACGACATGGAGCGCTGCGGATTACCAGCGGCAGAGTTGTCCTCGCCGGCGCCGTTACCGATGAAAAAGCCTCCCGTGCCTCTGGCGGTTCCCGGAATCAACGAGAGCAGCGTCTGATAGTTTCGACCCAGACTGCCAAACAAGGGGAGGTTGTTGATCTCCCGAGCGGACTGGGTGAGATTGACGTCAGCACGATCGGTTTGCAACGTCGCTCCCTCGCCCGCCGTCACGAGCACCGTCTCCTCCAAACCTCCGATCTCGAGTTGCGTATCGAAGCGAACGGTCCGGTTCGCTTCTATGCGGATGTCTGCCTTCACGGTTGTTTTGAACGATGCTCGCGACACCGAGATTTTGTAGACGCCCGCCTGCAAATCATGAAACGAGTAGGCGCCGCGATCGTCCGTGGTGGCGGCGGTGACGTCTCCAGTGGCCACGTTGGTGAGTTCGACCTTCGCGCCGGTAACGGCAGCTCCGTTCGGGTCGCTGACGTTCCCGACGAGAGAGCCATAGAGTACTTGCGCGCGCGTGGCGGCGGGCACAAGTAGAACTGATAAAACCAGCAGCGCGAGGTAGCCGGCATAGCGCTTTAAAGCTCGCTGCCGGCGCGGAGGCGCTGATAAGTGTGCGTTGTGCTTGGTTCGCTTTGGAAAGGCGGTGAAGGTAAACATGACTCTCTCTCCTCTTCGGGTTTGACGTTTCCAGGGCGGCATTGAACCGACGGCTTCGGTCAATTAGTTCGCGACCACAACAAAATGGATAAAACAAAAACCCGCTCAGGCAACAGCCGGAGCACCGAAATGTTTCAGTAAAACGAGAGCAATAGTGCCGCGTAAACGCGGTTGAGTTATCGGATCGCTCGGAACGATCTGCGTCTCCGCACGCGTGAAGGAATGCTGGCGCACGGTCTCCTTGATGATCGGTCCGACTCTGGACCACGCCCGCGTCACCTCGCCGACGATGACGATCATGTCAGGCGCGAGCCCCGAGATCAGCGGTGCGAGTCCCAATCCAAGGTACTTGGCCATCTGCTCTAAAGCGTCCACGGCCTTGCCGTCTCCGTGCTGTGCCAGCTGCAACAGGTGATCGAAATTGATGGTGTTTTCGACAGTTGACGGTCGTCCCCGACTCGTCGATCCGGCTTGCGTGTAGTAACGGACGGCGGCGGAGTTGGACGCATACATCTCCCAGCAACCGCGATTACCGCAACTGCATTCGAGACCGTCCTGGACCAGCGCTGCGTGTCCGAATTCACCGGCAGTACCGGTCGATCCCTGGACCAGTTGGTGATTGAGAATCAGGCCGCAGCCGATACCTTCGGACACGGTTACGACCACGAGATTCCGCAGCCCTTCGGCTCGCCGGCCGAAGCATATTTCCGAAAGTGCACAGGAATTTGCGGCGTTTTCCAGCTCAACCGGAAGCTTGGTGGCCTTTTCCAGCGGTGTTTTCAGGTCAAAATCACGCCAGCCAAGATTGGGAGCGAAAACGAGTTGCTTGGTCGCGAGATCGACGCGGCCCGGGAGACTCACGCCGATACCTTCGTAGGTCAATTCAGGGCGGGTGTCCATGAGCGCGCGCACTCGGGGAATCAGCTCAGCGAGAAACTGTTGCGGCTGCGCCGGAGTGGGCAATGAATCCTGCGCGAGAAAGTTTGCATCGAGATCGGCCAGCGCGAGCTTCGTGGTAACGGGCCGGATATTGATGCCGATGATGCCTACACGCTGTTTGTTCAAATGAAGGAAACGGGGACGGCGGCCGCGCGCCGTATGGCCGTTTGCGCCTTCGGTAATCCATCGCTCTTTGATTAGCTGTTCGGCAATCACGGAGACGGTGCTTCGTTGCAGACCTGAATGACGCGCCAGGTCAGCTCGAGAGATTGGCTGGTGCGTTCGGATCAGGTTGAGAACGATGCGCCGATTGATATCGCGCGCGGTTTCGCTCGTTGCGACCTGAAAATTTGACAGATCGATTCTTCGCACGACCTATTTCCCGGATTGTTCAGCTATTTAATTCGTGGCGCGAATTAATACCACGCGATGATGCAGCCGTCAATAAAAAAGGTAAAAGAGCGCACGGGCATAAAACGTTTTTCACCTTTTAGGGCATTGTAATTGGATAAGTAGATGGTTTCGTGTAACTGCGAAACCCGAGGTAAGAAGATTGTTGACTTTCCGAGAGGGCTTATCTTATGTTGCCTCGCAGCCTCTCTCGGTTAGGTAGACCACTGGAAGTATCCGACTAACTTCCTCTTCGCGATTCTTCGCGTCCACGCCTCGCAGGGTTTCACCACGGGGAAAGTTGAAAAGGGCCATGCTGAGATCCGGTATCCTCGTTTTTTCTACTCTAGAAGGTCAATTGATTGCCTCACAAATCAAGACCATCCTGCAACGCGACTCGAGTCTCGACGTCGCACAGGTTTGCGGACAACTCGGCGACGCGGAGGTGGTCCAGAGCATTTCGCCTAAGGTGCTGATCGCGGTCTTTCCCTCCGCCAAACAGGAAACAGCTTCGTTTCTGCGTGAGTTGCGTTCCTTCGACATCAGGACTTCCCTGCTTGCCGTACTCACTCCGGATCTCCTCGATTGCGGTTTCCCTGAGGGAACGGAAAACACTCACGACTTTCTTGTCGCGCCGTTAGAAGAAACTGAGCTGCTCTTCCGAGTACGACGGCTTATCAATACGAGCCCGAGAAACGTTGCGACACGTCAGGCAACCGAGGCTTGTGGCTTGGCCCAACTGCTCGGCGAGGATCCTAATTTCGTCAATCTCAAGAGGCGGATTCCGATCGTCGCTCGTTTCGATTCGACGGTGCTGCTCACGGGCGAAACAGGCACGGGCAAGGAAAGGTTCGCGCGGGCGCTTCACTACTCGAGCCCGCGTGCTGCAAACCCATTCCTACCGGTGAACTGCGGAGCGATTCCCGTCGACCTCTTCGAAAGCGAGCTTTATGGACACCGGCGCGGCGCGTTCACCGGCGCCGTCAGCGCGGAAGCGGGTTTGATCGCGGAAGCTGAAGGCGGCACGCTTTTTCTCGATGAGGTGGAGACTCTCAGTCTCGCGAGCCAGGTCAAGTTGCTGCGATTTCTACAGGACCAGGTTTATTACCCGGTCGGATCGGCAAAACCGAAGCAGGCAAATGTGTGGATCCTGGCGTCAACCAACATCGAGTTGCCGTTAAAAATTCAGGACGGAACGTTTCGCGAAGACCTCTATTATCGTTTGGCCGTAATCAGCCTCGCCCTCCCGCCGTTGCGACAACGAGCCGGAGACGTAGCGCTGCTCGCGGGTCATTTTTGGAGAATGTACTCGGATAAAGTAGGTCGCGATCCGGGGCCGTTATCTGCTGACGTAATGGATGCGTTGTGCAGCTACGATTGGCCCGGCAACGTGCGCGAGTTACAAAACGTGATCCAGCAACTCGCAGTGCTGACCGAAGCGGACACTATCCGGCCGGAAGACTTACCGATTCCGCGTCGACAACCACAGCACAACGGCAAAGTGAAATCATTTGCGCAAAGGAAAGCTTCGGTGATCGCCGACTTTGAAAAACACTACCTCACGGATCTGCTTAGAGTTCATCGCGGCAACGTAACTCACGCTGCACAGGAAGCCGGTAAAGATCGTCGCGCTTTTGGACGATTGATAAAGAAGTACCAGATCGACAAAACCGGCATGCTCGACTAAGCACGCCGCTTGGTCCATTGTGAGCCCGGCGCCGGGTTATTTCTTACCCACCAGCCTCAACCGTTTATCAAACAACAACTAACGCAGTCCGCCCGCCTCGAGACGTGGGCCATCGATGTCCCACTCAGTTCGTAAATCCGCGTTCGTATCTCATCAAAACAACCGAAAAACTCAACCTCGTTCCTGTGGCACCGTCCGTGCTTATAGACCAAACTACCTTGAAGAAATCGCGGGCAAAGAAAGATTCGATGAGTGACGAATCGGCCGGAAAAGGAAACAGGCATGGCTCGAGCCATTCTGGAATACCTGCAAGGTCATCCAGACGCTAAGGACACGCTGGAAGGCATTGCTCAGTGGTGGCTGTTAAAGGAATGGACTGAGAGAAAACATCAAGAGATCGAGGCCAGTCTCGCAGATTTGGTATCGAGAGGACTGGTAATAGAACGAAAACGCGAAGGCACGCCACCTTACTACTGGCTCAATCGCGCAAAGCAAAACGAGATCACTCAAATCCTGAACACCAATGAAGACTCATCCGAAACCTAATTCATCTTTGGGCCAAAAGCAGATGACAACAGGAGGTAAACCATTATGCCGAGTGCACTGACCTTTCCGGGCGTGTACGTCGAGGAAATCCCCAGCGGCGTCCGGACTATCACGGGGGTGGCAACTTCAGTTACCGCATTCGTCGGCGCCGCCAGACGTGGTCCAACTGATGAACCCGTCGTCATTAACAGCTTTGCCGATTACGAACGCATCTTCGGCGGTCTGGCGGTAAACAGCACGATGAGTTATGCCGTCCGTGACTTCTATATCAACGGTGGCAGCCAGGCAATCATCGTGCGTTTGGTCAACCAGGCAGCACCGGCAACGTTCGCCGCAATGCAAGGGCTCACGCTGGCGGCCAAAAATCCCGGAGAGTGGGGCGAGAGATTGCGAGTGCGCATAACTCATCACCTGACTAACGGCGCTCTCTACAACATCTTCATCCGTGACACCGGCACCGGCGCCGAAGAGCGGTTCATGAATGTCTCGAGCAGCCATGCTTCACCGCGGAGTCCGGACAAACTGTTGCGAACCTCCGAGCTGATTCGAGTGAACGCGATTCCGGCGGACGGTACCCGGCCAAATCCACACACGGCGGTGACGAGTGGAGATCCTTTTGCGGACAACGCACCCGCAAACAGTTTCGCCCAGGCGGGAAACGATGGTGACGATGGCCAGCCGCTGACTGATGCCCAGTATCAGGGCAACGTCGCTAACAAGACCGGCATACACGCTTTACGAAACACCGACATCTTCAACCTGCTGTGTCTTCCACCGATGAGTCGAACGGCGGACATCAACGGCGTGCTGTCGGCGGCATTGACGTTGTGCGTCGAGCGAAGAGCAATGCTGTTACTTGATCCGCCCAGTGGTTGGGGCACTGTGCAACAGGCGGTTGACGGCATCAACGCGTTCCCGCTGGCCGGACAGGACGCTCGCAACGCAGCAATCTTCTTCCCACGACTCTCACAACCGGATCCAATGCAGGAGGGCATGATCGACAACTTTGCGCCATGCGGAGCGGTCGCCGGAGTCTTCGCCCGCACTGACACGCAACGCGGAGTTTGGAAAGCGCCGGCGGGGTTGGATGCATCGCTGAATGGAGTACCCGCGCTGCAACTTTCTCTTACTGACGCTGAGAATGGCCGGCTCAATCCGCTGGGCGTCAATTGCCTCCGCTCATTTGGTATTGCCGGTCGAGTGGTTTGGGGCTCGCGGACGTTGCGGGGCGCGGACCAGTTAGCCGACGAGTGGAAGTACATTCCCGTCAGGCGAATGGCCCTTTTCATCGAGGAGAGTCTCTTCCGCGGTACTAAGTGGGTGGTCTTCGAACCTAACGACGAGCCGCTGTGGGCGCAGATTCGTCTCAACGTTGGCGCGTTCATGCAGAACCTGTTTCGCCAGGGCGCGTTTCAGGGCAGCACGCCGCGCGAAGCGTACTTCGTCAAATGCGACAAGGAAACGACGACGCAAAACGACATCAATCTCGGCATCGTGAACATCGTTGTAGGCTTTGCCCCACTCAAGCCCGCCGAGTTCGTGGTTATCAAACTCCAGCAGATGGCCGGCCAAATTGAGGTCTAAGGCAATCGAAAGAAGAGGAGCATGCAATGGCACAATTCACTGTTAACGCTCAGCGTTTCGACCCTTATAAGAACTTCAAGTTTCGCCTCAAGATAGACAACAAGTACGTCGCCGGCGTAAGCAAAATCAGCGCGCTCAAGCGCACCACTGAGGTTGTCAAACATCGCGAAGGTGGTGACCCCAGCAGCAGCCGCAAATCGCCGGGTCGCACCGAGTACGAGGCGATCACACTGGAACGCGGTGTCACTCACGACAAAGACTTCGAGCAGTGGGCCAATAAAGTTTGGAACTTCGGCTCCGGTCTTGGCTCGGAAGTATCGCTCAAAGACTTTCGCAAGGACATCACCATCGAGGTCTACAACGAAGCCGGACAACTGGCAATCGCCTACAAGGTGTTTCGTTGTTGGGTAAGCGAATTCCAGTCGATGGCCGATCTCGACGCAAACGCCAATGCCGTCTTGATCCAAAACATCAAACTGGAAAACGAAGGGTGGGAGCGCGACGCCGAGGTTCCTGAACCTGGCGAGCCAACATTTACTGAGCCGGCCTAAACAGGAGCAGCGTGCTAGCTCTAGATGCAACTAGTCTTCTCACGGCCTGGGAGCGCGCAGTCTCGCAGCATCCTCTCCAGCGTGCCGTAACGTTGCTCGCGCTGGCGTGGCCCCAGAAGTCTATTGACGAATGGGCCAACGCCAGCATTGGCGAGCGCGATCGCCGGCTGCTGCAACTGCGAGAAGCGTTGTTTGGTCCAAGGTTTGAAGCAATCGCGACGTGTCCACAATGTGGCGAACGCCTCGAACTCACCTTCAGCATGCAGGATCTGCTGACGAAGGGCGACGAAACTTCGATGAACTCCGCACCGCAGCGACTAACAGCCGGTGCCTACGACGTGAATTACCGCGTGCCGACGACGATTGATTTACTGGCCGTTGCCAACAATCCCGGCGAGGCGCGGAAACTGCTTCTGGAGCGCTGCGTCGAAGCGAGAAATGATGGCGTTGCGATCGAGGCGGCCGCGCTGCCGGACGAAGTGGTGAAACTGGTGGGACAAAAATTGGCCGATGCAGACCCACAGGCGGACGTCCAGATTCTGCTGGACTGTCCCGCCTGTTCGCATCGTTGGCCCACCATCTTCGACATCCTCACCTACCTTTGGGGCGAGATCGAAGACTGGGCCCAGCGACTACTTCACGAGGTCCATACGCTGGCATCGGCTTACGGTTGGAGTGAACGAGACATTTTGGCGATGAGCGCAACGCGGCGGAGGCTTTATTTGGAGATGGTAGGAGCGTGAGTGGCTCTGTGCTCGCGGAAAACGGATGAGGGACCTGTTTGCCAGTCTTGTGGACCGTGCTTTAGATCGAGCGCCGGTGGTCCAGCGTCGACAGCCAACTCTGTTCGAACCAATCGCGCCAACTTCGTTAGCCGAGCAATCACAACCTGAAAGCAGATCGCCGTTAGAAGAAAAGGAAACCGTTGTCGAGAGCAGACCATCACGCGACGCACAAAAGCCTTTCGTTAACACCTCATCCCGTTCACCTCAACCGTC
>JAICGZ010000286.1 GCA_025922875.1 Pyrinomonadaceae bacterium
CATGATCATCGGCTACGGGATCATTGCAGTCCCAACCGGCATTGTGTCCGTGGAACTCGCACACGCGGTGCGGGCCAAGAACGTTACGGGACAGTCTTGCCCTTCGTGTGCAGCTGAGGGACACGACGCCGACGCGATCTGCTGCAAGTATTGCGGGTCGCACTTGTGACGAAAGGTGCGAAGGAGTCAATTCCCGCAGCAACGAGAAAATGAGAAGGACCATGTCTCGACCTAAGGACATTGCGAGTTGGAACCGCATTATTTGGCTGGCTGGAAGAAGTGGAAACTCTGCGGCAAATGGCGTCTGACAGCGCTAAACCTCTTTAACGTTATCGTCCCTTTCCGTTACCATTTCTCCCGTAACGGATTGGAACGAAGGATCCTTTTATCTACTGCTACGGGGCAGTTATGTACGTGATCGATCCTCTCTACTACTCGCAAGTGCTTGATTCGGGCACTTGTTTTACCGCTTAGGAGACGCTTATGCCCAAATACTTAATTCAAGCCAATTACGTCAGCGAAGGAATCAAAGGTCTGCTCAAAGAAGGCGGGTCCAGTCGCCGCGCCGTCGCGGAAAAAGCCATCCAATCGGTGGGTGGAAAGCTGGACGCTTTTTATTATGCATTTGGGGACACCGATGGCTTTCTGATCGCTGATGTCCCGGACAATGTCAGCATGGCGGCGCTTGCTCTTACGGTGAGTGCGAGTGGCTTGGTGACGGCCAAGACGACGGTGTTGTTGACGCCGGAAGAGATCGATGCGGCAGTCAAGAAGACACCCGCCTATCGTCCACCAGGACAGTAAGCGCCGGTTCATTCCACTCTTGCCCGCTCCTGTCAAAGGCGACCCAGCTGTGCATTCGGCCGACGTGGACATGGCTATTAGTGAGTAGCTTCATTCGGGGGTTGAGTGGCGAGCCGCTCAAGCTAATCCGTTAGGGCGGGAGGGTTCGGCCGGCAGTGCCATCGTTCATGTTTGGTGTTCGAAACCTTCGTGGCATGACGAAAGGAGAACGAGATGCCAGACGTGGTCCCGTTTGTGACCTATGAGGACGGCATTGCCGCACTGGAATGGCTGGCCGAAGTGTTTGGATCACGGAGACAGTTCGGTTCACGTCTTCCGATGAGGCCGCACTTGACGTGACGTTTGCGTTGGAGTGTGCTCTCGAACCTTGGGAGATCACAACTGGTCCTTAACAAAACTCTTAAACAGCTCAAAATCCAGATGGCGTCCCAAAGCATTCCGAGTTGGAACCAAATCATTTCTTGGCTAAAGGGAATGGAGACGCTTCGCGCCTTTGCAGCGTAGGGGGAAGGGATTAGTGAAGCGGAAGATTTTTTGGGGGATGAAATGAAAGCTGCTGTCATCATCCTAATTCTAGTTATTGATAGCTTTGGGGTCCCCAAAGCATTCCTACTTCGAACCGCATCATCTCATGGCTAAAAGAAATGGAAAGTATGCGGCGTAAAAACCTCCTAAACCTGTCTCCTATTCCTTTATCATTTCATACCGGCTTCCGCCACGCCCAACCATCGGCTTCGTTCGGTGGACGTCGGAGCGGATTGCAATGATTGCTGTTTTCTATGCATTAGTCTTAAAAACGCCACCGATAGTTGCGCCTTCACTCAATCTGTACGTCGCGCCACGAGGAGGCTCCTTTGTTGAGTTGAGTGTGGGCGAGCTGCTCAAGCCCAGCGCTAGTCGTCGCTAACATGTTCCGCTATCAGCCTCCAAAATCGTCAGTGTGGGGACACCTTCTTCGGAAGATGCCAGCGGACCGTGCCAAGGCGCGGTTTCAGGAGTTTCTTAACACTGCCGTGGCGGAGCACAACTTCAGTTCAGCCAGTCTCATGATTCAGGATGCCTCTGGTGAGGTTGTTCCGCGCTATGAGCGTTTGGTTGGAATCCCCGCTCAGAATGGTTGCTGCTTCTATCGTCTGACTCTTGAGCAGAGTGACAGGTGCATTGACGAGTTGATCAAGGACGAGGCATCTGCTCCTGGCGCGACCAGCCGCTTCGCGCTTGCGCAGTTGTTCGAGATCACCAAGTGGCGGGTTAACGGGGAGGAAGTGCCCACGACCTCAAGCGTGAGTATCCACTACGGCCAGTTGCCATGCATCTCGACTTTCTTTCAGTTCGAGACAGTCGAGCAGTTTTATAGCGTCAGGCGAGTGCTGGAGGACATTGGATTGTGCAAGCTCAATGAGAAACACCTGAAGCCTGTGAGGACCAAAAAGAAGTGAACATTGGGACAAGTGGATAGTTCGCGATGAGTGCGATGCACAGGGCGTCGTTCTGCAACACTTCTACGAGGCCGTCATAGGTTTTGCGGCTAAGTTCGCCACAAAAAAACGCGCGCCTGCGCGAGTAACGTGCAAACGTTGCGCATTTCTCGAAGGAACAGTTTTAAAACCTCAGAAAGCCTCCGCAAGTTGCTGCCTAATGTCGCAGCTTTAACGGACATGAAAACTCTGCGGGCAATTGTCATCCCGCAGTTGATTGGAACCTAGACGCTCCGTTCTCACCATCATTTGCGGCAACCGCTCGATTCGGGCTCCGGTATCCAGGTTACAGCTTAACTGCGAGCTGTTTGCGATAGGTCACGCATCGGCCTGTCGGTTGCTAGTTTGATGGAGACGACAGTTAGACATTCCTAAACTGGGTCGGTAAAATCATTTCCGATCCCGGCTAAGCCCCTCCGTTCGAACTTCATAGAGTTAAATAAATGCAATCATCTTCAATCGAAATCGCAACGATGTTGCGCCGAATGGCGGAAATGCTAGAGACAGGTGGCTCTGCAATCGTCCGCTTGGGTGATGAAACTATATTGATCCCAGCCAGAGCTGACGTTAATTGCAAATATGAAAGCGGTACGGACAAAAAGGAGATAAACCTTCGTGTGACATGGAGTTTCCTTACGTCAGTGGGACATCTGATTCACCTTCACAATGAGCGCGTGCTAGACACATTGGGAAACGTTTACGAGACCTTTATATATGGTGAGCCGCGCCTTGACGGAACCTGGGAAGGCTGGCTCGAATTCGTTCCGTTAACGCCTGGCTTGGATTCGTTGCGCACTGACCGCGAGACAACACAACCCGATCTGTCGGCGCTGGAGTATTGGGCGACCGGACTAGAGCCTATGTATTTAGCTGGGGCCTTCGGACGTGCTCAGTCGGCGGCATAGCGTTCTTACAATCTTGCGCGCCTGATACCTTGTTGCTGCGTGAACGGAGAGAAAAGCCGCGAATGTCCCCGCCGACCTTGAGAGCCCTGGTCACACTGGGGCTCTCGGTTTTATGGCAGGGGCTACTGCCGCTAATCCGACACTCGTGAACGGCTGTAACCGGTTTCCATGCGTCCTGGTCCAGGTACTGAAACTCGTTTTCCATCAAACACAGAACTGAGTCGCCAACACACTCGCACGATCAAAAACAGCGATTCCAACTAGTGCTCTTTCCAAGTGGTTTGATATTCGATGGCGAAAGTTATTGAACCGCCTAAACTTGTTTAGTTTTCATTTACTTGCGAGAAAGTTCGGAAGGGGATTCAAGTTTGGCGTCCCAAAGCATTCTGAGTTGGAACCAGATTATTTCCTTTCTATAAGGAAATGGAAAGCCTCGGCAAACTGCTGCCCAATGACTCAGGTTTGCCCATTTTCCCCTCATTACTAACTTGGGTTCTCGCCATCGGCATCAGGATCGTGCCGAATCCGCGCGGGAATCAACAACAACCAAGTTGATCCGACCAAATGGTTCTGAAGCCCGTGTAACCAAGAATTGGAGCAAAATCCGCCAACAGATAGCAGGAAACGCCATTCAAAAGAGGTTGCGCTAACCGCGACTTTGATCAATGTTTCGCCGGCAACAAGTTTCAGTTAGTCGTCTCTAATCAACAATAAGTTTTCCGCTTTCGTTGACTTGTCCGGTACCCGATACCGTTGTGGGGTTGCCGTCTCAACAAGCGGCCCCGCACGCATTTTAAGCCAGTCCTGTTAGGTCTTACCGCTCCTTCAAAACGGATGTATTTACGTCCCAAACCCATCCTTGGGCCCCAACACGGTGCCAAGCGTCTCAAAAGGAGAGATTCCAAATGGCTAACATCTCGAAAAGAAACAGGAGGCGTGAAAGAGAGGTCAAAAATGCCTCAAAGAACAGGCGCGAGATAATCGCAGCGCGTTTGAGCAGACGCGACCTGATAAAGGCTGGTCTTTTGACCAGTGCCGGCTACCTGATCCACAAAAAGGGTCTTAGCGCTCGCGCACAGTGGGGTGGTGGCGGGGGTGATTGCGATCGCAGATGGTGGGATGGATCGGGAGGCGCCCCGGTCAGTCCGCCAACAACCCCGTTCGTGGAGCCGTTGTTCATCCCGCCCATCGCCCAGACCGTTCCCGCGTTAAACCCGGCACCAACTGTCGCTCCAAACACCGCAGCAGGTGAACAGCGCACGCGCAACCATCAGGCTCTGACGACTCTTCCGCCGGTAAAGTTCTATGAGGTACATCAGAGGGACCAACTCCTCAGTGTGCATCCGGAACTTCCATTGCAAAGACTCTGGACATTTAACGGAACAGTTCCGGGACAGACCTATGTGGCCCGTTACGGTGAGCCGATTCTGGTTCGTAACTACAACAATTTGCCAGCCGACAATGGAGGCTTCGGCCTGCAGTCGGTTTCCACGCACCTGCACAACGGTCATACTCCGTCTGAATCGGATGGCTTTCCCTGCGACTTTTTTGCCAGTGACCCAGTTGGCAATACTAAGTGGTACGACCAGCACTACCCGAACGTGCTCGCGGGCTTCGCATCCAGTCATCCCCCCTTGGGAGACATCAACGAGTCGATGAGTACGCTCTGGTATCACGACCACCGCGTCGACTTTACCGCACAGAACGTCTACAAGGGACTCGCAGGTTTCTACCTGCTCTTCAATCAGTTTGATACAGGCGACGAAACCACGGGCTTTCGACTTCCGAGTTTCCCGAATTTTGACATCCCAATGATGTTCAATGACAAGAATTTCGATCCCGACGACGGTTTGCTGTTTTTCGACTTGGCCAACCGCGACGGCATTCTCGGTGACAAGTTTCTTGTTAATGGAAAAATCCAGCCCTTCTTCGAAGTCAAGCGCCGCCGCTATAGATTCCGCTGGTTGAACGGAGGCCCATCTCGCTTCTACCGTTTCTACTTAACGAAATCTAATCTGACAAATCATCCTTTCTGGATAATCGCCAATGATGGCAATCTGTTGAAGAATCCAGTGCAGACAACCACCGGTGTAATGATCTCAGTGGCGGAGCGAATAGATGTCATCGTCGATTTCTCTTCGTTCGCGGCCGGTTCGATCATTCACATCGAGAACCGCCTGGAGCAGTGCGACGGCGCAGGACCAACAAACAATATCCTGCCCGCCGGCCAGGGAGCCAAAGTCCTCGAGTTCCGCGTCGTTTCTGATGCGGTGACAGACAATAGCGTGAACCCGGCCACTAATCCGACTTTCTACCAGGTGCCGACACGGGTGGCACAGCGAATTACGCGTTGCTTCGAGTTCGACCGGCGCAATGGACAATGGGTGATTAACGATGAACTGTTTGATTGCAACGACGTTCGCTTTCGCGTGAAGCGTAACACTGCTGAGATCTGGAGGCTGGAAGGTGGATTCGATTGGTCGCACCCGATCCACATTCACTTCGAGGAACATCAGGTGCTCAAGCGCAACGGGCAAACGCCGACGCTGATCGAGCGCGGGCGCAAGGACGTAATCCGACTCGGTGAAAACGACGATGTCGAGATCTATTTCCGCTTCCGCGACTTCACAGGGCGTTACCCGATGCACTGTCACAACACCATTCACGAGGACCACGCCATGATGTTGAGGTTTGACATCGACGATGTGGGCAACAACAACGAGAACGATTGTGGTCACCACTAATCAATCTGACAACTGAGCCCAACCGGGCTTGTCAGAAAGGTTACTTAACCGCTAAGAATCGAAAGGAGTAAAGAGATCGTGCCAGACATGAACAGAAGAAAGATGCTGGCGACTTTGGCGGTAGCGCCCCTCGCCGTTGGGGTGGTGGGGCAGACAGTCGGTGTGGAAAATAAATTCAAAGTCGCAGAATCAACGCGCGAGAAACTTCGGAAGCGTTTTTTCCCGAACTTCGAGCTGACGACACACGAAGGCAAGACAGTTCACTTCTACGACGACCTGATCAGAGACAAGATCGTCGTGCTTAATTTCATGTATGTGAAATGTGAGGGTGTCTGCATGCCAGTCACAATGAATCTCAAAAAAGTGCAGAAGCTGTTAGGGGACCGCGTCGGGCGTGATATCTTCATGTATTCAATCACGCTCAAACCGGAGGAAGACACTCCCCAGGCATTGAAGCGCTATGTGCGCGCGCATAAAATCAAACCCGGTTGGACTTTCCTGACGGGCAAACCAGATGAAATCAATACTCTACGGCGCAGTCTCGGCTTCAAGGATGCGAAGACCAGGCTTGATCAGGATCTCACCAACCACACGGGCATGGTTAAGTATGGGAATGAGGCCCGCCAGTGGTGGGCCATGTTCCCGGGAGAGGCCAACGCCCCATGGATTGTGGAGTGTATTAGCTGGATGGACGGTACAGATGCGCAGCCAGTGATTCAGGCAACGCAAAAAGAATCGAAGCGCGCAGAGTCTGGACACCGTCATTCAAAAACCAAAAAGCGGTAAACGAAACACGAGGGGGACGGAATGCAGCAGCAAGCGCGTCCAAGGCATGGACTGTTGAAGATTCCGTCCGCCTTTGTGGTTGCATTAGTCGCTTCCGCTTTCTGCTTTTCCCAGACGCAGGCTGACACCGCAAAACAAACGCAAGTTCCGCCGAGTCAAAAGGTCGATTTTGCCGTTGGTAGAAAGCCTGACGCGATTCTTTTTGATGGAGCGAACATTTGGGTTGCCAACGAACTTGGTGACAGCGTTATGAAACTCAGCGCGAGCGACGGGTCGAACCTGGGAACATTTCCCACAGGTATTAGACCCGTCGCTCTTGCTTATGACGGCGAGACTATTTGGGTAGCAAACAGGCACAGTAACAACGTGATGAGGCTTCAGGCGAGCGATGGGAGCCTGGTTGAGACCATCAAAGTTGGTCGAAGTCCCGAGGCCCTGTTGTTCGACGGCAATAGCATCTGGGTCGCCAATGGTGAGGATAACTCTGTAACCAAGATACGTCTGAACGATGGGGCGCAGTGCACATTTCGTGTTGGGACTCGGCCCATTGCCATTGCTTCGGATGGAAGTCATATCTGGGTAGCAAACAACAACAGCAGCAATGTTACGAAGCTGCGGGCGGACGATGGCACGAACCTCGGAACGTTTGCTGCGGGACGAGGACCCACTGGCATTGCCTTCGATGGAGCGAACTTGTGGGTAGCTAATTTTTACAGCAAGAGCGTGATTCGATTGAATGGGGACGGATCTGTCAGGGACAGAATTACTGTGGAGGATGGGCCGGCAGACATAGGCTTTTTCGGCGGCTTTATCATGGTTTTGAATTACGGTAGTAGGTCCGTTTCACAGATAGATCCGCAGACTGGGAAAATCGTTAAGACCTTTACGGTAGGAAGAAGTCCAGTCGGACTCGCATTTGATGGTGTCAACATCTGGGTAGCCAATGCCGGTAACAATTCAGTGTCAAGGGTAAGAACTTCACTAGGTAACCCAACGCCTTAGCCGCTCCGTCATCTCACAAACGTGACGAAACACCTCGAATCTCTAAGAGGCAAGTCGGGTTAATGTCTGGCGTCCCAAAGCATTCCGACTTGGAACCGCATCGTGACTTGGCTAAAAGAAATGAACACCCTGCGGCAAAGTAACTCATGATTACGCCCAAAACCTCGTAAAGCTCTCTTCCTGTGCGTTACCATCTCTAAGGGCGTTTTTCTTCCTTATGGTGATCCGCTATCACTGGACGGGGACGCGTGTTACAAACACGAGAGTTTATTATCTAATTCGTAGTTGGGCGGCTACTTCCACTTCACACGAGAGGCATCCATGCGAATTCTCGTTAAGGTCGTTATTTTCGTGATTGCAAGCACCACGTGTGCGTTGGGACAGGCTATCAACCCGGAGTTCGTCTTCGGGCGCGATTACACTTTCGAGAGGATGGTAGCAACACGCAATGTACATGATGCGGAGGATAAAGGCACGATCCGCCTCGTAACTTACGTCTACCGCCCTCTGAAGAATGATCGTCACGAAGTCGTTCTCTTCAGTCACGGCTCAACCGGAGGGCTGGCCAGTTCGCCCAAGGAGCCGGGCGGCAGCAATGCACCGCCGCGCACGGTGGTACAGTTCTTCGTCTCGCGCGGTTATACGGTGGTCGCGCCTATGCGTCGCGGGCGCGGCGAGTCAACCGGCACGTATGTCGAGGAGTGTTCGGTTTA
>JAICGZ010000287.1 GCA_025922875.1 Pyrinomonadaceae bacterium
AACACTTCACCGCGCTTTTCAGCCCGAGGTGATCACGCTCGAGGAAGTGGACGCGCGCGTGAGCGAGGTGCTCGCACGAATGAACGGTCGCGGTCTGGTGGTCAGCCGCCCGCAGGTCATTCGTTCGGCACAGGAGATGGCCATCACCATCGCCGAACCTGTTCTCGGTGGCAAGAACAATCAGGACGTGGTTGCAGCTGTTGTAGCGATTGTTTCATTTCAGGAAGTTTTTGATGCAGTACAGCAACCGACCTCGAAGAGTGAAAGGGAACTCCTGAATGCTGGTCTGCCCGTAGTCTTCGTTGTAGATCAAAATGGACGTGCGGTCGCCCACCCTGAAGCCAGTGTTGCTTTTTCAGAGAAGCCGATGACAGACCTTAAAGTCGTGCAGGACTGGTTGGAGTCAGGCGCGCAAGTTCAATCGGCATTGGCTCCTTTTTCCGCAACTCGCGACAATCGCACAGTCGACATGCTCGGCTCGTACGCCACGGCCGAACTCGATAAGAACTCACGGCTCGGAGTGATCGCGATTCAAAATGAAGCCGCTGCTCTGGCCTCAGTAGCTGACATGCGTTGGCAAACGCTCTGGATAAGTCTTATCGCCGGCTTGCTGACAATTTTGATTGGACTATTCTTCGCCAAGAAGCTGACTCACCCGGTCAGAGAGCTCGCAAGCGGCGCACACCGGATCGCATCCGGCGACTTCTCGCAACGAATCCAGGTCACGAGCCGCACCGAACTCGGCGATCTCGGAAACTCCTTCAACCTGATGACCGATCAAGTCGAACGCTTCATCAGCGACTTGCAACGGTCAGCACAGGAAAACCGCGAACTCTTCATCGGAACGGTCAAAGGGCTCGCTGCGGCGATTGACGGCAAAGATCCGTACACGCGTGGTCACTCAGAACGCGTCTCGCGTTTCTCAATGGCGATTGCGCAGCGCCTCGGTCTCTCGGACGAAGAAGTCGAGAAGATCAGGATCAGTGCGCTGCTGCACGATGTTGGCAAGATCGCTATCGACGACAACATTCTCAAGAAGCCCGCGGCGCTTACGGATGACGAGTACGAAATCATGAAAGGGCACCCGCAGAAGGGCTACAAGATCATGTCGCAGATTCCGGCGATGAAGGAGTTTCTGCCGGGCATGTACATGCATCACGAGATGGTCAACGGCATGGGTTACCCGCAGGGATTGAAGGGCGATGAGATACCGCTGATGGGCAAGATCGTGGCGGTCGCGGACACGTTTGACGCGATGACCACCGACCGGCCTTATCAGAAAGCGATGAAGTTTGAAGACGCCGTCGCGCGCATCGAGAGTTTTGTCGGCACGCGCTATGACCCTGGCGTGGTGGCTGCGTTTTCCGAAGCGTGTAAAGAGGGTCAGATCAGACCGGGCGTAGTTAAGCTGAGGAAGTCCGCCAAGCCGGCGCCTAATCCACAGATTACACAGGTTAATGACTCGTTATCTGTGTCATCTGTGTAATCTGCGGACTTTCTGCTTATAATCCCAACACATGGGATTATTTTGGAGAAGAAAAAAAGATGAGTTTGTCTCCCTGCGTTTGAATGAACCGGCACCGGCGACGGTCGAGGAAAAGCAACCGCCGCCGAGTCCCGTTCCAACTCCAGCTCCAACTCCTGCTCCTGTACCAGCTCCTGTAGAGACAAAACCCGAACCGCCGCCGGTACCAGCACAAGCACCGGCAGAAACAGTTCGCGAGAGGCCAGTTCCTCCATCGAGATCTCCATTCCAGACCTCTGTGCTCGGACTGGATCGCTCGATCGAGGAATTACAGGCGCAGCAGGCCGCGCTCGAACAGGAATTCTCTGCGAGGTTTCGCCGCGCGGTTGCGGCCACGCGTGAGTCCCTGGCCGATAGGATCGATACCGTCTTCGCCGGGCGCAAGCAGATCGATGAGGAGTTGTTGGATCAACTCGAGGAAGTTTTGATTGCGGCTGATATCGGGGTGACGACTACACTCGAGATACTCGAGACCGTGCGCCGCGGCGTTGCACGCAAGCAGATCAACGATCTCGACGCACTAAAGCTGGCGATCAAAACTGAGCTGTTGAATATCCTGCAGGCTTCTGAACGACAGGGAGTCGCGTCCGAGACGACTGTTCCGGAAAACGTTTCGCCATACGTAATGATGATCGTCGGTGTGAACGGCGTGGGGAAAACGACTACGATCGGAAAGCTTGCGCAACGTATCAAGGCCGAAGGGAATGACGTGCTGATCTGCGCTGCCGATACCTTTCGCGCGGCGGCCTCGGACCAGCTTGCTATCTGGGCCGAGCGCACTGGAGTGCCGTTGATTCAGCAGAAGCACGGAACCGATCCCGCGGCTGTGCTGTTTGACTCGCTCAAGGCGGCGAAGGCGCGTGGTTCCGAAGTTTTGATTGTCGATACCGCTGGACGTCTTCACACCAAGTCAAACCTGATGGCGGAGTTGGAGAAGATGAAACGCGTGGCTTCGCGGGAGGTTGAAGGCGCGCCACACGAAACGTTGCTCGTCGTCGATGCGGTCACGGGACAAAATGGTCTCGAGCAGGCGAGGCAGTTTTTGAAAGTTGCGGGAGTGACGGGAATTGTTTTGACGAAGCTTGACGGCACAGCGAAAGGTGGAATCGCAGTCGCGATCGCAAAAGAGCTTAACTTGCCGATTCGCTATGCTGGAATCGGTGAGAAGGTTGACGACCTTGTTGTCTTCAACCCGCAGCAGTACGTAGACGGGTTATTTGGAAATTGACTCTGTGCAATCTCTGTGTTCTCTGTGTCTCTGTGGTAAACGTTTTCCTAATAGCAACCACAGAGACACCGAGAACACAGAGGTTGCACAGAGAAGGGTTCTTTATTTTTAGTGCCAACAACAACTACGTTAACTGAGCCTACAACCATTTGGACCGAGACGGATCGCCGCATGATGGCGCGTGCGCTCGAGCTCGCGAGGAAAGGCGCCGGGCAGGTCAGTCCTGGACCACTCGTTGGTTGCGTCGTTGTGAGCACAACGGGCGAGATCGTGGGAGAAGGTTTTTATATCTTCGAAGCAGTCAAACATGCTGAGACGATCGCCCTCGAACTCGCCGGTGAGAAAGCGCGCGGCGGCGCCGCTTACGTCTCGCTCGAGCCACACGCGCATCACGGCCGCACGCCTCCCTGTACCGATGCGTTGATCGCTGCGGGTATCAAGCGTGTCGTGGCGCCTATCGAGGATCTGAATCCGAAAGTTTCCGGAAAAGGCTTTGCTCATCTACGCGCTTCCGGTGTCGTTGTCGAGACGGGATTGCTTCGCGACGAAGCGGCGGAGGTGAACGAGGCTTATCTGTACTACATGCAAACCGGATTGCCGTTTGTGCATTTGAAACTGGCGGTCTCGCTCGATGGGAAGATCGCGACTCGCACGCGTGATTCTCGTTGGGTGACTGGTCCGGAGTCGCGCGCCCGCGCACAGGATCTGCGTCACGAGTACGACGCGATTCTCGTCGGTGCAGGAACAGCAATAACGGACGATCCGCTGTTAATCGATCGATCGGGACTGCCGCGGCGACGCCCGCTGGTTCGAGTAGTACTCGACGACACGGTCCGTCTGTCTCCGAGTTCGCAGTTAGCGACAACAGCCTCGCAAGGGCCGGTAATTGTGTTTGGGAACAAGCCGGGGCCGAAACAGTTGCTCGAAAAGGGGGTCGAGGTTGTGAACTCAGAACGCAGCGATCTGTTGGCGGTTTTGCGAGAGCTCGGCAGCCGTTCGATACAAAGCGTTCTCGTCGAAGGTGGAGCCGCCGTTGCGGGTGAGTTTCTCGATGCAGGTCTGGTGAATAAAGTTACGTTTCTGATCGCGCCAAAAATCATCGGCGGGGTGGAGGCTCCGAGTGCTGTTGGTGGAAGAGGCGTTGACCTGATGTCGGAAGCGCCTGAGCTGGAAAGGATCACGGTGGTCCAGCATGGAAACGACATCGAAATCACCGGATATCCTCAAATCAATAAAGGACCGTCGGATGAAGGATGAAGGTGCTGAACCTTATCCCTCCAAGCGCCTGGGCCAACATTTCCTTCGCGACAGGGGCGCCATTCAACGCATAGTCGACGCCCTCTCTCCCAAAGCCGAAGAAACCATAATCGAGATTGGACCAGGCACTGGCGCCCTCACTTCCGTTTTGGTTGAGCGCGCCGGTCGCGTGATCGCGGTCGAGTTTGACAGCAAGCTGGAGACACTGCTGAACGAACGTTTTGCCGGTTTGGAAAATTTCAAACTGGTGATGGCCGATGCGCTGACAACAGACTTCTGCGCGGAGATCCTGCCGGCACGCACTGCGAGGCTGGTTGCGAACCTGCCCTACAACATTTCAACCGCGATCCTGCAGCATTTGATCCGGCAACGGGCATGTTTAGACGAAATGGTTCTGATGCTGCAAAAGGAAGTAGTGGAGCGAGTACTAGCGCCTGCCGGAACGAGCGACCGTGGATTCATTTCAGTGCTGGTGGAAGCTTACTGTGAAACTGAGAAGCTTTTTGACGTCGCCCCGGGAGCATTTCGACCGCCGCCGAAAGTATGGAGTAGCGTGATGCGGCTGAAATTCAGGCCGCGGATTAACGCGGAAAGCACGGATGAGGGCTTGTTATGGGAAGTCGTGAGCGCCGGTTTTGCACTAAAGAGAAAGACAATACTTAATAATCTTCGGCATGCGAGTGGGCGCTTGCAGGAAATATTGAAGCGTAACGGCGGCGCCAGCATTGTTTTGTGCAAAGCGAACGTCGAATTGCAACGCCGTGCCGAAACGCTGACCCTCGAGGAATGGGGAAAGATCGTGCAGACAATCAGTTAAATCCGCGGTTCAATAATTACCTTAATGCCGGTCTTGGGTCGTAACGACAAGACCGGTAACACTTCCACGCGGTGCTCCGGATCGAGCTTGAACCTGAAGCGCTGACCAATCGTCGCCAGTAACAACACGATCTCCATCATCGCAAAATAATTCCCGATACACTGTCTCGGACCACCGCCGAAAGGGAAGTAAGCATACTTCGGCGACGGATCACCGTTGCTCCACCTTTCGGGCTTAAATGCGTCAGGCTCGTCGAAGTAGCGCGGATCGCGGTGAGTGACCCATTGAAACGCGAAGAGCTGAGTTCCTTTCGGCACGCGATAGCCGCCGATCTCCGTCTCTTCGATTGCTTCTCTGCCAACTGCATAAGCAGGCGGATAAAGCCTCATCGCCTCCTTCGTAATCATCTCCGTGTACTTCAACTTCGGCAGATCCGAAACATTTGGCGCTCGTCCTCCAAGCACTTCTTCGAGCTCCGCATGGAATTTCTGCTCAGCCTGCGGATGCGTCGCCAGCAGATACCAACTCCACGACAACGCCAGCGCCGTCGTTTCATGACCGGCAAGAAACAACGTCATGACTTCGTCGCGCAGCTGTGCGTCACTCATCCGAGTGCCATCGTCGTCCTGTGCCTGGAGCAACATCGACAACAGATCGCCTTCGTCATAACCACTGGCGCGGCGTTCAGCAATGATGCGAAACACGATGCGATCGATTTCGCTGACGGCACGGAAATACCGTCGGTGTCCGGGCGTCGGCAGCCGGTTATCGGCAATCCATTTCAGCGTTGCCTGCGAGGCAAACGGTTTCACCAGTCCGGAGAGTATTTCTCCGATGTGATCGGCATCGTTTGAAACGTCTGAATTGAAAAGCGTCTTCACGACGATCTCGAGCGTGAGGCGCGTCATGTCGCGCGCGAGATCTCGCCGTTCGCCGTCTTTCCATGAAGCGATCGCGCGTTGCGCGTACTGGACCATCACGTCGCCGTACGAACTGATCCGCTGCCGGTGAAAAGCAGGTTGCGCCAGGCGTCTTTGTCGCCGCCAGAAATCGCCCTCGCTCGTTACCAAACCATTTCCCACCAGACGATGAAAGAAAGGCGATCTAAGTGACTCTGCCTTGCGGTAGCTCTTGGCGTTCGTCGTCAGAAGCGATTCGATGTCGCTCGGGTTGTAGAGAAAGTAAGCGTGAACCCAGAGAAACCGCGTGTGAACAACATCGCCGTAATCGCGACAGCGCGTAACAAAGCCGAGCGTGTCGCGATTGAACTCGCGCATCACGCCCATGATGAGACTCCCTTTCGGGCCGGGCGGAGTCCCCGCGCGATTTACCTCTTGTTTTCTGGTTGGAAGAGCTTCTGCGGTATTCATTTCTTTAGTATGTCAGTATAAATTCCGGGCTCGCTGTCAGGGATAATAATCGCACCAACTGTCTTTTGGTAAAAACGAACCGGCCCTGCGGCGCCGATGATCGCATAAACGTAACCCATCTCTCGCAAGCCCCACAGCGCCGCGAGCAGTAACGCCTTTCCGACGCCTTTGCCCTGTCCCGATTCAACAACGCCCGTTGGGCCAAAGAAACCTCTGCGCGTGCATTCGTACGCGGAGAACCCCACAATCTCTCCCTGAATCGTGGCGATATAAACTGAGATGGGTTGTCCCGCAAAACCCACCGAGATCTCATCCGCCCAACCCGCGGAAAAATTTGTCGCGACAAAACTGCGTACCGCAGTCAATTCAAACGGCTGCGCACGACGGATGATGAAATCCGGCTGGCTCTCGAGCACCGGCAGCTTTAGCAGATTCACAAGCAGATCAGGCATACAAACATTTTTTTGTGCCTTTTGTGGCTTTACTCAGGCTTCGCCGTGAGCAAGCCGATTCTCTTGCCTTGCGCGGAGCATTCGATCAGTTGTTCAAGACGGCGCAGTCGAGTCTCTTCTTTCTTTGCACTCATAATCCTAAAGATCAAGAGCTTCTTGTAGTAAGGAGCTTGCCCTTCGAAAAACTTCCACGCGTTCTTGTTCTGACGAAATCTTTTCTCGTAATCCGGAGCCAGCTTATGCGGCTCATTTTCAAATGAATAAATTCCGGTGCGTGCGGGATCGCGTCGCGCGTAAGCACTGAGTCCCGCAGGATGCATTCGTCCCTCTTTCTTCAGTCGCTCGACGTGCCTGACATTTATCAGGCTCCAAATACTCTTTGGTTTCCGCGGCGTGAAGCGTTGCACATAACTTGCTTCGTTCAAGCGCTTCCGCACGCCATCGATCCAGCCGAAACAAAGAGCTTCGTCCAAAGCCTCGGCGTAAGTGATGCTCTTCTTTCCAGAGGACTTTTTATGAAATCCAATCAGCAATTCACTCTCGCGGTCGTGGTTCTGCTCGAGCCACTTGCGAAACTCATCCGGCGAACTGAAGAACTTCGGTTTCATCGTGTAGGTGCTTGTCCCGGCAGCCAGGCAGGACGGAAAGTTGAATTAGCCAACCATTGGATCGGCTTTACGAGGGAATTGAGCGAACGAGTCATGAACGGAAAGTCGATCTTGCTTAGATCATCACTTGGACGGTGGTAGTCCGTGTGCAGACCAAAGCTCGAAATCGTGTGAGCAATGACACCCTGCAATGCAAGCGGATAATTATCGGAGCGTTGAAAGAAACGTTGTTCCGGGCGTGGGTCAGCAACGAGCGAGGCCCTCCGCCGCGCGAGCTCTGGTCCCAGAGTCGATCGTTCAAAACCAGTTAGCCAAAGCATACCGGGAGGAATTTTCGTGTCCGGCCTTCCAAGCATTTCAAAATTGAGATTCGCAACTATCTGTGTCAGCGGCGCGGGTGGGTTGTCGATGAAGTGTCGCGAACCCAGGCCGCGCTTCTCTTCGCTGCCAAAACAGATGAAATAGACTGTTCGGCGCGGTCGTTTGCCTGCCGCAAGAACTCTCGCCAGTTCCAACACAGCCACGCAACCTGACGCATTATCGTCGGCGCCATTAAAGATCTTGTCTTCGCCGGTGAGCGCTTCGTTCACGCCAAGATGGTCCAGGTGCGCGCTGAGCATGATCGCCTGGCCGGAGGGATCCGTCCCGCGCAAGACGCCGATCGCATTCCAGGTGAAGCCGGATTGGAGAGGGACGCGCTGTACGAAAGTCTTGGCGCCCGCGCTGTCAGTGTCGCCGGCGGGTTCGAGTCCGAATTGGCGAAACTGAGAGCCGATGTACTCAGCCGCGATTCGTTCGTAGGTAGTTCCGCTGCCTCGACCTTGCATTGCGTCGCTGGCGAGAAAGCCGAGTTGTGCGCGGACGTTTTGTTCTTTGATCTGCGCAACGACAGGAAAAGCAATGACAAGCAGGATTAAGAGCGCACGGAATACGGGCTTGTTCATGGTGAGGTAGTCTACAGGATCAGCACGGAGTCTCCGAATTCGTGTGTCTTGTAGCCGCGAGCGTCCAACTCCCGGGTCGCGCGTTCGAGTATCGAGTCTTCCAGGAAGGCACGGAGCAGTTCGTAATGACTCGTGCCGCGTTCGTGCGTGCCCGAGAGGATCGCATCGACAACGCGCAAGCGAGTCGATGGACCAATCCGTCCTTTCGCGAGCCCTTCGCC
>JAICGZ010000288.1 GCA_025922875.1 Pyrinomonadaceae bacterium
ATTGGCACTTCGATCGAGGTTTGTGCTTCAGCAGACACATAGTTCGCTGGCCACTTCTCGGTGCTCAACGGTACTGGGAGGTTCGTAGCCGTAGGGGCGCGGTCCCTTCCCGGTTCGATCTTGCCCTTCACACCAGCTATCGAGGTCGGCGAACAAGTGGATCGCTTCGCCATCGTTGCGCGGGCTGATTATTCCAAACGCTCGTAATTTCATCCTTCTGTGGATATCATTGTGCCGCACTGAATCGGAAGGGAAACAATCCGTTCGATTGCTCTTTCTTTATTGACGACGGCTTCTCCGCTTAGTTGAGAATCTACAATGCGGTACTTCGAGACCATCACCTTTTTACTCTTGTTGTTCTCACACATCTTCATTCTGCGTACGGACAAGAAGGCTTCCTTTAAGCGGCGCGCCTTTCGATGGTGGATTATAGTTTTTGCGTCCCTCGCAACGGTGTATTTGGCCGTGATGGTTGCGGATAAGATTTTACTGTTGATTGTCATTCCTGGGCTCGCGGCCATTGTATTCGGGTGGTTAAAATTCACGAAGTTTTGCGATTGGTGCGGAAGAATGGTTCAGACCAACTTACCTTTCGGAGACAGTAACCGCTGCCCTCGTTGCGGATCCTCGATTTCCTGACCCGCATCCTACACATACCACGACTCGACCTCCGAAACGCAGGCTCAATCCAACTTGGGCGACGGGCGTCCGCCATCCTGTTAGTCGTTGCTCCTGATTATCCTAAATGCTTCCGCGAAGAGCCGGGTCCTATCCGGGTGTTCTGCCAGCATTACACTCAATATAGCGACGCGACGTTTGGAATATTGCACCGCGAGCTGGTCGATGAGAGATCCAATTCTTTTATTTTGTGGATGATACTTGTATTTGGTTTTGTAACCGTTTGATTGAACAACAGCGCCGATCGCTTCAAGCTGCTCTAGTTCGTATGCAGTAGTGTCATTCTCGAAACCTAGTCGATTTGCAACTCCGGACGCAGTGAACGTTCTGGGTTGGTGACGGTGCAACAGAAGAAGAATCTCTAATCTAAGCACCGTCTGGATGTTTTCTTTTAGAAACCGCAGAAGTCGGTCGGAGGTCTGCTGTTTCTCTTTACGCATTTGTTCGAGATTCATAAATGATGACTGGTGCGCTGAAGATAACTTGTTTCACTGGCATTTGTTGTGAGTGAAAACACCTAGCTGAGTTAGGTGCAAATGCGGTCGAAGATGTGCGGCGTCTTCACATACGCTTGCGTGTGGCGCCCACGATGCCGCTGTTTCCACAGGAGGTTGTCCAATGCAAACGCTGAATGTCATAGATACTGCAACCAGAAGCGGGATCTTCCAAACTTTTACGCGCTTAGTGGAGGGCTCTCCTTTGGAACAGCGGCTGCGAAGTAAGGAAGAGTTCACGCTTTTCGCACCGGTAGACGTCTCATTCGCTTACCTGCCGGCGGAAACGTTCGATCTTCTGCTAAGGGCGGAGAATGAGGGTGTTCTGTCGGAGGTGCTCGGTTACCACGTGGTTTTCGGCAAGATTATGTCCTGCGAATTACGAGGTCTTTGCAAGCGGCCAACCATCTACGGGGTGGAACTTACTATTGACGATTCCAGCCAACTGAGAGTCGATGGAGCGAGACTCCTTCACGCTGACATTCTGGCGTCGAATGGGGTGATTCATGGGATCGATCGACTACTGATGCCAAATAAGTCGGCTAGCGCAGCTTCGCACTAGAATTGCTTATCAACTCGCTCTTTCGCCGCGAGGTTTCTATTGGTTCCTGCTCACGAAGAGTTGACCGCCACGTGTGTAAGGTTGACGCGAGTTATCGCGCGGCGGCAGATTGCGTTTGCGGCAATAGCACTGCATCAATCGCATGTAACACTCCATTCGACGCTTCAACGTCCGCCGCAATAACCTGCGCGTCATTGACCCACAACCCGGACCGGCAATGTATTCTTAACTTCTCATCCTCCATCGATCGGATCTCATCACGGAGCTTCAAGGCCGTACTCAGAGCCTTTCCTGCGATGATATGGTTCCGGAGCATTGACTCCAGTATTTCTCTGTTGTGCAAGCTAAACAAATGAGACAACCTGGCTCTTGGTACCTTCAAAAACGCATCGTCTATCGGAGCGAGGAGGGTGTAGGGGCCTCTCTCTTTTAGAGTCTCGTTCAGGCCGGTGGCCGCCAACGCTTGCAGCAAGATCCGGAAGTTACCGGCCTGATGTGCTGTTTCGACAACGTCATACTCTTCGTTCATCAAGTTGGTCCTTTCTGTTAGCAGCAATTAGAAAAGATAAGGCGAGGATTGCAACGAAGGATCAGAGGAATTACTCAGAGGCCGTGGGTACTAGCACGCATTCGGCAGTCGCAGCAGCACGAATCAATTTTTTTGTTCAAACACGTACCGCGCGATTTCCACGCGATTACTAAAACCTTTTTTGTCCAGTATGTGACTGATATGGTTCTCCACAGTGCGTACACTAATCTCGAGTTCGGCGGCTATCTCTTTATTACTCAATCCACGCGACACTGCTATGGCGACGCGGTTCTCAGCGTCGGTCAGTGCTTCATCTTGAAAACTTATGGCGCCTTCCTCGCCAGTGTTGATGCTGACGAGTCGCGCAATCTGTGAGTGAGTTCGCTCCACTCGGTTGAGAATTCCGTTTATTACTGCAATCAGTTCATCAGGCTCGAACGGCTTTGTAAGGTACACGTCGACGCCCGCGCGAAAACCCTCAATACGATCTGCGGTTTCGTCCTTCGCAGTTAGAAACACTATCGGCACCAATGCGGTTCTGGGAGAGCCGCGTAGTTGCCTCGCAAGCTTATATCCATCCATACCTGGCATTCTGATGTCGCTGATAATGAGATCAGGCACCGCTTCAGCCAATTGCATCAGCGCCTCGCGTCCGCTGCGCGCTGTGCTCACTTCATAGTCCTCAGCCTTGAGACAGGCAGCCACCGCACGCAGCAGGTTTGGCTCATCGTCAACTACCAACAACCGCTTTGACATTCGCATTCTCCTCGGCTCTTTCGCCGGTGACTTCATCAACGCTCCGAGTTTGATCATCTAATAATTAACTCGTGAAGTAAAATGCCTCCATCTGTATGTTCGATCTCTCGTTCGACACAGTGACTGTTAAGGCTGTCGTGACGCTGCTGATTTTAGCGGCGGCGATGTACGGGTTTGTCAGTGAGAGACTCGCACCCGACGTGACGGCGCTGCTCGCGCTCCTCGCACTACTTCTAACCGGCGTGCTGACGCCCTACGAAGCGTTCTCCGGGTTCAGCCATCCCGCGACGATTTCGGTCGCCGCTGTGCTGGTACTTTCCGCCGGCGTCGAACGCACGGGCGCTCTCACGTATATCGCTCGTCGTCTGCTAACACCGCTCGGCAACTCCGAGTTGACGCTCACTGTCGTCATTATGGTGATCATCAGTTCGCTCTCAGCTTTCGTCAATAACACAGCAGCCGTGGCAGTCTTTATTCCCGTTGTTATCGAGGTCTGCCGGAGAACTGCGGCGAGCCCGAGTCGCATCCTGATGCCGATGTCGCATGCCGCAACGTTTGGGGGCATGTGTACGCTCATCGGCACATCCACCAATCTGGTTGCGCACGAGTTTGCGCTCAGCAACGGTCTGCGCGGCTTTTCAATGTTTGAGCTGGGGAAAGTCGGCCTTCCAATGCTGCTGGCCGGCTTCGCGTATATGCTCTTTGTAGGGCGGCGATTCCTGCCGCGTACGCAACCGGGCGACGTAATGGCAATGCAACTGGGCGAGCGTTACCTGGCTGAGTTAATCGTCGAACCCGATAGCTCATGGATGGGTAAAGAGATCAATGCTGAGAATTTCGAACGCGATTTCGATGTGAACCTTATCGGTGTGCTGCGGGCAGGCCAGGCTCTTTCCATCAACGACTCGACACTCGTCCTCGCACCTTATGATTCGCTGCTCGTCCGCGGGCCCCTGGAACACGTTCTGAAATTGACGTCGCAGGATGGTTTGGATCTGCACCGGCCGGAGTTCTTTTCCCGCGATCGCGAACCAGAGGAACAAGACGCGGACCAATCACCAACACAAAAGCCGGACCAGCAAGACGCAGCGGACGCGCAATTAGCCGAAGTGGTGGTTTTGACGACATCCGGCCTGGTTGGTCGCACGCTCAAGGGAACGCGTTTCGCTGAAAAGTACGACACCGTGGTGTTAGGACTTCGACGCCGCGGTGAGGTTAACGAACGTCCTTCGACCACTCCGCTGCTCCCAGGCGACATGTTGCTGGTAGAGGGCAAGCGTGATGCGCTTCAGGCACTGGCCGAGACGAGGGGCTTTCTCGTCGTCGGCACTCCGGCCCATCCCGAGCAAAGACCTGGCAAGCTTGCTATCACCATTGCAACATTGATTGCTGTTGTGCTTGTTGTATCGATAGGTCTTTTGCCAATCGTGACGGCCGCCACGGCAGGGTGTGCCGTCTTGATGCTAACTGGTTGTTTGCGTCCGGCCGAAGCATACCGTGCGATCGATTTGAGTCTCGTATTCATTTTGGCCGGTTCGCTGGCTCTTGGTACGGCGCTAAACAAAACCGGAATAACCACCCTGGTAGCCGACTGGTTGGCTGGAGTTTCTGCTACTACCGGCCCTTACCCCGTACTGGTGGGCTTCTTCGTATTGTCAGTCCTGGTGTCGGAACTGATGTCAAACAGCGGAACCGTCGCACTGCTTGGGCCAATCACGATTTCCGTTGCTGCCAAAATGGGAATCAACCCGATGTCGCTGCTGGCGGCCATAACGTTCGGGGCCTCGGCTGCCTTTGCGATGCCGATCGGTTATCAAACCAGTTTGATGATCTATGGACCCGGTGGTTATCGGTTCAAGGACTTTATCGCGATGGGCATTCCTCTGGATGTGATTCTCGCGTTACTCGCGTTGCTCCTGATTCCGTATTTCTGGCCCCTCGGAGTGCGTTGAAGCTACGAAATTGTGCCGGGTGTCATGCGCTTGATCTTCGATACCAGTGCCGTTGAACTGCCTGCGATCGAGCGCTGCGTCATGCGTGATAACACCTAGCTCCTGTTCGTTGGGGAGGCTTGGTCAACTTTTACATAGGTCTTCAACTGTTTCGCGACTTATTGCGTACACAATCAGCGCGGAATGTTCGATCATGAATTTCGGTTTTCAAGAGACATCACCTCCCGCGCGGTCATTCGGTCCTGACATTGTTTGGCAAGTCTTCAGTCAACTGGCACTGATCATTGCACTGATCTCACTTACGGGTTGCGGCAGAGATGAAAATGTCAACCTTCCTCCGCCGTCCGCAGCTCCACCGCCGGCCACAACTGCCGCTCTTCGCACGTCGTATGCGGAAGTGGTTAATCGCGTTTCGCCGGCCGTGGTCACTATCAGAACCGAGTCGCGCGCCCGGGCTCCGCGCCAGTTCCCCTTTTCGGACGATCCGTTCTTTCGGCGCTTCTTTGGCGGGCCGTTACCGCCCGAACCTGAGCGACTCGTCAGGGGATTGGGTTCAGGAGTCATAGTTACGAGTGATGGATACATTCTCACAAATCATCACGTGATCGATGGCGCGCAACAGATTGAAGTTGATTTGCAGGGAGCGCGAACAGTAACTGCGAGGCTGGTTGGTTCCGATCCGCCAAGCGATCTGGCCGTTTTGAAGATTGACGTAGCCGGATTGTCCGCGCTGGCGCTGGCCGAATCCGACAAAGTTCAAGTAGGCGACGTCGTGCTTGCGGTCGGAAATCCGTTGGGTATTGGCCAGACGGTCACGATGGGAATCATTAGCGCAAAGGGCCGGCGCACGGGCCTCAGCGACGGCAGTTTCGAAGACTTTTTGCAGACTGATGCGGCCATCAATCGAGGAAACTCCGGAGGCGCGCTGGTTGACGGCAATGGAGATCTGGTCGGAATCAACTCGCAAATTTTGTCGCCTTCCGGAGGCAGCATCGGGATCGGATTCGCAATTCCTGCCAACATGGCCCGGAACGTTTTGGACCAGATCGTCAAACACGGCAAAGTTACTCGTGGGCATCTCGGAGTGGTGGTCCAGCCGGTAACTGAAGATATCGCCGCCAGTTTGCGATTGAATCGTGCGAACGGAGTGATTGTCAGTCAGGTTCAGCCTGGGAGCGCAGCAGAACGGGCCGGATTGAAGCGGGGTGATCTAATTCTTGCGCTAAATGGAAATGTTGTTTCCGATCCAAACAGTTTCCGCAACGAGATCGCAGGAACGCCGCCGGGGCGTACAGTCACCTTGAAAATCTGGCGAGAGGGAAGCGAACAGGAGTTGCGGCCGACGCTCGGTGAATTTACGCCGCAAGACCGTGCATCGAGAGCAACTGAAGACCCCTCGTCCGAACCCAGACGAGCTGACGACGCCAGACTCGGTATCGCTGTGCAACCAATAACGCCGGCGCTCGCGCAGCAGTTGGGAGTCGGCACGGACACGCAGGGATTGGTAGTTATGGAAGTGGATTCTGCTGGTCCAGCGGCGAGTGCGGGAATTCAGCGCGGCGACGTGATTGAGCAGGTAAATCAGCAGCCGGTCCGGTCCGTCGCCGACCTTAGGGAAGCCGTCGAGCGCTCCGGGAAAAATCCGTTACTCTTACTGGTGAACCATCGCGGCACGACCATCTTTGTTACGATTAGAGCTCGTTGATCAGAGACATATAATCAGCGGAGTTGGTTTCGTCTGAGATCGTTTGCTCAACTTGAAACAAGCTTGCTGATGCCGTCATCGACATTTGTCTAGTCGACTCGTCGACTCTATTGACCTCAGTTCTTGTTACGGTGATTTTCTCTTAGTCTGGTCGTGGTCTAACGGTGGCTGGCATCTGGTTCACCTCCCCATTGAGCTAGCAATCCAGGCACCAGCCGATTGTTTCTGATAACAATATCAGTCGCGCGATTAGGTACGGAACTGCGGGCTTTCGCGCTCCAAGTGGTGAACTTTCCCCACGGAAGACGCCACAAATCTCATTTTCCGACCACATTCTTCAGAGGTTGCTCGGCACATGCGTTGCGCTACATGCACTGTGGTTTCTATCTGGCTCAGGCTCGACGGTCAGATGGGAGGAGCACGACAATGGATCGTAACCACGAAGGTGACACAGACCAATTGTCACCGACCACTCGACGCACTTTTTGCGCAGGTCTGATCTTGAGTTCGGCGGGACTGCTGATAGCATCAACAAACGCTAACGAAGTCATAGCCGCTCAGGATTCACTGGTTATGTACCCTCCCCGGAAGATCGAGGGCGCAGAAACACTTCTGCCAGGGTCCAGTCTCTACTTCAATTATCCAACCAGAAACGATCCGGCTGTGCTGCTACGCTCGACCGACGGCGAATACAGGGCGTACAGCCGAAGATGTTCTCACGCAGGATGTTCGGTGGATTTGGACGCGTCGAGTCGATGCTTTCAGTGTCCCTGTCATCAAGGGACGTTCGATGCGCGTATGGGCCATGTGATGTTTGGTCCACCGCGGCGGCCGCTGGATGTAATTGTGTTACAGGTGCGCGCCGGCGGGCAGCTTTGGGCCATCGGCAAAAGCTTCAGAAGAGACGCGGAAATAATCACAGAAGCCGTCGGAGGAGTTGATTAAGATGAAAACCAGCACACATCCATCCAGAATTAGCCCCATTGAAGTAATTTGCTATTTGCTTGGCATGCTTCTGCTGCTGCTATTGGCGACGGTCATTGCCAAAGGTCAAAGTCAGGCAGAGACGAAAGCCGTCAAGGCACACGCGCAAACCCAGCAACAGCTTTACAGGGAATATCGCGGCGTGCGTCTCGGTATGACCGCCGCCGAAGTGAGGACAAAGCTCGGCGACCCGGTGCTTAAGAGCGACGAACAGGATTTCTATACGCTCTCTCCGAACGAAACGGCGCAAATTGCTTACGACACAACGAAAAAGGTCGTAACTATATCCATCGATTACACCGGCGGGGTTGGCGCACCTGACTACAAAACCGTAGTCGGCGAGGGCGTTCTGCTGCAAAGACCTGACGGATCTTTGTTCAGGATGGTTCTCTATGACTCAGAGCGCTTCTGGGTATCGTACAACAAGGGTGTTTCGGCGGTGCCGATTGTCACCATCACTATCGGGAGCATCAGATAACCCCCGAACCGCGGATGGTTCAATCTCTGCAAGTCGCCTGAGGTAGCTCTTATGAAGATTCTTATTGGCTACGACGGCTCGGAGTGTGCGGATGCGGCACTCGATGATCTGGCCCAGGCTGGTCTGCCGCCGGCCGGTGAAGCCCATCTTATGTCCGTTGCCGAAGTATGGCTTCCGCCACCAGCGCCATCAGCCTACGAAATCGTCGAAGAGGCCCGCCATGCCAATTCGCCCGCCGAATTGCAACGGG
>JAICGZ010000289.1 GCA_025922875.1 Pyrinomonadaceae bacterium
GCTTTCAGCGTTAGTATGATCTTTGTTCAGTGTGCGGATTAGCGAACGCTTTCAGCGTGAGTACGATTCGTCGTTCAGTGTGCGGATTAGCGAACGCTAGTACGATTCGTTGTTCAGTGTGCTAGGTTTAGCGAACGCTTTTCTGCATTAACTCAGCCAAGTTTCGCAAATGGTGTCAGCATTGCTGGGCTGGAGTTGGCGAACGCTTTGCGTTAACAATTAGCAAATCTTTTGTGCCTTTTCGCGGCTAAAAATATTTTGAGCCGATTTGGCTAGAATTTCTGCGTTACTAAATTAGGGAGGAGTGATGATGAAAACGGCATTCTTAAAATCCGCGGCTTTTATTCTCGTGCTTTATGCAGCCGCCGGGCTGGTCACCAACAGCCAAACTACAAATAAGCCGACCGGCGACATAAAAATTCGCCAGCGGATGACCATGGGTGGCGGCGCCACCGAGACCATTCTCTACATAAAAGGACAGCGGATGCGCAACGAGATGGCCAGCGCAGGTATGGGGCTCACCACCATCCTTCAGTGTGACCTCAAACGCACGTTAACAATCAACGAGAAAACAAAAACTTACATGATCTCTCCGACAGGCGGAGCGAACACGTCAGGCGCCGGCGATGGCGGTCCGGTCGCACCAACCACTTCAACACCCGTGCAACCTCAGTCGCAGCCACGCGGCGGTATCGTCAACGTCACGAACACAGTCACCGATACAGGCGAGCGGAAGCAGATGTTTGGTTTCACCGCGCGACATATAAAAACGTCGATAGAGACAAAGGCCAGTCCTGACGCGTGCGCCAAGGATATGAAAATGGAAACAGACGGCTGGTATATCGACTTTGACTACGCCTTCGCGTGTCCTGGTGAAACGCAGAAACACCAGCAGATGCCGGTTCAACCGCGACCGGGCTGTAAAGACGACGTCCGTACAAGAACCGTGGGAACTGCCAAGCTCGGCTTTCCTCTGCTCGTCACCACGACCATCTACCAACCCGACGGCAGCACGACGTCGATGACTCAGGAAGTAATCGAGCTCTCGAGAGAACAGCTCAGTGCATCTCTGTTCGACATTCCGGAAGGTTACACGCTCGCTAAAGACATGCAGGAACTTTACGGGATGAGCACGGCCGCAACAATGACGCCATCGACCTCCAGCCGCCCATCGGAGAGCAGCAACACGACCTCTTCGGCAACAACTACCACCAGCGCCACCGCGGAAAAGAAACCTGGCGTGATACGGATCGGCTTGGTGTTACCGAAGGTGCAGGTGACTGCAGGCGACACTGCACAATCAGCGGAAGCGGTACGCAATAGTTTTGCGAGTCGTCTCAACGCACCAGGTGTGGAAGTCGTAACACTTAACTCGGCGTCTGCAAGTGAAGCACGACAGAAGCAGTGTGACTACATGCTTTCCGTCTCGATGACAGTCAAGAAAGGCGGAGGCGGCTCGAGGTTTGGCCGGGCGATTGGCAATATCGCAGGCGCTGCCGCGGGTCACATTCCAGGTGGAAGCACCGCAGGCACGGCGGCCGCGCGTTCAGCAACCATCGCAGGCGTTCACACTGCTGCGATAGTCGCAGACAACATCAAAGCGAAGGACGAACTGACTCTCGATTACAGAGTGGACCGTACCGATTCACCAAACACAGTGCTTGCCGATACCGCTAAGGCGAAAGCCAAATCGGACGGTGAAGACATACTCACGCCTCAGGTTGATAAGGCAGCGCAGGCAATACTAGCGGCAATCAAGAAGTGATCATGAAGGGCGCCATCCTGTTAGTAATTGCGATCTGCTTCGTCCAAAACGTTCACGCGCAGAAGGGCGGGACGATCGCATACGTTCGCGACGGCGTCGAGGTACGTCTCATCGATCCTGACGGTACAAACGACCGGCGGCTCTGGACGCACACGGACGCAAAAAAACCACTCGGCATCGACTCGCTCGCATGGCGTCCGGACGGGAAAGAAGTCGCTTTCTCCAGTCGACACGCTGCTGCTGCATCGCTGTACGACGCTGACCTCTATGTCGTGCGTCCGGATGGTTCCGGTTTTCGCAAACTCACCAATGCTCCGGATGGCGCCGAGTTCACACGCTTTCCAAAAGGCAGCGTGAGCGTAACGTTCCGCAACGATCAACCCTTTTACAAACAGTCGCAGGCAAGCGCGGGAGTTTTCATCGTGTACGTTGCAGGAGCAGCGGAGCCGCAACAGATCACGCTTGCGCCTGGAGCAACAAAGACGGTGGTCTTCAATCAGGTCGCAGACTTTGGCAACACTGCGCAGGCAGTCGTAGCGATTTGGGGTAACTATCGCTGGTTCACGCCCGGCGTTGACGTGCGCGCAGGCAGCACTGTGAAGGCGCCGGTGTTTTCGATCACCGGTGATGGTATTGAATACTTCGGCGCGTACCGTCCAGTGTGGCGGCAGGACGGTTCGCGTGTGAGTTTCCGCAATGGCGTGTGCACGCTGAACAACGTGCCGGTTAATCCAACGCCCGGCGAATACGTTCACAACCCGCTCTTCAGCGGGAAACATCCGCTTGGCACGTGCGTGTGGGACTGGGGACCAACCGCGGACACTGCGAATCAATTACTTTACAGCGAGAATGCATCAGGCGAATCCGCCATTTTCCGCCTTGCCGAAGGCGGCAAGCATCCCGGCGAAAAGCTGACGCCGTATTCCAAGATCGAGTACCAGTTACTCTTCGATGTGCGTTGGCTTCCGGATGCTTCGGGTTTTCTATTTTCGAATCAAACGCTGATGAGAGACTCCGCGAACATCTTCCGCTACGACTTCGCCACGCGTAAGGTCACTCAGGTCACTAATCTTCAAAATGAATTCACCGGCGCGTTCACGATCTCGCCTGATGGACAGTGGATCGTGTTCGAGCGGTCGAAGTCGTTGGATGATAATCGCGAAATAGATTTGTGGATCGCGAGGATCAATGGTGGCGGCCCGCGTCTCCTGGTCCGAAACGGCTTCTCACCATCGTGGCGGTAAAGAGGTCGTTTTCACGCAAAGGCGCAAAGGGTGCAAAGTTGAAGAACTTGACTTTGCGTCCTTTGCGCCTTCGCGCGAAAGATCACTTGTGGCACTCGAAAATTAATCTATAGACCGCGCTTCCGGCTCTTTCTTCGTGCAAATGCCGCCACTGCAGCGAGACCAGTTCCCAGTAAGACCATCGCCGTAGGCTCCGGATTTTGCGACACATCCGTCGCCGGCGGCGACTGTCGCACTATCCCAAGCTTTGGACCTTGTCTAAAAGCCGCCACACTAAAGCCGAGATGCTTTCCATTGTTGTTCTCGAAATGACCTGTGTAGAGATAACCGGTTTCCGCACGTTGAAATTCAAAAACGGTTAAATTGTGTCTCTCGGCAAATATTAGCTTTTCAAGAAACTTGTCCGCCTGGACCACATCCGCACGAGCCGATGAAGCAAGCGTCAAGAAAACGACTGCACAGAGAGTGACAGTCAAAACCCTTGTTTTGGACATACCCGTATTCCCTGGAAACAAAAAGTTACCGAACAGGGGCGAAATGGAACTGCTGTTATTTACTTTTTTAGGGGTTATTGTCGGCGGAAATTACTCCCGCAGTATTTCAAAATTGTCACTGCGATGCCACGTGTTTGTAACAATCGATCACTTTATGTCTACCTGCTGTGCCCTTCCAGTATCAACAACCGTGACGGGCTTGTGCTCATGAGACCTTACGACGAAACTGAACTTTCGTGGACCAGGGTTATAGCTTCCTTCGGCCGCACCAACTGAAACCACAAATCCACGCGGCCCACGCCTCGCGCTCAACGCGGTCCGTCGAAACGCGCCGGTCTTGTACGCCGGACTCAACCCATCGTCTTCATATAGATTGGCGGCCGCTGCGCCTTTCTCATCGGGATAGATATTGAATGTGATCGGATCGATAGGTTTTTCGCCAACATAGTTCAGCGATGGACCAGAGGGAATGATCGCACCGCCGCGCACAAACACCGGTACCATGTCCAACGGAACTTCGACACTGATCATCTCTCCGCCCGTATATCGCTTGTTGGTCCAGTAGTCGTACCACGTGCCCGCGGGAAGGTAGACCAGCCGGCGAGTTACGTCTGGTTTAAGAATCGGCGCGAGGAGGAGATCGTCACCGATCATAAATTGATCGTCGAGGTTGTAGGTGTTCGGATCGTCCTGGTAGTTCAACAGCAAAGGACGAAACACAGGAACACCTGTGCGATGGGCATTTTCGAGGGTGGTGTAAAGAAAAGGGAGTAGTGCGTAGCGGAGTTTCAGATACTTGCGAATGATGTCTTCGTAATACTTCCCGAAGCGCCAGGGCTCCTGATCGTAACCATCGATCACCTTGTGGTTGCGACAGAAGGGCGCGAGGAAACTGACCTGATAAGAACGCACCAGCAGCTCGCCATTACCGCGCCCGATAAAACCGCCGACATCGCTGCCGACAAACGGCTCGCCCGATAAACCAAGCGATGTAAACATCGGAATGTTCAACCCAAGAGATCCCCATGTGCTATTCGTATCGCCGGTCCACATCGTCGCATAGCGCTGAATACCCGCGTAAGCAGCGCGCGTGATGACATAAGGACGGCGATCGGGTTGGAGACGCTCGAGTCCTTCGTAAGTCGCACGCGACATCAGGAGTGCAAAGGTGTTCCGGTTTTTCGCGTGAGTGGTTTTCTCGCCCTCATCGTAACTCACCACGTCTAACTGGTTCTTGCCGGTCTGGTCAACGAAGTCAGACGGTTCATTCATGTCGTTCCAGATTCCGGCGATGCCGTTGTCCGTGTAAACGCGATGGAGATCGCCCCACCAGCGTCTCGCTTCAGGCAAAGTGTAGTCGACGAAAACACTATCGCCGGGCCACACTCTCGGAACAAACAGATCGCCATTGCGCCGGCGCTGAAAAAAGTTTTTCTCCACGCCTTGATCGTACGCGTGGTATCCCTTTTCGTTGGGTTGGTGCTTTACTCCGGGATCAACAATCGTTACGAGCTTTACGCCCTGGCGTCGTAGTTTCTCGCTGAGGCCTTTCGGATCCGGAAATCTTTCCTTGTCAAACGTGAAGACACGGTAGCCGTCCATGTAATCGATGTCGAGATGAACGACGTCGAGCGGCAGATCTCGTTTGCGATACTCGCTTACGACTTCTTCGACCATCGTGTCGGGATAGTAACTCCAGCGGCTCTGCTGGTGGCCAAGTGCCCAGAGCGGCGGCAGAGGCATGTGTCCGGTGAGATCAGCGTAGCGGCCGAGAATCTTTTTTATCGATGGACCATAGAAGAAGTAATAGTTCATCTCGCCGCCTTCGGCGCCGAACCACGCGCGTTGCTGCGACGACTTACCAAAGTCGAAATAGCTGCGATAGCTGTTGTCGAAAAAGATCCCGTAAGCGATGCCGCGCTGTAAACCGATATAGAACGGGATGGTTTGATAGATCGGATCCTTGCCTTCAGTGTAACCGGGCGTGTCGGAGTTCCAGTTGACGAATGAGCTGCGACGTTTGTCGAGACGCGCGGCTTTTTCGCCGAGGCCGTAGAAGTGTTCATCGAAGCCGAGTTTCTTTGCGGCAGCGACGAACGTGCCGGCTTTGGGATCGAACATTACTCCGGCGAGTTTGCCTTTTGGATCGTAGGACATTGGGCGCTCGTCCGCGTTGATAACCTGGTGAGTGCGGGCGTCGCGAAACTCAATCAGCAACGGTGAACGACGAACGAGGACTTCGAGCTCGTCAGTTGTGATCGTGATCAGGTCTGAGGTTTCGTTCAGACGCCAGCGTGGCGTTTCCCAGTTTTCTCTGGCGATGGCCCACGAGTGATCTTTTTGTGGAATTGGTTTAGTGAATGCCGCTCTCACACGGATGAGATCCGGGGCAAGGATTGTTAGCTGAACCTGGGAGTTGTCCTGGCAGTGGAGGGTGACTATTTTTTCGGTCCGTTCGAAACGTACCACCGGGCCAATCTTTTCGAGCGTGGTAATGTCCTGCGCCACACCGCCGGCAGCACTAACAAACGCTACGAGCAAAATCTTGTAAATCCTGTTCATCACGTAATCCTGTCTAATAAAGCCAAACGCACGGCGCCCAACAACCCAGCATCATCGCCACACCTTGCGCGCTCGATCTTCACGCGTGCCGCAAGCAATGGAAACGCACGCTCCTCGATCTGTTGATGCATGTGCTTCTCAAACAAATCCCACCCGTTCACCACTCCACCACCAATCACGATCATCTCCGGATTGAGAATGTTGATTAGATTCGCCAGCCCAATTCCGAGGTAAACACCCATCCGCCGAAAGATTTCGAGCGCCAGCTCGTCGCCTTGTTGTCCGGCTTCAAAGATCATCTCCGCCGTCCAGTTATCTTGTCCCTGCAGAATCGAATCCGGATATCGCGGGCTTGCCTCACGCGTCATCCGCACAATCGCCGTTGCCGAAGCGAAGACTTCGAGACACCCGCGACTGCCGCACGTGCACGCAACGCCTCCGAAAGGATCGACACACATGTGACCGATCTCCGCGGCGGCGCCATCCACTCCGCGCCACAACTTACCGTCGAGTATGATCCCGCCGCCGACTCCAGTGCCCAGTGTCACGCAGATGATCGTATTGCACCCGACCGCTGCACCCTGCCACATTTCACCGACCGCCGCGGCATTAGCATCATTTTCGAGAATCGCGGGTATACCCAGTTTCTCACTCAAGGCCGCTGCGAGGCGAAAGCCATCGAGACACGGAAGGTTTGGCGCCTTCACTACCACACCTTCTTGCACGTTCACTGTTCCGGGGACAACTAACGACACCGCTGATATTCCCTCAACACCTCCGGCTTCATGCACGGCCGCGACGATCGCGTCGACGATTGCGTTTGCGTCTTTCACTTGCGGCGTGTTCTGTTTGAAACGAAAGTGGATCTTTCCTTTTTGATCGACCGTCGCGGCACGGAGGTGCGTTCCGCCGAGATCGGCGGCGAAGATCAAACCGTGCTTTTTGTTATCTACGATGGTCATCTTCACCAGGAAGAATTTCTCCCGCAAAGGCGCAAAGCGCAACGTAAGACGCAAAGAAGTTACTTTTGATCTTTGCGTCTTCCGTTGCGCCTTTGCGCCTTTGCGCGAGGAATATACCGTTCAACCACGACCCTCGGCGTCTCTACGTTCTTTCCTCGCTCAATACTCATCGCCAAACGAATAAACTGCGCCATGGACCAAGCCAGTGGCGTCGCCGATCCCGTGCCTGCACCAAAGCGAAACGCAGCGTTCGGAGTTTTTTTGAGATCCCACACCTGCTCGGGAATCATCAACCCGTCATTCGCAAAGCCCGCCATCGTGTCCAGTCGTTTACGCGCGCTCGCGACGTTACCGGCGGCGATTTCATACTGGCCGCGCTCACCAGTGAGCAGCGTCCAGAGGCGTCCGACACCATTGCGCCCGTCGTATTTGCCGCCGTCGGGTGTTTCGCCATACGCGTCGTGATTGTATCGATACCACGCTTCGCCAACCGGCGTCTTGACGCCGATCATCTGATCGACCAGCACTAGAGAATCCAGAATCAACTGGTCGCGTGGATCTTTCACGCCAAGCCGTACTAACTCGAGGAAGCCGGCGTCAATGAGCCTGCGCTCATCCACATCCAGACTAGAGCTGTTAATAGTGAGCTTTTCACCGTCGTTCGGGTCGTTGTTTGCTGTGATTCGCAGGTAGTAGGGACGTCTGGTGAAACCACTTGCGGTCGCTGTCCATTGTTGAAGGTTTTCAGCCCAGTTGTCGGCAGTTTTGAGGTAAGTGTCGGCAGAAGATCTGTCGCCATTGATTCTTGCGATCTCCGCAGCGCAAACCAGACCTGCGATCTCCGCCGCGATTGTCGACGGCGAATAGCCAGGCTTCTCCTCCCAACGATCCTGCTCGGTACGTGGTCCATGACGCAAAATAAAATCCGCGGCCGGCTTGATGTGCCTTAGCCAGGTTCTGCGAGCGGTGCGTCCAAGCTGGTACGCGAGCACGAGGGGCAACGCTACCTGGTCCATCTGCAAACCGTTTCCGATTGGGCGCCCGTCAACCCATGAGTTCTGCGGAAAGCTGCCATCGGTTTTCTGTTGCACGCGAAACAAGTAGTCGAGCAGACGGTTAGCTGTGGAACGATCCCCGATCGCGTCAAACGCCGTCGCTACGTGATATAGATCGCGCGACCAGACACCGTGATAACCACTGACTGTCGCTTCATTGGCGTTTGGACCACCGCCCCAGGGAGTCGAAGGCGAGGCAATGGAGGCGCCGCGAAAAGTTTTGTCTTCCAGTCCCTTCAACACCATCGCGGCCATATCAAACTGCCGCTGATGTTTCGCGATACGCGGTAAGCGCGAAA
>JAICGZ010000290.1 GCA_025922875.1 Pyrinomonadaceae bacterium
CAGCTGGTCTGTGAGTTGAGAGGCGGTCTTAATGAAGAAGCGTTTCATGCCGCCTGGCAGACAGTGGTTCGGCGTCATCAGTCCTTGCGTGCCGACTTTGCCTGGGATGTCTGCGCGGAGCCGATTCAAGTCGTCAGACGAAGAGTTGAAGTGAAACTAAGTTGTGAGGATTGGAGCGGATTCAGCCGCGAAGCACAAGACGAGTTTTTAGAAGACTATCTGCGGCGGGATAAGGAGCGAGGGTTTGACTTGAAACGCGCGCCGCTCCTGCGGCTGGCTTTGTTCAAGAGATCAGACGAAGAACATGCTTTCGTCCTGAGCAATCATCATCTGCTGATCGACGGCTGGTCGCTTGCGATTGTTCTGCAGGAAGTCTTCGCTATTTACGACGCACGCAGAGCAGGACGTGCGCCAGGTCTGAAGAAGCCGCGCTATTTCAAAGATTACGTCGCCTGGTTACGGCGACAGGATCATGCAGCGGCAGAGAGTTTCTGGCGCGAGACACTCAAAGGGTTTACTGGGCCCATTCCGCTCGGAATCGAAAACGCGTCCGCGAACTCAGCCGGCCAGGAGCTCGATCAGGAGCGAGGCTACGGTGAGGAGTCGCTTCGTCTTTCCGAAGCTACGACACAGTCGCTACAAGCCCTGGCCCGCCAGAATCGGCTGACGTTGAGCACTCTTCTCTACGGAGCCTGGACCATACTGCTCAGCTACTACAGTGGAGAGCGGGACATCGTCTTCGGCGTCACGTCTTCGGGTCGCCCGCCTAACTTGAGGGGCTCGGAGGCGATGGTTGGACTCTTTATCAACACGCTGCCTTTACGAGTGTCCGTCTCGCCGGGTCAGTTGCTCATTCCCTGGCTGAAGGAGTTGCAAAAGCGGTTGGTCGAATTGCGCCAGTACGAATACAGCTCGCTCTTGCAGGTACAGGAATGGAGCGAGGCGCGGCGCGGTCGCGCACTCTTTGAAAGCATCTTCGTTTTCGAAAACTATCCCGTGGACTCCTCACTTTCGTCGAGACGTGAACGCCCTGAGATCACTGGCCTGCGTTCTATCGAACAGACGAACTATCCCCTGACGATCGCGGCGGCGCCGGGCGCACAGTTGGTACTGCACGCCGGCTACAAAACAGATCGCTTCGACGCGGTGAGTGTCCGTCGAACGCTTCACCATTTCGAAACCCTGCTCGAAGGAATGATCGACGCACCGGAGCGAGTGGTAACGGAGTTGTCACTCTTGAATGCGGCGGAAAGAGACTTGCTCATTCGCGGATCGAGCGAAACTCAAGCGGACTTTCCCAGCGCCGGTCTTCACGAATTATTCGAGCAGCAGGCTGCGGCTACGCCGGATGCTGTCGCCCTGATCTTTGAAGGTGGGCGGCTGAGTTATCAAGAGTTGAACCGCCGTGCAAACCAATTGGCCCACTATCTTTGCACTCTGGGCATGAGGCGCGGGATGCGGGTCGGAATCTGTTTGGAACGCAGTCCGGCGATGATCGTGGCGCTGCTGGGAATACTAAAAGCAGGGGCAGCATATCTGCCGCTGGATCCGGAATATCCGAAAGAACGGCTTTCCTTCATGCTCGCTGACGCACATCCCGAAATGGTGGTGACGACTCAGCCACTACTTGAAAACCTTCAGGAAATAGAACAAGTCGTCTGCCTCGATGCCGAAAGAGAGAGTATCTCGGAGGAGAGTGAGGAGAACCCGCGCACCGTTACCTTTGACGATGACCTCGCTTACGTCATCTACACGTCAGGCTCAACGGGCCAACCGAAGGGCGTAATGGTTTCTCATCGCGCCGTGTGCAATCACATGCAATGGGTTGCCCGTGAGTTCCCGCTCGACCAATCCGATCGAATGTTGTTGAAGTATTCCATTAGTTTTGACGCCGCGATAGAAGAGATATTCCATCCGCTCATTACGGGAGCAGGTCTCGTCATAGTTCCTCCAGGGCTCCAGTACGACGTCCGCTATTTGGTGGAATTGATGTGCGAGCAGCAAGTGACGGCGATAGACGTCGTGCCGACTATGCTCAAAGCACTAATAGAAGATGAGCGGATTAAGGAATGCCGAAGCCTTTTGCGCGTGACCAGCGGCGGCGAAGTGCTCTCAGCCGAATTAAAGGATCGCATTTACCGGCTATTGGGGGAAGTAGAGTTGGTGAATATGTATGGTCCAACCGAGGCGGCGATCACTGCTACCTATCACAGGTGCGAGATAGGGAGCGACGAGCGGACGGTTGCCATAGGCAGGCCCATACCAAATACGAGCGTCTACGTTCTGGACCAGAATCTGGAGCCAGTGCCTGCGGGAGTTTCGGGAGAGATAAACATCGGCGGCAAGGGATTGGCGTGGGGATATTTGAATCAACCGGGGCTCACAGCAGAGAAATTCATTCCCGATCCGTTGTCGGGTGAGGTGGGCGCGCGCCTCTATGCGAGCGGTGATTGGGGGCGGTACTCGGCGAATGGAAATCTGGAATACATCGGACGGTTGGACGGTCAGGTGAAGGTGAGAGGTTTCCGCATCGAGCTGCGAGAGATTGAAGCGCACCTGAGGAACCATCAGTCAGTCAGGGACGCCCTGGTCATGGTGCGGGAAGAAGCTGAAAGGGATAAGCGGTTAGTAGCTTATGTCGTCTGCGATCATCAAGCAGCGATTACACCGGAGGAACTGCGCGCATATTTAAAGGACGAGTTGCCGAACTACATGTTGCCGGCAGCAATAGTGTTGCTGGATGCGCTCCCGCTCAAGGGAAGCGGCAAAGTGAATATCCGGGCACTACCGGCGCCAGAGGAGATCAAGACTGAAGAAGACCACGTAGGGCCACGCACGTCCGTTGAAAGGGAACTGGTCCGGATCTGGCGAGAGGTGCTCGGACTTGAACAAGTCGGAATAACGGACAACTTCTTCGAATTGGGCGGAGATTCGATCGTCAGTATACAGATTGTGGCTCGCGCCAGAGACGCAGGGCTAGTAATCACACCGAAGCAGGTCCTCAAACACGAATCCATTTTAGAACTTGCTGCGGTAACAAAAAGCTCCCGTGATGTGGCAAAGGAAGAGGACTCCAATGAAGGCGCCATACCTTTGACACCAATCCAACACTGGTTTTTCGAGCAACAGTTGCCGGAGCCTCACCATTACAACCAGGCCCTGATGCTGGAGCTGAAGTCACTCGCTCGTGCCGACCTGCTCGAAAAAAGTCTGGGACGGTTGACCCAACACCATGATGCGCTGCGATTGCGCTTCAAGCGTGAGACTCAAGGCTGGGAACAAAGGATCGCCGCGCGCGAGAATCAACGGGTCTTCGAGTGCGTAGATCTGTCGTCCCTTACTCCCGAGGCACAAACGGCTGAAATAAAGAGGATCACAGATGAGGCGCAGTCAAGCCTGGACTTGAGCGAAGGACCGATCATCCGGGCCGTGTATTTTGACCTCGGCAATAGTAGACAGGATTTACAAGATTTTCCAGGATTTACAGGATTTAATCTTGTCAATCCTGAAACATCTTGTAAATCCTGTCTACTAATCGTGATTCATCACCTCGCGGTGGACGGCGTGTCGTGGCGGATACTGCTCGATGACTTGCAACGCACTTACGAGCAGTTGTGCCGCGGTGAGGAGGTAAAGCTTCCGCCGAAGACGCTTTCCTTCAAGCGTTGGTCTGAGTTGCTTTGTGCTCACGTGCAATCCGGGTCAGTGCACCACGAGTTGGAATATTGGACCGCGGAATTTCGCTGGAACGCCGGGAAGTTGCCGGTCGATCGTGTGGGAGACAACACTGCGGGTTCGGCGCGCAGTCTTTGGGTCTCGTTGTCTGCCGAGGAGACTCGTCTCCTTTTGCAAGAGGCGCCGCGTGCCTACCGAACTCAAATCAACGACGTGCTGCTCGCAGCGTTAGCCCAGGCGCTCTCCGAGTGGACCAGGGAGAAAAGAGTCCTGGTGGATGTTGAAGGGCACGGGCGAGAAGAGATCATCGAAGGCTGTGACCTTTCGAGGACCGTCGGATGGTTTACAACGATCTTCCCGGTGCTGCTGGAAGTGAGTAATTCTTCCGGGCCAGGAGAGACGTTGAAGTCTGTAAAGGAGCAACTGCGGCGCGTTCCGAACAGAGGCATTGGCTACGGTCTGCTTAGGTACCTGTGCGGCGAGGAATCGATCTCAAGGCAGTTGGAAAAACTCCCGCAGGCGCAGGTCAGCTTCAACTATCTGGGACAACTCGATCAGATTGTCGATGACGAGACTACGCCGTTCGTCCTGGCAGACGATCCGATCGATTTGTCGCGCAGCCAGCTTGGCGGACGCAAATATCTGATCGAAATAGACGGGGCCGTGAGAGACGGGCGACTACAAATGGAGTGGGCCTACAGCAACGAATTACACGCGCGACAGACTATTGAGACAGTGGCTGAGAGCTTCATCAGGAAGCTGCGGAAACTCATCGAGCATTGCGTGTTACGCGAAGTGCGGGAGTACACGCCCTCCGATTTCCCCTTGGTTAACTTGAACGAGCGACAGCTAGCGGAGATTCAAAGAGTAACCGGACAGATAGAAGATCTCTACCCGCTGTCGCCAATGCAGGAGGGCATGCTCTTCCACAGCCTTTACGCATTGGACAGTGAAATTTATACGACCCAATTAGTTTGCGAGCTGAATGGAGACCTGAACGAAGACATATTCGAGATGGCCTGGCAGGCAGTGATAGACGCGCATGCGGTGCTCAGAACCGCCTTTGAGTGGACCGTCGTGCAAGAACCTGTGCAGGCAGTCAAGCGGTCGGTGAAAGTGCGCCTCAGGCGAGAAGACTGGAGGAGCCTCGGCCGCAAACGGCAGCAAGACAATTTGGAAGAGTATCTGCGGCGGGATCGTGAGCAAGGGTTCGATCTGAAACAGCCACCACTAATGCGTCTGGCGCTTGTTAGAACGGCTGACGACGAGAACTTGTTTATTTGGACCAGCCACCATTTGCTGCTGGATGGATGGTCGCTCCCCATCGTTTTGCAGGACGTACTCACGTCCTACGACAGACTACGCGACGGAGAGCGACTATCCGTGAAGCCCGCCCGCAGTTATCGAGACTACATCACGTGGGTCAAACAGCAGGACTTGAAAGAAGCAAAGATCTTCTGGCGGCAATTGCTCGAAGGATTCGCGTCGCCGGCTCTTTTGGGCGTTCCTGGGAACGTTGGTTCTGCGTACGCCGAACAGCATGTCGAGCTTGCGGAATCCGCGACCACAAGGTTGCAGGAGTTTGCACAACGACACCAGTTGACGCAGAACACTGTACTTCAGGGAGTGTGGGCGTTGTTGTTGAGTTCGCAGACTGGACAGGATGACGTCGTCTTTGGTGTTGTGGTGTCGGGCCGCTCGGCGGACCTCACACAAGTCGAGTCAATGGTGGGGTTATTCATTAACACGCTACCGTCGCGCGCAAAGATCACACCTGAAGCTGAACTGCTTGTTTGGCTCAAACAATTGCAGGCACAGCAGGCGGAGATCAGCCAATACGAATATTGCCCACTGGCGCGGGTGCAGGCGTGGAGCGATGTTGAACCAGGGAAGCCGCTCTTCGAGAGCATTTTCCTTTTCGAGAACTATCCCTTCGGGCGTGAACGGCACGGCTACCTTCGCGTGGGAAGTGTCCGCTCCATCGAGAGATCAAATTATCCGCTCACAGTGTGGGCGATACCGGGTCCGAAGTTAGTGCTGAGGATCGGATACGACACGCACCGTTTTCACGACGAGTGGATCACTGAACTATTGCGAGACTATCAGAACTTGCTTGAAACGATCACGGGTGCGGATGAGAAAGGAGAGGCGCTTTGCCTCAAAAGTCTTTTAGCCACAAAGAAGCACAAGGTACACAAATCGCACTGCTGAATTCTGAGTCGTTTGTGCCTTTTCGTGGCGGCCAAACTATTCACGAACGATTTGAACAGCAGGCTGCTGCGACGCCCGACGCAATCGCCGTTAGCTTTGAGGGCGAGGGGCTAACTTACTGTGAACTTAACGCGCGAGCAAACGGAATGGCCCATCATCTTCGTAACCTCGGGGTTAGGCCGGAGACCTGCGTCGGGATTCTTGTCGAACGCTCCCTGGAAATGGTGGTGACCATACTCGGTGTTCTTAAGGCCGGCGGCTGCTATGTGTCTTTAGATCCTGCGTACCCGCCAGAGCGTCTCTCTTTCATGCTCGATGACGCGCGCGTAGCACTGTTGGTGACCGGCGAGACCTCAACCGCGATTATGTTTGAGAATCAAGTGCGGGCCGTCTGCCTCGATCGCGACGGAAAAGCGATCTCAACTCAGAGCGCCGAAAATCTGCCGCGCGCTGCTTCGCCTGAAAACCTCGCATACCTCATCTACACCTCGGGTTCGACGGGTCAGCCAAAAGGTGTTGCAGTCAGTCACGCCAACGTTGCACGTCTTTTCGATGCGACCCACGCGTGGTTCGGATTTGATGAGCACGACGTGTGGACGCTCTTTCATTCTTGTGCCTTCGATTTCTCCGTCTGGGAATTGTGGGGCGCGCTCCTCTACGGCGGGCGAGTAGTGGTGGTCCCGTTTACGGTAAGTCGTGATCCCACGGCTTTCTACGATCTGCTGCGGCAGGAACGCGTGACAATACTCAGCCAGACGCCGTCGGCTTTTTGGCAACTGAGTCAGGCGGAAGAAGGCACAGACGTTCAAACGGACCTCGCGCTGAGATTCATAATCTTTGGCGGTGAGACGCTTGAACTACAAAGACTGAGGCCGTGGTTTGAGCGGCACGGAGACGATCGTCCGCAACTCGTCAACATGTACGGGATCACAGAGACGACCGTTCACGTCACCTATCGCCGGATCACACGTGACGATTTAGATGCGGGACGAAGGAGTGTCATCGGCAGCGCGATTCCAGACTTGCAAATACACGTGCTTGATGACGACTTGCGTTCGGTTGCCGATGGTGTTGAAGGCGAGATTTACGTCGGTGGGGCTGGAGTCGCGCGCGGCTATTTGAATCGGCCCGAACTGACGGCCGAACGTTTTGTTCCCGATCCTTTCGGGGACGAGCCTGGCGGCCGTCTCTATCGCGCAGGCGATTTGGCTTGTCGTGTGCACGGCGGTGAGCTGGAATATCGAGGTCGCATCGACGATCAGGTGAAGATTCGCGGATTCCGCATCGAGCCGGAAGAAGTTAATACGGCACTCGCGCGACATCCTGCCATCCGAGAGAGTGTCGTGCTGGCGAGGGAGGACGCGCGCGGAGAAAAGCGGCTCGTAGCTTATTGCGTCTGTAATGGAGTTGCGCGTCTTACCGGCGGCGAGTTGCACGAGTTCTTAAAAGATAAGCTGCCGGGTCACATGATTCCGTCCGCTTTCGTCTTTCTGGAAACCCTGCCGCTGACTGCCAACGGCAAAGTTGATCGCAAACTTCTGCCTTCGCCCGATTGGACCAGGGCTGAAGTCGAAGCAGCCTTCGTCGCACCGCGCACAAACGTCGAGCAGGTGCTGGCTGAGGTCTGGGCAGAAACGCTCGGTGTCCGGTGCATCGGCATTGATAACAACTACTTCGCGTTGGGCGGAGATTCGATTCGTAGCATTCGGGCGCGGGCCGGCGCGTTGGAGAGAGGATATGACTTTTCACTCCAGCAACTTTTTCAGCACCCGACCATTCGCCAACTCGCCGAACATGTAAGCATCGCCGAAAACCATCTCTCCACAAATTCACATCAGCAGCCGTTCGGTCTGATATCGGAAGAAGACCGTTGCAAGCTGCCTTCGGCGGTGGAGGACGCCTATCCGTTATCGCGCTTACAGGCTGGCATGGTCTTTCATGAAGAATATAGCCCCGACTATGTCGTTTACGTCACCAGCCTTCATCTGCACCTCCCGCTGAATATCGAGAAGTTGCAATCCGCGCTCGACGAGATGGCGGACCGTCACGAGATGCTGCGCACGTCCCTCGTCCTCACCGGGTTCAGCGAGCCGTTGCAGCTCGTTCACGAAAAAACTCACCTTCCTTTGCTCGTGGAAGACCTGCGCCAGCTCTCGCCGTCTGAGCAGGAAAGTGGAATCACTGAATGGATCACGACTGAAATGCGCAGCAGGTTTGACTGGAGGAAGGCGCCGCTGCTCCGTTTTCACCTGCACCTGCGCGGCGACGACTCGATCCAATTTACGCTGAGCGAGCCTTTCCTCGATGGTTGGAGCGTTGCCTCGTTATGCACCGAACTCTTCGAGCGCTACTTCGCCCTGCTGAACGGAAAACATGTTCCTGCCGAACCACCTCTCTTGGCTTCTTACAGAGATTTCGTGTGGCTTGAACGCGAAGCGTTGCAGTCCGAGCAGTGCCGGAACTATTGGGC
>JAICGZ010000291.1 GCA_025922875.1 Pyrinomonadaceae bacterium
CGGCCCTCCGTGGCCGCCCCTCTCACGAAGAATGCGCAATAAACGAGGGGCGGCCACGGAGGGCCGCCCCTACAATTGCGTCCCGTTACGGGCCTCTATCGTGAGGTACCGTCACAAATACCTCTTTGCTGGCTGAATTGCCCGCACTATCGGTCGTGGTGATTGTTATCGTGTAAACGCGACTCGTACCTCTTCCCGATCGCTCGGCCCGCAGACGTAAACGATTACCGTCGATGATTTCCCAATCCGGAGCGCTATCGCCATCACCGGAACCATTGATCGGTTCATTGCTTGATACGCTCAGCGTGTTTGTAAGTGGCCCACAATTGTCGGTCACACTGTAGCTCACGACAACGTCTGTCATCTTGTGGTTCGCTTTCAGCAGCACCGGAGTACTTACCGCCGCGTTTGAGATCAGGGGCGCCGGATTAGAAGCCGAGACCATCGCAGTCGCGAAGTTGTTGCTGGGATCCGGATCAGGCGTTCCGAAGGATACTGTCGCTGTGTTGAGAATCGAAGTACCGTCATCGATCGCACACGACACGGCTGCCACTAACTGAATGGTGGCTGAACCGCCGCCTGGAATCGACGAAAACGTTATGGTGCGTGTGTTTCCCGAACCGCCACAAATTCCTCCCGGTGCGCTGCAACTTACAAACGTCGTCGGGGAGGGCAACACGTCTGTTACCACAACGGAGGTTGCTGCTTCCGGACGATTGTTTTTTACTGTGATCGTGTAAGTAACGTTGGAGCCCGTTATCACTGGACTGGGTGACACCGTCATTGCAAGCGAAAGTTCCGCAGCGATTTCCTGGAAATAAAGGTCAAAATCCGCCTCAATTACCTTTTTACTGAAACTGTGTTCTCCATCCGCAAAGCTGGGTGTTCCCTGGAAGTTCAGCACCAGATTGTTCCAGTCATCGAATCCGGTCAACGTGGTTATAGAGCCATCGTTATTGATGTCGTTCATAACCATCGTATCGGTGGTGTTGCCATTACAATTCCAGTCGAGTGGTCCATTCCCTATACCAGAGCGCGTGAAGAGGATCGGGCATTGGAAGAAGGCAGTGTCGGTGCCATCGCCAATTCCGGCAGGCTCATTGAGATTCCCTTCGTTCAGAGAGGGAAGGGCAGAACGGGAATAATCTATGCGCGCCGTTAGCGGACCGGCGCCATCGGGATCCGTCGGTGGAATACCACCGAGTTGGTAGCGATAACTCATGATGCTCAGGTAGTTGGGCTTAAAATTGACGTCTTCGTTGCCACCATGTCCCAGGTTTAGATTGTGACCAAATTCATGCATGAGCGTTCCGGCTTGCTGTTGCAGTGTTCCGACACCACCCGGGCCGCCACCCAGCGAAACCTGGAAGTCGTTTCCCGGGAATTCTCCACACCCTGAACTCGTATTGGTGCTTACTTGCAGGTGAGTAAAGAGGGAATAGTGAAAAGCAAACCGCCGCGGATTGTTTGGTCCAAAGTTAGCAGGATCCGCTTTCACGGTATCGAAGTTGCCTATGCCCGGGCCGCCCGCAAAGCAGAGACCCGGAATGTTCAGCTGATTTTGATGTGGGATCGCATTGCTTACTTCGATATGCAACGTTATTCCGCTACTGCCATCGGGATTGATGACGGGTGCATTGGCAAACGCCTGCACGACGGCATTGATAACGATGGCATCCGGCCTGTGGCTATGCGTGTCCCCGACCCCGCAATCGCCTCCAGCGGTCGCGCAGTCCATGAAATCTATTTCAAGAAAGACATCTTTACGATTTGCACTGGTGCGCTCACCCGGATCGGTAGTGTTTCCATCACCATCCAGATCGACGGGCAGTAGATTCGGAAGATCGAGATCGATCGTTCCATTACCATCGGTGTCGATGCCAAACTGTTCCCAGTCATCCCAAAGTCCATCACCGTCTGTATCGGGGCTGGTTCTGAAGACAGCGATAAGATCATTGAAATCCATGTCTCCACCGCCCGGCAGATCTTCCCAGCCGAGTTGGAAGATTTGTCCTGGAAACTCGGTAGGTCGAATGGCTGTTGTCCGCACATGATCAAACCCATCGGAGTTGGAGCCGGGATTGCTGGACCAGACGTTCTCGCAGTTAGGATCGGCATCCCCCTGAGAGCACATGTTGAAACGGAAAGTAGTGCCCACCGGAAAAGGCTGAATACCGGCCGTGCCGGGATCAGAATCGAATTCGACCCGGCAGCCGTGTTGAGATTGCTTTTCGCTGACTACCTTTATCCCGGTAAGCTCGGGCGATGCTTCAATCTGGCAGCCGCGGGAGGCGAGAGCGATACCGGTTGGAGAAACCACGGAAAGCGTATTGCTGAAGGCGGCGTCAGAGGAGATAAGCTCGATGGAAACTTTTCCTCCGGTAGTTAGAGTAAGATCTGTGGCATAAGCTTTCGTTCCATACAAACTGAATGAAAGCATCATAAGTGACAGAGTGATTAGCCGTGAGGCTATGCGTGGGAGTCGAGACATAGTGCTCCTTTCGAGATACGGCAGGGTGTAACTGCAAAGACCGTTGTACTAGTAATGCAAAAAATCAACGGTTTGTTAGGGGAGGCGTTCGAGAAAATCTTTACGCGGGTTTCGCCCATGCCGGCTTTTGAGGTAAATCGTTGTTTGACACTCCCTGACCTGCTTCCTATGATCACATCACATGCCTGCCACAACGTCTGCAGCCAATAACGAGCGGCTTCAACGTGTCTTCTTAATCGACTCGATGTCGCACATCTTTCGGGCTTTCTATGCCCCGATGCAGAACCGTGTGGCGCCCTTAGCGACTTCTCAAGGTCTGGTCACTCAGGCGGTTTACATTTTCACCAACATGGTCATCAAGCTGTTGCGTGAAGAGAAGCCTGACTACATCGCCGCCATCTTCGAATCGCGCGAGAAGACGTTTCGACACGAGACCTTTGCCGACTACAAAGCCAATCGGGTAGCGATGCCCGACGATCTGGCCACACAGCTCCCCTACATCTTCCGGCTTTGCGAGGTGTTCAATATCCCGGTAATCAATTTCCCGGGTTACGAAGCTGATGACGTGATCGGCACCCTTGCGCGGCAAGTGGCTGAGAAAGAGATGCAGGCAGTCATCGTTTCGAATGACAAAGACATGTGCCAGCTTGTCCGCGATCCGTTTGTCGTCTGCATGAGACAGAACTCGCAGGTCGTGAAGCGCAAAGAGCCAGTGCCTCCTATCGAGTGGTGCGACGAAGCGTGGGTGCAGAACAAGTTTGGCGTTACCGCTGATAAGCTCGTGGACCTACTCGGCCTGATGGGTGATTCGATCGACAACATCCCGGGCGCTCCCGGCATCGGTTCGAAAGGTGCAGTGCAGATCATTCAGCAGTTTGGATCGATAGAGGCTGCGCTCGCCGGTTGGGAATCGGTCAAACATAAGACTTATCGCGAATCGCTGCGCAACAATGCCGATCTGATTCGCCAGTCACGCGAGCTGGCGCGCATCCGCCTCGATCTCGATCTGCCGTTGAACCTCGACGAGATCAAAGCCCGTCCTCCCGATCGCGCTGCGGCTTACGAACTGTTTCGCGAGTTGGAATTCGTCAACCTTATAAAGGAATACGCGGACGCTGCTGTCGAGCGACCGGCATCGGCTGAGATGGCGCGCAACTACAAGATCATCCAAACAAAAAATGATCTGGACAAACTCGTGCGCACATTATTCGACGCAGAAAGCATCGGCGTCGCGGTCGCTGATTCAACTCCGGCGGGAACAGGGGAGCAGGAATGTTTCACTGAACTTCAAGCGACTCGCGGTATCGCCTTCGCGACAAAAGACGGAGTCTCCGCTTACGTGGACCTCGAAAAGTTTTCCGGTGGCATCGATGCTGCGCTCGGACCTCTGCGCGACGTGCTATCGAATGGTCTCATTGAAAAATCGATTCACGACGTAAAACGCGCGGTCGGACTGCTCGATCGGTTCCAGATCACGCTCGAAGGCGTCAAGGACGACACGTACCTCGCAGCCTATCTCCTCGATCCGAATCGCAGCAAATATGAGCTCTCGGATCTCGCACGCGAAGCCCTGAACATTGAGAACAGTAGTGCGCCGCCGGCAAATTGGCCGGAGACTGCATGGCAAACCGCAATCGCTGCTGACATGACTGTACAAACTGCTCGTGTGCTGCGTACGCGAATTCTGGAAAAGAAACTCGAGACGATCTATTCGGAAATTGAACTGCCGCTGGCGCCGCTGCTCTATCGCATGGAGCGAGCCGGCCTTAAAGTGGACCAAAAGGTCCTGGCCGACTTGTCGAGCTACATCGGTCAGGAACTCCACAAACTCACGGTCCAGATCTACCAACTGGCCGGACGTGAGTTCAATATCGGCTCTCCAAAGCAGGTGGGCGAAGTTCTTTCCGAGCTGCATATCGACATCGGCAGAAAGACTTCCACCGGTCGCGTTTCAACGAGCAAGGCAGTGCTCGAGGAGTTGGCCCAGCAGTTTGAATTGCCGCGCCTGATCATTGATTATCGCGAGCTGGATAAACTGAAGAGTGTCTACACTGACGCCTTGCCTCAACAGATCGCGACTGACGGACGCATTCATTGCCAACTCAATCAGACCGTGGCGGCTACCGGTCGTCTCTCTTCGAGCGATCCGAACCTTCAGAACATTCCCATTCGCAGCGAAATGGGACGACGCATTCGCCGTGCATTCGTGGCGGAGAAGGGAAACAAGATAATCTCCGCCGATTACTCGCAACTCGAGTTGCGGCTGCTGGCCCACATCACGCAAGACCCCGTGATGCTTGAAGCGTTTCAAAAAGGCGACGACATTCATGCGCGCACCGCGCGACTTGTCTTCGGCGCAAAGACCGACGAGGAACTTAAAGAGGCGCGAAGATTTGCCAAGATCGTCAACTTCGCGATCGCTTATGCAATCGAGCCGTGGGGACTGTCGCAGCGCGTGGGAATCTCTCGACAGGAAGCGAAGAAAGTCATCGAGGACTATTACAACACTTACAAAGGCGTTCGGCGCTACATGGAAGAAGTGCCGATCAGGGCGCGCGAGCATGGCTATGTGCGATCGATTTATGGACGCATTCGACCGCTTCCGGGCATCACGGATCGCAACGCGAACATTCGCAAGGCCGCGGAACGTGAAGCGATAAACATGCCCATACAGGGGACCGCCAGTGACATCGTGAAGATCGCGATGCTAAAGGTCGATGAGGAATTCAAACGGGCTAATCTTGAAGCTCGCCTGCTGATGCAAGTGCATGACGAACTGCTGGTTGAGGTTCCGGAAAAAGAGGTAGCGCAGGTGAGTGAGATATTGAAGCATGAGATGGAGACGGCTGTTTCGCTCGACGTGCCGCTTGTGGCTGACGTTGGCGTAGGGGACAATTGGATGGACGCGAAGCCTTAGCAGAACTCTTATGCAACCCGCGCTACAGAAACAACCATCCGGAGTGGTTTACAGGCGGAAACCTGAAGCAGCGACTGCGCCTGGCGAACCAAGACGGGGATTTGCACCAGCGATTGTTCCGCTCGTCACAGGCTTTCTGCTGTTGCTCGTTCTCATCTTGGCGTTGGGATTACGTAGCGCGCAGCAACTAGCTGAAGTTGGGTTTAGCTCCCAGCAATTCAATTTGGAATACTCGACCCGCCTCAACCGTTTATTAGACCTTAGGCTCAAACTTAACGCGCTTGATAATGAGGCTCGCTTGCGAGCCGCCTCAGAATCCCGTCGTGAATTGAAGCCACCGTTCGACCTCAGACTTAGTAACGCGCGGGACGAAGCCAGGAAAGCGCTCAGCATTGTGGGACCTCCGCCGCCCAGCGACGACGACAAAACAAGGGAAGAATACGAAAAGACATGGAAAAGCCTTAACGACAACATTCACTCGTATATCGAAATGACTCAGGATTTGCGGCGTTATAGCTTGGATGGTTTCGAGAGTTTTGATACGGCCAAAGAAACTCTAAATGCCGCCGTTACGATCGCAAACAACAAATACCAGGACGTCACCAAAGAAATGAGGAGGGTTCAGACAAGTGCTACTAGATCGATCACGGGTTGGATCGGAATCGCCCTTTTTGTAGGCGCCTTGGTGGCAGCGGGAACAATCTGGCAGGTTCAGCGACATTTCAGCCAAATGCGTCACAGTGTGTTGGAAACTCGCCGTGAGCGAACTTTCACAACACAGCTTCTCGAAGGAATGGTCAGTGCAGTCGCTGCAATCGATGAGGAAGATCGAATTCGCAGCGCCAACGCCGCCTTCATGAGAATCTTTCCGAAGGCGACCATCGGTGCATCAGTACTCGAGAAACTCGCACCCGACGACGCGATGAAGATGTTGGAAGCGGTGACGGCGATTCGCGTTACTAAAGCCACCTATCACGGCCGTTGGATAGCACGTGTCGACGCCGAAGATAAGGCTTTTGACGTTTATTCATCACCGCTCGCGATCAACGGCGACCGCGGCCAGATCGTCACTCTCGTCGACGCCACCGAAGCCGCCGAATCTGAACGTACTCTACGCCGCAGTGAATCACTCGCTGCGGTTGGACGAGCGACCACGCAAGTTGCACATGAAATCCGTAATCCACTCGGCAGTATTCGCCTCGGTGTTTCGATGTTGCGAGACAGCGTGAACGATCAGGAAGCGCTGAACACGATCGAACTCGTCGAGCGCGGCATCAAGCACCTGAACAAACTCGTGGTGGACGTTACCCAGTTCTCACGTCAGAAGGAGCTGGAACGATCTGAAGTCAATCTACACGAATCGCTTGAAAGAAGCATCGATCTCGTCAGTGAAAGAATTTCGGAGAAGAACGCGAAGGTGGAGACGGTATTCAGTGATGGCGAGATTGTGGGCCACTGGGATCCGTACCAGTTGCGGCAGGTATTTGTGAACGTGATCGCGAATGCTGTCGATGCAAGCCAGGAAAACTCCTCTGTCATGATCTCGACGGAACTGTTGCCGCCTGAGACTGATGGTGATGGTCAACCGGCTAAAAATTACGCGCGCATCACGATCGCCGACCAGGGCAAAGGAATGGACCAGGCCACGCGCGATCGAATCTTCGAACCGTTCTTTTCTACAAAGAAACGTGGTACTGGTCTTGGTTTGGCGATCGTAAAGCAGATCGTGGAACAACATGGCGGCAGGATTACCGTCGCCAGCGAACCCGGAAAGGGTTCAAAGTTCAATATCGATTTGCCTGTCTAGAGCAACTTTCCCGCAAAGCCGCAAAGGAAGCAAAGTTTTGAAGGGTTTTCTTTGCCTCCTTTGCGCCTTTGCGCGAAAAAACTCTTTTTACTATCAGGCCCCTGACCGTATTTGCCGAAACGCATTTTTAGCCGCGGCGAGAGTTCGTTCAACGACTTCATCGGTGTGGGCCAGGCTGACGAACGCTGCCTCGAATTGTGACGGCGCCAGATACACTCCCTCGTCTAGCATCGCGTGGAAGAAGTTCCCGTAAAGCTGCCTGTCGCACTTGTTCGCGCTGTCCCAGTCGACCACCGGCTCGCGAGTGAAGAAGCTGGTCCACATCGAACCGACACGGTTTGTAACTGTAGTTACTCCAGCCTCCTGTGCCGCAACGCCGAGTCCTTCACAAAGTTTTTGACTCGATCTTTCGAGTCGTTCGTAAACTGACTTGTCTCGCAACCGGCGCAGCGTGACCAACCCTGCGGTCATCGAGAGCGGATTTCCGGATAACGTCCCAGCTTGGTAAATCGGTCCAGCCGGAGCGATGTGGTTCATGATCTCGCGACTGCCGCCATACGCCCCGACCGGCAAGCCTCCGCCAATAATCTTTCCGAGCGTTGTAATGTCAGGAGTGATGCCATAGCGCTCCTGCGCGCCTCCGCGAGCGAGGCGAAAGCCGGTCATCACCTCGTCGAAGATCAACAGTGCGCCGTGATCGCGCGTTAGCTTACGTACGGCTTCAAGGTAGCCGGGAAGCGGAGGCACACAGCCCATGTTTCCGACTAAAGGTTCGATTACCACCGCAGCGATATCCGCGTGTTCGGCAAAAACCTGTTCGAGTGCTTGAGCGTTGTTGAATGGAAGCGTGATCGTGTTTTCCGCTAAGGCTGCGGGCACACCGGGACTGTCCGGCAGTCCGAGTGTCGCAACACCCGATCCTGCCTTGACCAGCAAACTGTCAGCGTGTCCGTGATAGCAGCCTTCGAACTTGACGAGCTTCGTGCGTCCCGTGACGCCACGGGCAAGTCGAAGAGCCGACATCGTCGCTTCAGTGCCGCTGCTTACCAGGCGCACCATCTCAATTGATGGAACTGCATCTATCACTTCCTGGGCCAGGTGAACCTCGAGTTCGGTTGGCGCTCCGAAG
>JAICGZ010000292.1 GCA_025922875.1 Pyrinomonadaceae bacterium
AGGCGGAATAAGCAACGGCGTTTGAAACTTCGGGATCAGATTAGGGTTGAGTGTCCCACCTGGAATTTGTGCAATCGCCTTAAGAATCCCAAACCTGTTGAAGGCGTACCACGTGAGCGCTGTGCCTGCAGTGTATTTCAAAAACGTGCGTCGCGAAATCATGATCTCCACCCTGCCCTTATTCCGAGTAAGGGCCCTCTTTCAAGTCATTCGCTTCACTACATGTGGACGAGGACTTCGTCTGCACCGACTTGTCCTCGCCTTGTGTGCAGAGAGCTTTTGATCTTTTCCAGCCTCACCGGTTCTTCATTTATGAAAAGCGATCCTCAGAGTTGTTCCTGATTCCTTCTCCGGTCGGAATAAAGGAATACTGTCGCTATTGCGAACCAAAAAGCAGCTCTTAACCAGTTACCAGCTTGGAATGCTTCCAGCAAAGAGAGCCCGAAAAATAGCGCAAACACGGCAAAGTTGCTGCCAAGTCTTAAATTGCTCATTTGACTCCCTCCCCAATCGTTATTGCCCAGCTTCCGTGCCATTTCTAAGCAGAATGTGGCTTGGTTGAGCAAGGACCGTACCGCGCAAGCTGCGGCTGATTTGCTAGTCCAACTCAAGGGATCGCTCAGGTCTTCTCACGGGAGTTGGGAATTCCGGCAGGCAGAAGTGCGGAGTTTTACACAGGGCGCGATTTTCAAGCTACACCTTCTTCAAATAATGATGCTGTCAGTGATTATTCCAACGGACTGATCCCGGCTGAAATCAAAAGAGGCTACGCCGACACAGCACTTTCTTCGTTTCTCTTTGCTTCGCGATCATGCGCTTAGAGGAATGCCACTTGCCCCTGGAAAAGGCGTGACAAACATTTTCACGGGATTGTGGATGAATCGCCGGCGGAGGGTCAGTGGATGAGTGGAAAGTTCCACTCTATTGGGCCAAAAGCCACACGCGCCCTCGGCAGTGACTTGCTTACTAACAAGGACAGTAACATGAAGAAGGAGCATCGGACGGCGAAAGCGAGCTACCGCTTACGCACTCACCTGATACACGGTAATCACGAAAGCAAGCATTGGGACTTTGATCATCATCTCGTTCCGCCAATCTCCGCCTCTGCCGCTTACCGGCTGGGTTCAGTGCACCGCGGCGCGCAAGGTTTTGTGGAATTTGCTTCAGACGAAGCAGACGTCAAAGGGCACGTCCCGATTTACATTTATGACCGCTTGGATGAACCGACGCGCGGCATGCTCGAGGAACACCTCGCCTACGCTGAGGGTGGCGAAACCGCAGTTACATTCGCGACCGGCATGGCGGCCATCAGCGCCGCCCTGGCTATCACCAACAAAGCAGGCACTGAAATTGTCGCGCACCACACTCTCTACGGTTGTACCTACAGCTTGTTGACAAACTGGCTGCCTCGGTTCGGCATAACCACGAGATTTGCTGACCTGAGAGATGAGCGTAGCTTCAAAGCGGCCCTCACCAACCGTACCCGTGTGGTTTATTTTGAAACCCCTGTGAACCCTACGCTCGATCTGATCGACATCGCATTGGTCCGTCGCTGGATGGACGAAGCCAAACCCGGAAAAGTAGACAAGGATCGACTGCTGATGATTGTCGATAATACCTTCGCCACGCCTTATTGCCAGAGACCTCTGGCACTCGGAGCCGATCTCGTGGTCCACAGCCTGACCAAAGATATTGGCGGCTTTGGTACCGACATGGGAGGAGCGGTGATTGGACCACTCAAGTATCATGCGCCGCTGCTGATGTATCGCAAAGATTTTGGTGGCGTACTTTCATCCAAAAGCGCCTGGTCGATTCTCGTCTACGGATTACCAACCCTCGCAACACGCATGGTGAATCAGCAAAAGTCTGCGACCCGAGTGGCTCAGTTTCTGGAGCGGCACCCTGGAGTGGCATCCGTTCACTATCCCGGACTGGAAACATTCCCGCAGCACCAACTCGCTCGCCGGCAAATGACAAGTTATGACGGCAAATTTGCCCCCGGAAGCATGGTCTATTTTGTGTTGAAAGGTGAGGAAAAAGCGGCCACGGAAGCTGCCGACCGTTTTATGGATTACATTGCAAATCATGCCTACAGTGTTACGTTGGCAGTCAGTCTCGGACAGATCCGCACCCTGATCGAAGAACCTTACTCAATGACGCACTCGGCGTTACCTGCGGAACTGAAGCACGCCCGTGGGCTCGAGCCAGGCGGAATCCGACTTTCAATCGGCCTGGAGGACTGGCACGACATCATCAACGATTTGGAGATCGCATTGGAGCAAGTTTGATGACGAGAGTTCTCAGCGAGGTGCAAACGCATCATTGCCCAGCGGAGTTAATCGAAAGAAGGGACGTATCAGCGAATCTCGCAACATTCCGTTTTCGAATTGCGGAACGACCGGCCTTTACCGCCGGTCAGTATGCAACTATTAGCATCGCCGTTGATGGTGATGTGGTCGAACGCCCTTACTCAATCGTCTCGTCGCCTCATGAGCCATTCCTCGAGTTCTTTATCGAATTAGTGCCAGGCGGCAACATTACACCAAAGTTGTGGGAGTTGAAGCTGGGATCCACCATTTTGGTCCGACGGCGCATTGTGGGCCAATTTATTTTGGACACGAGCGTCACGCACCACTTGATGCTTGCTACGGTCACCGGCGTCGCGCCGTTTGTCAGCATCCTGAGAACTCAACAAATTGAGCGGGAGCGTGAAGCGACCCCCAACGATCACTTTGTCGTCATCCACGGTGCGAGCCATTCGGCTGATCTTGGTCCCTATCGCAACGAGCTCGACGCGTTGTCACATGCAGGATGGCTGACGTACATACCAACCGTCAGCAGGCCGTGGGCAGAACCGAGTTGGAAGGGCGAAACGGGTCGAATCGAGGACATTATGCGTAAACACGCCGACCGGCTTGGTTTTGATCATAGTAACTCGGCTGCGTACGCCTGTGGTCACCCGCAGATGGTTGCGAATGTCAAAGAGATACTGGCGCGCGCTCGGTTTCGTAAAGACCAAATCAAAGAAGAGAATTACTTTAGGCTTGACGCCCCCGATCAATGATCGAATCATCACTCGTCCTGTGCGCGATGAAGGGTCAGGCATTGACAGCCATGATTATTACGGGGAGTTTCAAGCGCTTGAGTAGTGGACTTTCCCGCAACCGCTGCGCAATGTTACTCAGAACCACTCACGCAAATCGATAATCTCCAGCAAATACTTCCCAACCCAGTGGCATGTTCTTTGCGCTTTCCGCGGGGGGAATTGTTAATTGCCAACCGTCGAAATTGACGGCGCTAACCACAGGAAGATATGGAGGTTTGCGGCAATGACGAGAGACGAGCGGAATATTCTCGAACTCCTTGAAGATGAGTTGGACTTCATCGAGAAGGGAGGATACGGCCGCTCAGTTCGCACGCCGTGGCTAGGCAAATCTACCTTTCAGGACTCCCTGTCCTGTATTAACTATGGTTACCCATATCGCGCTCACCCGTGCAACGAGTGCCACCTGCTCTACTTTGTCAGCCCGGAAGACCGGGCCCAGAGAGTGCCCTGTCACTTCATACCTTTAAATATCGATGGGGAAACCATCGAGGATCTGGAGCTACAGGACAATCAGGCAAAGCTCGAGCGAGAAGTTAGCCGCTGGCTTCGTGCCAGGATAAAAGAGATCGAGGAGGAACGAACCGCGCACGCGGCTGTTTGAAGGTCGACGAAAGGAGTCAAAACATGGACAGCGCACTTGGCTTATTGATAGCCCTAATAGCAATAACAGCGGCTCTCTGGTGCGGCAGCCGTTGGTTTGTTCGGTCTTCCTCCAAATACCGAGGCTCTCGAATCGTTACTTGTCCGGAAACTAAAAAGCCCGCCATCGTTGAGGTTGACTCGCTACACGCTTCGTTAACTTCAACCGTGGGCCTTCCTGATATTCGACTCGAAGAATGCTCGCGCTGGCCTATCAAGGAACAGTGCGGGCAAGAGTGTTTGGTAGATCTCGACGTAGAGCCCGAAAGATGTCTAGTTAGCGGCGTGCTAATGCGATGGTATCGCGACAAGAATTGCGTCTTTTGCAAAAAAGCTTTTCCAGAACTTCATTGGATTGACCACAGACCAGCATTGCTAAGTCCTGAGGGAAAGCTGCTGGGCTGGAATGGAGTTAACCTGGATCAGCTCCGGAACGGCCTGGAAGATTATTCTCCAGTTTGTTGGGACTGCAACATCGCGCAACGATTTCGCCTGGACCATCCCGACCTGGTCGTCTTTCGACCCTGGCGGAACGGCATCTCCGGAGTCGCAGACGGCTCGTCTGCGGCACGTCATCCAAACGCCTAGTTGCACGGGTGGGAGCGAATCACGTTTAGATTTTCTTCGCAAGGTCACTGACGGGCTTCGCCTTCGATGACAAAGAAGCCCGTCTCCCCACCACCTGATGTGACGTTGACCACCGGCGAATCTGACAAGCGCACCATCGCACCCCCGACGCGCCCTGCGAATAGAAACGGGTTTGTATCAACGTACATCGGCTGCAAGGCCCAACGGCTTTCGCCGAAGATTGGGAAAACCTCCGTTCGCAATGCTACTTTTTCCTGCACCACGTAGTCGTCGGCTAACGCCGCCAACAGGGCGGCGTCCCACTCCGATGAGGTCAAGCGGTCGCCCAACGCGATGCCGCGACCGCCGTAGTCGTCGTTGGGCTTCAAGACGAACTGCGGCCGATGCTTTCTGACATGTTCGAGCAAATCCACTTCGCGCGCTCCGTGGTGCGTCTTTCGCTCGACGAGGCGTCTCGTCCAGGGCACTGTGCGCCGGATGACTTCCTTCTCACGTGCAGTGAACCAGCTTGCGTTTGCTTCGTCAGTCAGTAATTCAAATGCCGCTTTCTTATGGACCATCTTGCAACGAAAGGAATTCACAAGGCAGACGTCGCCCGCGAGGTACGCGCGTATGAGCGGATGAGAATCATCGCAGGCAGTAAGTAATTCGTTGATGATGACACGCTTGTAGACAAGGTCGATGGGGAAGGAGCCACAACGTAGTCTTCCGTTTTCGTAGGTAAGTTGTTCCGGTGCGCAAATGAGTGTTGGGATACCTTGACTGGCGAAAAACTCCTCCAACAGAAGGAATTCGTGGGCAGTCGGTAGGCCATTCCAATCAAGTATCGCGATATTCGGCGCGCCCGCGCCGCCCCACTCGCCGAAGCTGTTGAGCAGCGCATTGAGCAGGTGTTTCTCCGGCGAAAACTGCCGCAGTTGATAGCGCTTTGACATGTCTCGCATGGCGCCGACTTCGAGAAGAATTTCGTTGAGACCCGCTTGGTCCATCAGACTGGAAGGGTTTTCCGCGTTGTATTCGACGAACTTCACTTCGTGTCCGTGAACGAAAGCATCGAGTCGCGAAGTCACGGTTGAGGCCGAATGCTTCGGCTCAACGAGCGCCAGTTTGATCTCGCGTGCTGTGAGTCCGACAGTTTCCATTCGAGACGGCTCACTCAGTAAGGCCGAGGCAATTTTTTCAAAGGCTCCAGCAATGACCTCAGATGCGTGGGACAGGATGGCGTACTGAGTTCGAGTGAGAAGGTGCGGTCGTAGGGCAACGCCGATTTCACGGGCGCCATACAGCAACCGGCGCTCCTGCATCATAGTTTTAAGACGCGCGAAGAACCCCGCCGTCAGCCCCTCATCTCCGGCGAGAGACGTGTGATATTCAGCAATTAGCGTTTTGCGCATGGCTGTATGATCTTCGCGTCAGATTGATAATGGCACGAGGGGCGGGGGAACAGTTAAAAAGTAGCACGCCTTAGCAGAACATAGTCCGGACTCCACATCTTTTCTCTCACGTTTCGCTCCAACTCATCGAGGCTGGTTGTTTTTGTCAGCCCGGCTTGCTGTGCTTCGACTCCAACGGCAACGGCCACTTTGCGCGAGATTTCGCGGACTTTTTCCAGCGGTGGATACAGCGGCGCGTCCGTGTCATTCAACGCCGGAGAAAACTCGCTCAGCACACGCGCAGCCGCAGAGAACATCGCGTCTGTTACCCGCTCTGCACCCGACGCAATCACGCCCAGCCCGACTCCGGGAAATATGAACACGTTGTTGCATTGGCCGACCTTAATCAATCGCCCGTCATAACTAACTGGCGGAAACGGGCTGCCCGTTGCAATTAAGGCGAGTCCATTCGTCCATTGAAGGAGTTCCGATGGCGTAGCCTCACTCTTGGAGGTTGGATTTGAAAGTGGAAAGATCACCGGACGCGGGACGTGCTTAGCCATCTCACGAACAATGTCCTCACTGAAAGCTCCACGCTGACCAGATGTGCCGATCAGGATCGTGGGCTGAACATTCCTTACCACATCGAAAAAGCTCAAGCCCGCAGGATCAATCGAACCCACTCGTTCGCTTGGCTGAGCGTATCTACGTTTTGAGTCCTCCAGATTAGTACGTCCGGTGTGAACCAGGCCTTTGCTGTCGACTAGCCACAGCTTCTGTTTGGCATCATGCTCGAAATATCCTTCTTGAAGCATTGCGGCGATAAGCTGATCACAAATCCCAATTGCAGACGAGCCGGCGCCTAGAATCAGGATTCGTTGTTCGCCTAGTTTTGCATGGAGCAGTTTCATCGCCGCCAGGAGTCCAGCGACCGTTACTGCGCCCGTTCCCTGAATATCGTCGTTGAAGGTACAAAGACGATCACGGTAGCGGTCAAGTAAACGCGCGGCGTTGTGCTTTGAAAAGTCTTCCCATTGAAGCAGCACTCGCGGAAACTTCTGCTTGACCGCTTCCACAAAGGCTTCAATAAAGTCGTCGTACTCCGGTCCTCGCACGCGTGGATGCCGCCAACCCAAATACAGTGGGTCGTCCAGTAGTTCGCGATTATCCGTTCCGACATCCAGCATGATGGGAAGAGTTGCGGATGGATGAACTCCTGCGCACAGAGAGTAAAGCGAGAGTTTTCCGATCGGGATACCCATGCCTCCCACTCCCAGGTCTCCCAATCCGAGAATCCGCTCGCCATCAGTCACTACAATGACTTCAACCCTTTCCGAAGGAGCGTTATCGAGCAGTACGGGAATCTCATCACGGTCAGGATATGAGATGTATAGTCCACGAGGCCTGCGAAACACATGGCTGTATTGCCGGCAACCCTCGCCAACTGTGGGCGTATAAATGATGGGCATCATTTCACTGATGTGTTCCTGCAAGAGACGGTAAAAGAGGGTCTCATTGCGATCCTGCAGGGCGGTCAGGAACACATATCGCTCGAGATCAGTTTCTTTGCGCCGATAGTTCTCGTAGGTGCGGGCGAGTTGCTCTTCAACAGTGGAACAATGCGGCGGAAGCAATCCCAAAAGGCCAAACTCACGTCGCTCATCCTGCGAAAACGCACTGCCCTTGTTGAGCAACGGATTGTCCAGGAGCAGTTGTCCAGTGAGACTGGTTTCGATCAGCGCTCCGCTATGAGTTGTGCCGACAGAACTCATCCAAATGTCACGTTCCGTGGGAACGGCCTCTAACACTAACTCAGTTAATGACGTGCCAGGATTAGCGCTCAATTCATGATCACCATTTCCAATAGGCGCAATGTACGTGCCGAGCAGTATTCGACGAATCTGATGGGGAAAGAGAAGGTGGGAAGGAGATGATTGGGAAAAGTTCACCAATCAAAGCGCGAAAGCCCGCAATGGTTTAAGAGACGCTCTGACAACAGTGACGCTACCGAGCGGCTGAGCAGATCGACTTTTCAGCAGGTAGGGTGCAGCGATAACACCGGCTATCGGTTTGTGAACGCCGAATCGCCGGACGCCCTGAGAACAGAGCGCAGTGCTCCGATTAGCTGGGCGGAATTACATGGCTTTCTTATGTATCCTTGTGCGCCCGCCAGAACTCCGGCTTCTCTGTCAGCCTCCGAAACTGCACCAGAGCAAATCAATATCGGAGTGCTCTGATCAAAAGTGCGAATCTGGCGACAAAGTTCGATTCCCGTCGCTTCCGGCATCCAGTAGTCCAATATCAGGGCGTCAAAGCTTTCGGTCGCGACCCGTCGTAAAACATCTGCGGCATTATCGCTTGTAGACACACGAAAGCCAGCCGAGTGCAAGAGCGTTTGGACCAGTTCGCAAATGTCGGCGTTATCATCCGCAAAAAGTATGTGCGCTTCCATTCGCATAACACGACCTCCACAACATCAGCGACACAACTTAACGCTACGTAAGCCCATGCTTGTATGGCGTAGTGGTCTTCGCACGAATTCAAGGAACAGTTTAGGTAATCTTGCGACAGCCTTTGATTAAATAATCAGCAACCGTAGCCGTCTCATTGGCCCAACTTGATCTCCG
>JAICGZ010000293.1 GCA_025922875.1 Pyrinomonadaceae bacterium
GCTTCGTCAAGGATGATGAACGCGTCGGACAACGTTCGCCCGCGCATGAAGGCCAGCGGCGCCACTTCAATCACGCGCTTCTCGAGTAGCCTGGTCACGCGTTCGTAGTCAATGAGATCGAAGAGCGCATCGTAAAGCGGTCGCAGGTAAGGATCCACTTTGTCCTGCAAGTCGCCTGGAAGAAAGCCGAGCTTCTCGCCCGCCTCGACCGCAGGACGCGCGAGCACGATGCGATTCACCTGTTTTTGCATTAACGCTTGCACCGCCATCGCGACTGCTAAGTACGTTTAGCCGGTACCGGCGACGCCGATGCCAAACACCACGTCCTTGTCCTGAATCGCCTGAATGTACTTGCGTTGGTTGACAGACTTTGGCGCTACCTGCTTTTTGCCGGCTGGGTTGAAGCGGGCTTTGGTGAAATAGTCGCGGAGACTGAAAGCACGGTCCTCGGCGATTTGGGCAAAGGCCTCGCGCAGTTCTTTGTCGGTGAAGTGTTTTCCTTCCTTGAAGAGGTCGGAAAAATCTTCGAGGATGCGTTGGACTGTTTCGACATCGGCGGGGTCGCCATCGATGGAAACGTCCTGACCGCGCGCATCAATTCTTACGTCCAGCAGAGACTCCAGATATTTGATGTTCTGATCGTGAACACCAAATAACGTCTCCAAACCACGAGGCGGAAGCTCAATCTTCTTCAAACTCTATTAACTCTCTCCTTCGGACACATGCTGCCACAAAAGCACATGCTGCCACAAAGAGGCACAAAAGGCACAAGATAAAGTGCCCTCTTGCGGCCTACTGGCCTAATTAGCCGCCTTGACACTGACAAGTCGGATCTCTATACTCCCTCGCTTGCGCTTGGGGCGATTCGCGCCCCGCGCGGTATGGAGAAAGTGAATGCCGAATCATAAATCAGCAGAGAAGCGCGTGCGCCAGAGTGAGAAACGCCGCGTCATTAATCGTAGCCATAGAACGAAGGTCAGAACCTATATCAAGAAGGTGCGCGCGGCCCTCGACTCCGGTAAGAGCGACGAGATTCAGCAGATCCTGCCGGACGCCATTTCAGTGATCGACAAGTCGGTCCAGAAGGGCGTCATGCACAAAAACGCAGCCGCACGTTACAAGTCGAGGTTGACGGTTCAGGCGAATCAAGCGGGTAAATAGAAACTAACTAAATCCAAAATCTTCCGAGGCGGATCGACATTTCGGTCCGCCTCGGTTTTTTATTGAAGAGGAGTCGCCAATGAGTTCCTATCAGTCAGACACTGAGATCGAGAATGTGGTGCGCGCTTTTGAAGCGTGCGAAACCGGTAAGGATGACTTCAAACATCGAGATCACCTGGTGGTGGCCGTTTGGTACGTGCAAACGTTGGGAAGGGAAGCAGCGCTCGACAGGATGCGATCAGGATTGTTGCAGTTTCTGGATCATCATGGAGTTGATCAAAAGAAGTATAGTGAGACCATTACTGTGTTTTGGATCGATAAGATAGCTAAGAAGTTGAACGAACTCGGGGCAGGCGTTTCGCTGGTTGAGAAGTGCAACAGGATTGTTGAGTCAGTCGATTCTACGCGAGCTTAACTTGCCAACTCACAAACGAGCAGCTCGAGCTGAAGGCGAGGAGTGGCTTGGGAGGTTTTGATGGCCAGGTCGGCAGCGGCGGTGAGTTGAATGCCACGCGCGATCTTTGCCGCAGTGCTGCGCTGAAGAGTTGAAATGTAAGAATCTCGTTTGAATGGCGGCAGCGAGATGTTGCGGAAGACTTCTTCTCGACCGCCGCGCTGCAGCAAGTGTTTACCCAGAGCGAGCCGGTGATAGTTGCCCGCGATCAATCCGACTAACATCACTGGTTCGGCGCCGTCGTCGAGAAGCCGGTGCAGAGTTTCGAGTGCACGTTTGCGATTGCCTGCGAGTAAGTGGTCGCCTAACTCAAAGTTCGACAACTCGCGCGTGCGGCCGATCAGTTCGTCAACCGACTCCGGCGTGATCCGGCCAGTCGCTGCTGCGGCGGAAGCGAGCTTGTCGAGTTCGTTGGAGAGTGTTTGTACGTCGGTCCCAACCAGTCTAATGATCTCATTCAATACCTGATCGTCGGCAGCAGTCTTCAATTCTTTGAGCCGCGTTTTGGCCCACGCTTTTGCTTCAGCGTCCTTGAGTGGGGAGAACTCTACAACCGTACAAACATTCAGCAGCACCTTGCTGGATTTCTTTCGTTTGTCGAGCTCCTCAGCGGTGAAGATCATCACCGTGGAGGGCGACGGATTAGTAAGATAATGAATGAGAACGTCCTCGTCAGTCTCGCGAAGCCGGGCAAAGTCGCGAATGCGAACCACACGCATGTCCGACATCATTGGCAACTGCTCGGCAGCGGCAATCGCCGACTGAACCGAATCGCTCAACAGGCTGAAACTGGCCTCATTGAATTCACGAAGCAGAGTGCGACTGAGCGCAGCCTCCGTGATCGCGTGAGCAGCGGCGCGTCGTAAATAAATCTCGGGTCCAAGCAGCAGGTAAAGCGGTCGCAGTCCTTCACGCAAAGAACGCTCGAGCTCTGTTCGCGAAAGCGTTTTCATTTCTTTTCGAGTTGGACGGCGTTGATTAGAGTCGAGACGATGCTCTCCGCAAAACTGCGTGACATGCGGAGAATGGCTGGGTCTTCCTCGTTGAAGAAACTGCGCGGATCGCTCGCGAATTCATACTCACCGCGAAAGACGAAGTTTTGATTGTCGTAAAGAACACGGTTCTCGGTTTGATCGCGCACGGTGACAGCGGCGGCAATCGTGACTTCGAAGATCCGTGCGCGTCCTTTGTCGTCGAGTAACACACCAGCGAAGTTGAAGCTCTTGATGACACCTTCGATCACTGCGTCAGCACCTTCGCGCTCCCCCTGGACGCGGAGGCCACGGCCGCGATGCACCAGTTCGCGCATCACCGCGTCGGTGAAACGCGATTCGATCTTGTAGCGTAGCGCCTGGCTTTCCATTTGGAACGCCGGCACCGCCACGGTTTTGATCCGCGAAGGAAGTTGGTTCTTCGTGACCGGCTTGTAGCACTCAGCGAAGCCGGAAACGAACGCGAGCATCAGGATGAAGAGGGAAACGCGGAGAAGCTTGGTCATTGGTGGTGGATTTTCTCGCAGCGCGCGTGTGTAAGCAAGTGCGGTCTCCCGCAAAGACGCAAAGGCATTAAGGCGAAGGCGCAAAGTAGTTGTTAATCACTCTTTGCTCCTTTGCGCCTTTGCGGGAGAACCAATGTGAATTGCTTGTGCAATGCGGGTTGTTTCAACTGCCTCCTTCACGTCATGGACACGGACGATGTGGGCGCCGCGAAGGATTGCGGCGGTGATCGTTGCCATTGTGCCGTGCAGACGCGCTTCCGGAGGCGCGTCGCCGAGTATGCGGCCGATGAAGGATTTGCGTGACGTGCCGATCAGGAGTGGATAGTCAGGAAAGGCGGCGATGAGTTGATCCAGCTTCGCGATCAGTTCGAGGTTCTGTTCCTGTGTTTTGCCGAAGCCGATTCCCGGATCGATCACGATCGATTCACGCTTCACTCCGCGTCGCTCAGCCATGTGCACACTCGCGCGCAGGCTGCTCGTCACTTCCTCCATGATGTCGGCGACTGGTGGCAGACGATGCATCGTGGCGGGCGTTCCGCGTGAATGCATCAGGACCAGTCCCGCGCCCGCCCGCGCGACGGCGTCTGCAATGTAGAAGTCAAACCGGAGCGCTGAGATGTCGTTGACGATGCCTGCGCCTGCGTCGAGTGCGGCACGTGCGACTTCTGACTTGGTCGTATCAACAGAGATCGGTGTATCAGTGCGCTGAGCCAGAGCTTTGATTACGGGAACAACACGTTCGATCTCTTCGTCGACAGTAACTGGCTCTCCGCCCGGGCGCGTGGACTCACCGCCGACATCGATAATGTCAGCGCCTTCCGCCATCATCTGTTCCGCATGGGCCAGCGCTTTATCGAGGTTAAGGAATTGTCCGCCGTCGCTGAAACTATCAGGGGTCACGTTGAGAATGCCCATGATGAGCGTGCGCTCACCGATGGGCAATACTCGATCTTTGATGTGCCAGGCACGAATCATTACTGGTAATGATAAACGAAAAGGGCGGCCACGGGGGGCCGCCCTTACAAAACGCCTGTTGAAGTGCTTAGGCAGGTTGTGGATTGCCGCCCGCGATTGGTGGCAGAATCGGCTTGAGCGGTTTAGCCGTCGGTTCTTTCAGTTGTGGACGATCTTCGTCGCCACCGGAATCGACCGCCGGCGGATTCTCATCGAGCGGCAAGCCCGCGACAATCCGTCGAATCTCAACTCCATCCAACGACTCGCGCTCTAACAAGCACTCAGCCAAACGAATCATCGTGTCGCGATTCTCTTCGATGATCGCCTTTGCTCTTTCAAACTGAGCCGTGACGATCTTCTTCACCTGATCGTCGATCTTGATGGCCGTGTCTTCCGAGAAATCACGATGCTGGGCAATCTCACGTCCGAGGAAGATCTGCTCTTCCTTCTTGCCGAAGGTCAGCGGACCCATGTCAGACATGCCGTACTCGCAAACCATCGCACGCGCTAGCTCAGTAGCCCGTTCGATGTCGTTCGAAGCTCCGGTAGTGATGCTGCCCAGGAAAGTCTCTTCGGCGATGCGCCCACCCATCAGGATCGCGATCTGGCCCAACAAGTATTCCTGGCTGTAGTTGTGCCTGTCGCCTTCCGGAAGCTGTTGCGTTACGCCCAGCGCCATACCACGCGGAATGATGGTGACTTTGTGAACCGGATCCGCGTTCGGCACTTTCAGACCAACGAGCGTGTGGCCCGCTTCGTGATAAGCCGTAACGCGCTTCTCCTCGTTCGAGATCACCATGCTCTTTCGCTCAGCGCCCATCAACACCTTGTCTTTCGCCAACTCGAAGTCGCCCATGGCGACGAGCTTCTTGTTGTAACGAGCAGCATTAAGAGCGGCTTCGTTGACGAGGTTCGCTAGATCCGCGCCCGTGAATCCTGGAGTACCGCGTGCGATCACGGAGATATCAACGTCCTCACCGAGGGGAATCTTTCGTGTGTGGACTTTTAGGATGCCTTCGCGTCCACGAACGTCAGGTCTAGACACCACGACACGCCGATCGAATCGCCCAGGTCGCAGCAATGCCGGATCGAGAACGTCCGGACGGTTTGTCGAAGCGATCAAGATAACGCCATCGTTCGACTCAAACCCATCCATCTCAACCAGCAACTGGTTCAAGGTCTGTTCGCGCTCATCGTGTCCGCCGCCAAGTCCTGCGCCACGATGACGTCCAACAGCATCGATCTCGTCGATGAAGATAATGCACGGTGCGTTTTTCTTACCCTGCTCAAACAGGTCGCGCACACGCGATGCACCGACGCCGACAAACATCTCAACGAAATCTGATCCGGAGATCGAGAAGAAAGGAACGTTTGCCTCACCGGCGATAGCACGGGCCAGCAAAGTCTTGCCGGTTCCCGGCGGTCCCATCATCAAAACGCCCTTTGGAATGCGTCCACCGAGCTTCTGAAACTTCTGCGGCTCTTTGAGAAACTCAATGATTTCCTGTAGCTCTTCCTTCGCCTCTTCGACACCAGCAACGTCCTTGAACGTTACGCGCTTCTGCTGGTTGTTGAGCAGCTTCGCTCGCGACTTACCAAACGACAAAGCCTTGTTGCCGCCGGACTGCATCTGCCGCAGCATGAAGATCCAGATCGCAATGATGAAGAGCAGTGGCGCCCAGGTGATGAGCATGGGCCAGATGTAACCGCTGCTCGGTTCTTCTTCAACCTTCGCGACGCGCGGTTTGCCGTTTACAAGCTCGCGCGCCGATTTGAGCAAGTCGTTCTTCGCCGGGTCGTTCGACAACGCTACGCGATATTCCTGGTTGTTGGTATCGATTGCTACAGTCTCAGTTTGTTTGACAGTGAGCTGTTTAAGGTTGCCGCTCTGGATCATCTGATCCAGTTTGGTCAAATCGACATTCTGATAACTACTGCCACGTGGGTTGACAAGCTTATATAGTAAGAGTGCCCCCGCGATTATTAGGAGCCAAAATACAATTTGTCTTGCTGTAGAACTCAAGTTCATTAACGCCTCCGACCCCCGATAATAACTTATCAGGCGTCATTTGTCGCCGTCCAAGTCCGACGGCTTTCCCGTCCAAGTCAATCAACTAAACAACCTAGCTTTGATGCACGCTAGCAACTAGGGTTCCCTAATCATTCAAAAAAGTCGCCACCCCAGGCCCGGCCCGTTCCCGAGTTTGACTATAAAGACTGCCCACTGCTTTTTCAATCGTTTTCAGACTCAAACTCCAGCCGATTTCGCCTGCGCCTCACGCGTCCTCCGCTGGGTAACTCCACCACCCGGCCGCCAGCGTTCCCTTCAAGGAGCTTCTCAACCGACGAAAGGTGAATCATTTCCAGTCTTCGGGTGCCGCCTCTGGCTTCCGAGAGCCACTGCCGCAACGCCCTGCGACGCAGCGCGGGGGGCGCTTCGGAAAGAACCTTTACGTTCAACGCAGGCGATTTAGTTTCACCTTCGAGCGACGCCTGCTTCAAAAGGGCGTGCGAGTCGTTGAAAAGTACGGCTCCGTCCTCACGTAAGAGCGCAGCCGTGCGAGAGAGCGCTTCGACGACTTTGTTATTGAACGACTCCATCAACGGCAAGAGCTGTTTGCGCACCTTCACGCGCGCAAAACTTGGATCGTCGTTCATCTCGTCAAACAGGAACTCAGTCTTACGAATCCGGCAATAGTCTTCGGTATCGGAACGCCGTGCCCACAACAGCGGGCGCACCAGTTTGATTGAGCTGTTTTTCGAGATGGGACGTACGGCTTCTATTCCGCCAAGGCCGGCGCCCGCGCTGCCACGCATTAATCTCAGGAGAACCGTCTCGGCCTGGTCGTCCATGGTGTGCGCAGTTAGTACGTAGTTGGCTGACAGTTTTTTCGCTGTTCTCTCGAGGAATGCGTAGCGAGCTTCCCGGGCCGCCTGCTCAAGGTTGTCGCTCTTCTCGCGCGCTGTTTCAGCAACTTTGCTGCGGCCGATCACCCTGCGGTACCCGAGTCGGGTTGCTAAATCCGCAACCCATTTTGCGTCCCTGCCGCTCGACTTCCGTAGACGATGATCGAGATGAGCGACGCAGATCTCCAGGGCGAGTTTGTTGATGGTTTTGAGCTCTTCGAGGGCAAGCAGCAGGGCAGTTGAATCCGCACCTCCTGATACCGCCACCACGATAGTTTCGTCAGACAAGGGAAGCTTCAGCCGGCGCCATTCGGCGAGCAACATCCTTGAAAACTGGTTAAGCCGCATGGGCTGATTGTAGCCACAAGAAGGCGCATAAAGCACATAAATAGGCAGACAAGCCCAATTGGGCCCCTGCTCCTCCTAAATTATTTGTGCCTTTGTGCCTCTTTGTGGCTCTGCTTCTTCGTGGCCGCAACGAAGCTGCGACAATTTGTTGAAAGATTCGCGTCGTTTCTGGTTTAGAAGACTCAACGCTCTAAATCCCGACAGCGAACAGGGGGCAGATTCTGATGAGGGTCGAAAAACAGACACAGTTTAATGAGTGGCTTCTAGGCTCAACCGTTTTGTGTCAGTCATGTGGTTGTCTTTGGTTGGTCCCGGCGTCGCAGAAAGACGCTAGTTACCTTTGTCGGCAGTGCGGCAGCGAAGCGACGATGAAGCCGAAGCCCGCTGCGATGGAACAACCGAACAAACGTTCGCATCATTGCTAAACCTCCAGGCGGTCCTGTCACAAAACGTTGAAGGGCGGTGTTTACCTCACAGCGCCTGTATTCTGCCGTTTTCCAACGGCTTCGATCACCCCATTCGTCGGATGACAGAGCGCGGCCACGCCGACCTTACACTCGATGAATACATCCGGCTCAGGGACCGGGGCGAGCGCGAAGAGTAGTCGACGCATCTGACAGGTTTCACAGATCCGCCAAAATCGGTGTAATCTGTGTGTAAATCTGTGGTTAAACTGCTTAATCAAAGGACTGGAAATGAAATTTAGACGACTGTTTTCTGCGCTCCTGCTGGCGCTCTTTAGTTTACAAACACTAAATGTTACTGCGCTTGCCGATGAAGGCATGTGGACGTTCAACAACGTTCCGCGCGCTGAGATCAAGAAGAAGTATGGGTTTGAAGTTACCGATGAATGGTTGAACAAAGTCCGGCTCGCTTCGGTCAGGTTCAACAACGGCGGCTCCGGCTCGTTTGTCTCTCCGAACGGTCTCGTTCTGACCAACTACCACATCGTCGAAGACATCGTGGGCGAGGTAAGTACACC
>JAICGZ010000294.1 GCA_025922875.1 Pyrinomonadaceae bacterium
ATCGATGTGCGCAAACTAGACCGGCAGGGAAAAGAAAGTACTTAGAGACCCGCTGATTTTTTCTGAGAGAGTTTCTGAAAGCGAAATGTCTGAGCAAAAACAGCATTTTTATGAGTTCGGGCCGTTTCGACTCGATCCTCAGAAACGTCGACTGCTGCGTGATAGTGAGCTCCTTCGGCTCACGCCGAAGGCGTTTGACCTGTTGCTGGTGCTCGTCGAGGAGAGTGGCAGGACCGTTGAGAAGGATGAGTTGTTGGAAAGGGTCTGGCCGGGTACCGTGGTCGAGGAGAACAACCTCAACCAGAACATCACTGCGCTCAGAAAGTCGCTTGGGGACAGCCGTCAGGAGAGTCAATACATCGCGACGATCCCGGGCGTGGGTTATCGGTTCGTGGCGGATGTGAGAAAGGTTGATTCCGAGCCAGTTCTCCCGCTAAGGCGCAAAGAGGCAAAGGAAGATAAGGAAGAAAGGAGTTCCTTTGCGCCTTTGCGGGAAAAACTTTTCCGCTACGCCTTGTTGGTCTTTGCTCCGTTGATTCTTGCCGCCCTCGTTTACGCGTTTTACACGAGGGAAAAACCGGCGCCGCTCGGGATCTCGTCAATCATGGTTCTCCCGTTGGAAAACCTTTCGGGTGACCCTGAGCAGGAATATTTCGCGGACGGAATGACAGACGCGCTGATCGGCGACCTCGCGAAGATCGGCAGCTTGCACGTCATCTCGCGCACTTCGTCAATGCACTACAAAGGGACGAAGAAACCCATGTCCGAAATCGCGAGAGAGTTGAACGTGGACGCTGTCGTCGAAGGAACCGTACAACGTTCAGGCGAGCGTGTGGTTATCCGGGCGCAACTCATTCACGCGCCCACCGACCGCCACTTATGGGTTAACACTTACGAGCGCGGTATGCGAGACATCCTCGATTTGCAGAGTGAGATCGCGCAGGCGATCGCTCGTGAAGTGCAAATCAAAATGACGCCCGCAGAGCAGGCGCGCTTAACGTCACGACAGCCGATTCGTCCAAAGGCTTTCGACGACTACTTGCAGGGCCGCTTTCTCTACTGGAACAAACGCACGGAAGAGAACCTGCACAAGTCGATCGAACACTTCCAACGCGCGATCAAAGAAGACCCTGGCTATGCGGCAGCTTATGTTGGCCTGGCTGATTGTTATAACTCACTCGGCACGGTGCAGGTTAGTGCGTTGCCGCCAATGGAGGGGAGACGACGTGCTGAGGAAGCCGCGGTGAAAGCGCTCGAACTTGATCCGGCACTCGCTGAAGCACACAGCAGCCTGGGCCAGGTGAAGCATTACAATTGGAACTGGGCCGGAGCGGAGCAGGATTTCAAGCGTGCGATCGAACTCAACCCCAACTACGCAAATGCACATAATTCCTATGCGAGTTACCTGATGTGCAGGGGACGTGTTGATGAGTCGATTGCTGCGTCAAACCGTGCTCGTGAATTGGATCCTTTCTCGCTATCGGTCAGCGTGCAACGCGGTTTTCTGCTCGAGAATGCGCGTCGCTATAACGAAGCGATCGAGCAACTCCGCGCCGTGATTGCGATGGATCCGAACCACTACCAGGCCTACTGGGTTTTAGGCCACACCTACGCCGCAAACCGGCAGTTCAACGAAGCCATCGCGGCCGCCGAGAAGGCGGTTCAATTGTCGGAGAGAAACTCGGGCGCGCTTGGCATCCTCGGTTTGGCTTACGGTCTTGCCGGTCGTAAGGCTGAAGCTAACAAGGTCTTGCACGAGTTACTCAAGCTGAACGAGAGTCGTTACGTGACACCCGCGGCGTTAGTGAACGTATACATCGGTCTCGGCGACAAGGATGAGGCGTTTGTTTGGTTGGAGAAGGCATACCAGGAACGCTCAAACTTCCTCGGGTATTTGAAAGTATTTCCGATCGTTGATCCACTCCGTTCCGATCCGCGCTTTGCCGATCTAATCCGCCGCGTCGGCCTACCGGAGTAGATGCCACAAAGAGGCGCAAAAGGCACAAGAAAAGCTTTGTTGACAGGCAACGGTCCAAGGGTTTAATTACGCAACATCCTTGGTTCTACCAAATCCCCCCGACAGTCTCCAGCTATGCCCAAAGAATCTTCTGCTCATTATAGACAGGATGTACGATTTACAAATAGTTACCTCAAGGTAACTTCTTGACCGCATTCTGTCGCCTCACTAATGTGTCCCGATGAAATATTTAGGGACACTTCTGCTTTTGCTTGTCGCCCTTCCAGCCTTTGCTCAGACCAATCAACGCGACGGCCAGCACGATTTTGATTTTGAAATCGGCATCTGGAAAACGCACTTGCGTCGCTTAGTGCGTCCTTTAACTGGCTCCACGACGTGGGTGGAGTATGAGGGCGCTACTGTTGTCCGCAAGGTTTGGGATGGACGCGCGAACCTGGTAGAGCTCAAAGTCGATGGTCCAGCGGGCCACTTAGAAGGTCTCAGCTTACGTCTTTACAATCCACAATCGCGACAGTGGAGTCTCAACTTTGCCAACATCAATGACGGCAGGCTGAGTACACCGGCGATCGGCGAGTTCAAAGACGGACGCGGCGAGTTCTATAACCAGGAGACGTACAACGGCCGCGCCATATTGGTTCGATTTCTTATTACGAAGGTCACAACGGATTCGTATCGCTTCGAACAGGCCTTCTCTGATGATGGCGGCAAGACCTGGGAAGTAAACTGGCTCGCGGTGGATACGCGTGTGAAAGAAGGGAACTAGCAGAGGAATAGGCCAGAAAGAGGTACAAAATGCACAAAAGGTTTAGCCGAATATTTTGTGCTTTTTGTGCCTTTTTGTGGCTTCACACCAACTGCATTTGCCGCGCGAACTCCGTCGCGGTTTGTGGGCGGTCGTCCGGATCCTTCGCCAGGGCGTGCATGATACCGAGCGAAATTTTTCTCGGTATGCCGAACGTCAGTGGCAGCGGCGGAGGCGGCTCGTACAGATGCCTGTTAATCACTCCTGAAACCGTTTCCGCTTCGAAAGGTTTCTTACCTGAGAGTATTTCGTAGAACATCGCGCCGAGGCTGTAAACATCCGAACGCGCGTCTAACGGCTCACCGAGACATTGCTCAGGCGACATGTAGAAAGGTGTTCCAACGATTGAGCCCGTCGACGTTTCACCGGCATCAGCGAGGAGCTTAGCAAGTCCGAAGTCAACCACTCTCACACTCTCGACTTCGAAGTCGTCATCAGCCGCGACTACAAGAATATTTTCCGGCTTAAGATCGCGATGGATCACGCCTTGCCGGTGCGCGGCGCCCACGCCCGCACAGATCGCGCGCATCAATCGCACACCACGTTCGACGGAGAAGTGGTGTTCAGCGCGCAGGAGTTCGCGAAGAGGCGTCCCTTTAATAAACTCCATCACGATAAAAGCCGGCGCGTGATCGTCATCTGTTTCACCGAAATCGTGAATCGTGATGACGTTTGGGTGACGCAACATCGCAGCGGCGCGCGCTTCTCTGCGAAAACGCTCCAGCGCCGCGTCGTCCTTCACGTATTTGTCCGTCAGGATCTTCACCGCCACGTCGTCTCCGATATGCACGCGACGAGCACGATAGACCACGCTCATACCGCCTTCTCCGAGACGCGCGACGAGTTTGTACTTGCCATCGATTACATGGCCGATGAGCGGATCGGGATTGGCCAGGCGCACGGTGGGAAGGGAAGAATAGAAATGAGTCTCGTAGTATGGGTGCGTTTCGGAGCCTGGCAGCGTCAATGGTGAGCCGCATTCCGAACAAAACAACGCTTCTTTATTGAGGAACAGTTCACACGTTGGACAGAACGGATGGCGAGTTTTGAGATCCGCGAGCAACTGGTCCAGTTCGTCCTCGAACGTCTCCAAACCATTTGCTCCCGTGGAGGAACTGCGCAGCTCGCCGTTGATGTCAAACAGATTGTACGCTGGGATTTGGTCGGGCCCGTTGAGGAGGGTTTTACTCAGCGCGTGCTTGTTATCGAGTGCGCAGGGTTCTGTGAGATTGAGACGCGCAATCGCGTCGCGGACCACTCGTGGATCTTTCTCGGCCTCGGATTGCGGAACGTGTATGGCCACGACACGCAGTCCTTCGCGTTTTCGTTGATCGCGCAATTCAGCTATCTGGGCCACATTGGTTTTAGACGCTTCGGAGCTGATGGACCAGAAGTGAACGAGGGTGGGATGGCCTTTAATTTCGCGGGTTGTAGTTTGCCGGTTGAGCCACTCGGTGGCTTCTTCAAAGAACGGCAACTGTAACTCAACCTTCATGCAGATATCAGTCCGCGTAGCGGACGAAAGCATATAGCCTGGAGCGTAAGCCCCAGGGAACTATGCATTAAATTATCAAACCCGCGAAGCGGGTGACAGCTATCACCCGTTTCACGGGTTCCCCGTTAATTGATAAACCTGACCTGGGGCTTACGCCCGAGGCTATATGCTGCCGTCCGCTTCGCGGACTTGATCTATCGACCATCATTCCTCGGAAGTTGTGGGATCGATCATGGTTTTGACTTGCGCAACGTGATTCGCCGGAAAACCGCCCCGGCGCGCGTGCTCGCGAATCACTTCCTCGTTCGGTGCGACATAGACGCAATAAAGCTTGTTGTCAGTGACATAACTGTGAACCCACTGAATCTGCGGTCCCAACTCATTCAGGACACTGCACGATCGTTGCGACATCGTCTTCAGCTCCGCCGGCGACAACTTGCTCGCTCCCGGCACTACTCGCTCAATAACGTACTTTGGCATTGATTATTCTCCTTTATCACTGCATCTCAATTAATAATTGTTCGAACTCCTGATCACCGCGCATTGAATCGAAGGCATTATCCGTTCTGGCCCAGTGCGCGACCGTTTTGAATCCACTCTCATACGCGCGTCGCAACAGAATCAGTGACGCTTGTTTTTCTCCGAGAAGCGCGTAAGTGCAGGAACAGTTGTAGACCGCCAAACCGTCGTTCGGCTCCAGCTCCAACACACGCCTCAACGTCGCATTCGCCTCTTCTTTACTTCCAAACCGAGCGTATGCTTCGGCAAGCCGGCTCATGACGATGATATCGTCGAGGCTCGCTTCGAGCTTGCGTGAAGTGATCTCGATAACTTTCAGCGCCGCTTTCTCCGCGGCCGGAACGTTCCCCAGCTTTCGATAAATTCCTGCGAGATAACCCCAGGAATCCTCATCGTACGGTTTAAGCTCCGCCGCACGACGGTAACACTTCAAAGCACCCTCGAGATCGTTTGACAGTTCGGCGATCATTCCGAGCCGCAGATAGCCCGGATAGTATTCGGAGTTCTCCTTGAGAATCTCTTCGATGCTTCGCTTCGATTCGGCGAATCTGCGGTGATGAAAATAGACCATCGCGATGCCAAACTTGGCGTCCAACAACGTCGGCTCCAAAGCAAGGGCTTTCTCGTTCATCTCGATTGCCTTGCTCAGCCACGAAGAATTGCCGTCGTACCATTCGTACATTGACGAGCATGCTTCGGCGAGACCCGCGTAAGAGGACGCAAAACTTGAATCGATCGCAACCGCGTTTTGAAACATCTCGATCGCGCTGTCGGTATTTCGCCGGCCCTTCAAATAAAGCAGCTCCCGGCCGCGCATGTAAAAATCGTAGGCTCTCAGATCGTCGGTCGGTTTCCGCGTCAGCAGTTGCCGCTCAGTGTCCGAGAGCGAGATCTTCAGCGCATCTACGATCTTTTGCGAGACTTCATTTTGCAGATCGAATATGTCTTCAACTAAACGATCGAAGCGCTCGGCCCAAAGATGATAGCCGTCGCGCACACTGATGAGCTGCGCGGTGATGCGAATTCGATTACCCGCCTTCCGCACGCTTCCTTCGAGTATGTAATTTACGCGCAGCGCTTCACCGACCTGCCGCGTATTCACCTCCTTGTTACGGAAGGGAAATACGTCGGTGCGCGAGACTACTTTCAATTCCTTGATCTTCGAGAGGTCGGTGATGATGTCTTCCGTCATGCCGGCGCAGAAGTAATCGCTGTCCTTCTCCGCATTCATGTTTTCGAAGTAAAGGACGGCGATCGACTTCTCCGGTACAGACTCTGTCGATATCGAGGCTGATAATCTCGAGGTGAAGACTCGTTGTGATGACGGCGTCTCGATCTCTCTTTTCAAGTCTTTGAGATCGATGAGCAAGTCCTGCACTGACTGGTAGCGCTCCTCGCGATTCTTCCGAAGTGCGCGCCCGACGACGCGATCGAGCTCGCGAGGTCCTTCGGACAAATGAGGCAGGAGCGATTCGGGTTCACGATCCAGAATTCCCGACATGATGTCTATTGTTGTTGGACCAGAAAACGGGCGGGTGCCCGCAATCATTTCATAAAGCACACAGCCCAGGCTCCAAATGTCGGTGCGGTGGTCTACTTCAAATCCCCTGGCTTGTTCGGGCGACATGTAGTGAGCCGTGCCGAGGACGATGCCCACCGCCGTGTTGATAAAATTCTGAGTGGGTGCGAGCGAATCGGTTTTAGACGTTGCCTTTTCTCGAGTTAGTTTTGCGAGACCAAAATCCAGAACTTTAACGATGCCGTCGCGACGCAGCATGATATTGTCAGGCTTGATATCGCGATGAATGATGCCCACGCTGTGAGTCGCACAAAGAGCGCTGGCGATTTGAATCCCGACGTCGAGTGCGTCGCCTGGTTTCAACGGCGCTTTCCTGATTCGATCGCGCAGTGTCTCGCCGTCGACAAACTCAGTTGCAATGAATGGCGCTGAATCGATCTCATCGATTTCGTAGATCGTGAGAATGTTTGGATGGTTGAGTGCTGAGGCCGCTTTCGCTTCCTGCTCGAAGCGTCGCACGCGATCGCCGCTCTTATCCTCTACAACATCCGTGTGAAGGACCTTCAGCGCAACTTTACGATCGAGTTTGGTGTCGTGAGCCAGGTAAACTTCACCCATACCGCCCGCACCGAGTTGGGAGCAGATTTCATACCGGCCGATGATTTTGCGCGCGGGGAACGACAAGGCATCAATCCGGGGGAGGCTGTTTTGGGTTCTGACGAAGCGCCGGCTATTGTAAATTAGTTTGTCGCCGTCACGCTAGGCAGCCTGCGAAGGGGACGTTGCGTCAAAAGGTCCACCGCGCAGTTTCAACATAATCAATATGACTAAGACATCCTTAGCCGCCCTCGTTGCTTTACTTCTTTTCCTCATCCCTGAAAGTAACGCGCAGACTCGATCGAAAATGGGCCTACGCCTGCAGTCGTTCGTTGACGATGGAAAGATACCCGGAGCGGTGACGTTGGTAATCAGACGAGGCCAGATCCTTAACTTCGAGGCAGTCGGCTATCAGGATATCGAGACCAAAATACCGATGCGGACCGATACGATCTTCGATATCCGGTCTATGACGAAACCAGTCACAGCCATCGGAGTCCGCGCTTCTCTGTGCAATCTCTGTGTTCTCTGTGTCTCTGTGTCTCTGTGTCTCTGTGTCTCTTTGGTTCAATATGGCTGAGAAAAAACAACCACAGAGACACAGAAAACACAGAGATTGCACAGAAATCAGACTATTCGGGCAAAGCCGCTTGAACTCTAAACTGCATCACTACCGCAGTTTAAGATGTAGTTTTTAGAGTTTAGCCGTTAAGTATACGCGCTAGTTTCGATCTATCGATGTTTCCGCCCGAAACGATACAAACGATCTTTCCTGTTCCGGCGTCGCCAGATAATGCGCAGGCCACGGGGACGGCGCCGGCGCCTTCGGCGACGATGTGGTTGTGTTGGACCATGAGGCGCAAGGCGTTGGCGACGGAATCCAGACCTGCGACGAGTGAGCCGTCGATCAACGCGCGGGCGCGTTCGAACATTTGCGGGAAGACGGCCTTTGCGCCAATACCATCGACCCACGACGCGATGTAATCAACTTGCGTTGGAGCGCCGGCAGCGAGCGATGCGGTGAGCGGCGCGGCGGTGGCTACTTCAGCCGCAAAGATCTTACACGCGGGACGTAGTTGACGGAGCGCAGTCGCGATTCCGCAGGTGAGTCCGCCACCACCCCAGGGAATTACAACTGCATCCGGATCAGGCAAGTCTTCCAGGATCTCCAACGCAATCGTTCCGTTGCCGGCCATCACGTCCCCGTCGTCAAACGCGTGAATAAATGTGCCATCGACACCCGGATACGCACGCTCTTCAAACGCTCGCCACCACGCTTCAAACGAAACTTTGATGACCCTCCCACCAAGCCGCTCGATCGCATTGATCTTAGTGTCGGGTGCAGTCGCCGGTGCGATCACAGTG
>JAICGZ010000295.1 GCA_025922875.1 Pyrinomonadaceae bacterium
CAAATAAAACTCAGCATCTGTTTGTCCTCCTTGCGTGCCGCGTTTTATATCACTCCTTCGCGCCAGTCACAACATGGGAGACAACAAGGACGCCCACAAAAAGCCCAAAAGGCCAACGGCAAGTCTCTTTGTTCTTTTTGTGCCTTTTTGTGGCTTAAAGTCAGGCTTTGACCCGTTTCGCGCTGTAAAGTTCGGTGAAGAGAAAATCGATTTTTCCGTTCTTACCACGTACGAAGACCAGCTCGTTCTCGTTTTGAGCGCCGAAAGTAAACTTTCGATCTCCGCTTTTCGTCAAGCGCGTATTCTTTGCCGTCGTACTTGACAAAGAGTTTGCCGTCTTTGACAGAGACTTCCCATGTCTGTGGCGCGTGCGAATAGGTTCCGGCGTATTCGTTCATCTCTGAATCTGTGAGAGGGGCGACAGGCGAGGGTTTTTGTGACTCATCGTCCTTTAACCCGAGTGCGAGCTCCGTCGCCTTGTTCAAACTCTTCCTCATAGCCTCGCCGCTCTTGTTCGTCAACACTATGACTGCGAACTTGCGCGACGGCGCCATCTGGATCATCGACCCGTAACCGCGACTGAACCCGCCGTGACCTACAAACTCGAGGTCCTGATACTTGAAAACTGTTAACCCGTAGGCGTAATACGAGTCAGTCTCACCAGGCACCGGCACGTGATGTTGGACCATCTTATTCACGAGCGATGTTGACAGCACTTGCTTGCCTTCCAGTCGTCCTTCGTTCATGAAAGCTATTACCCAGCGCGATAGATCTTTAGCGTTTGAAAACATCGAGCCTGCCGGCCACATCGCGACATTGTTGAACATCGGGCGAATGATCGCCGCCTTCCCATCGGTGATGGCATGCCCGGTGGCAAAGGGGTAAGTGATTGCCATGAAAGGACGCAATGTGGTCCGCTCCATTCCGAGTGTAAATCATGTTTATCCTGTGAAGCTATCTTTCGAGCATAGGCCCAAACGATTGTTTACAGGATTTCAGGATTAGACATGATTTACATGATGATTCGAAATCACGTAAGTCCGTGTGACTTTTTCAATCCACGTTAATTCCCAAACGATCCGCGCACTTGAAGAGTGATAGGCCGAGAATGCAAGCGACTACGAGATTGAAGTAGAACGTGAATGTCGCATTGATAAAGTTGCCGGCCAAATTTCCCATAAATGGAAGTGTCAGAGGTGAGGTTATGACAGACACGATCACGCCAACTACAAATGCGACAACGTGGACCATCGCTACCATTCCGAACGCTTTGAAGTAAGTAGTTCCCATGCGTCGAATAGTGTCTAATCCTACAAGAGGATTTAGTACCGAACCGAAGCTTTGTGTGTAGCCTGCAACGGTAAGAGCCATCGGGTAATAGAACAGCCCCCACCCAATAAATAATAAGAACAAGAGGGCTATAGATATCCCGGCGCCAAGATACGGCAATAAGTCTCTGAAAACACCGGCAGGATCACTCGCCTCCTCTTTAGAGTGTTCCGCTTCGTGTGCGATCTGCGCTCCGGGTCGCGTCGCTTGCAGCTTCTTGTTTGCTTCTTCCAGTTTTTTCGGATCAGCCTCGGGATCGGTGAGCACCGCAAGGTCCTCCTGCGTGAGCGACTCCGCAAACTGGTCTCCACCTGCCACAGATGAAGCTTCCACGCCGCCACCGCTTAGAACACCAAACATCAATGCGACCACAAGTGCGATGACAGGGCCCCAGGAAACGATCATGATTCCTATTCCGAGAAACACTGGAACAACGAGGTCGTCCCAAAGTGAGAAGGCGCTGAAATCAGGCATGAAGCTACGATTAAGCCTGCCCCACGCAACCTGGCTGATGACGTGTGAGATACACCCAAACAGAACTACCCACGCTACTACGCTACCGCGAAAGCCGGCGAGCAAAAGGAATGCATAGATCAGAGCACCGCTCAGCAGTGCAACCTTGTGTTGCAACGGATAACGAATTGCGCGAACGAAATCCTCCATGCCGAAGCCGGAACCTTGAAACTCAGCACGCGCCGTCTTTTCTGTTACTGCGCGATACTCTCGGCACAGGTCGCCACACAACGGACAAACAGGAACCTTCCCGCTAACGAACCTGGTGCATTGTTTGCAGAAAAGTCCACCGCACATTCGACACACATACTCCGGCTCCGCTTCCGGATGGTTGTGACAAGCAGTTGTAGCGGGTGCGGTCGAAACTCTTGGCGGTTCTACGCTGGTGGTTGATGGTCCGGGATAAGCGGAGCTGGATTCTACGAAAGCTTCAAATGAGTTAGTCACGGGCTCCGGAACGGGCGTCGTCTCTCCGTTGAATGCGGCTTTGAGTTTTGGGACGCGACCCGCGTCGATCCAGTTCAAGTTGCCTTTGCTGACTTTATCGGTGGGTAGAACGCACCCTTCCAGGATCCATTGTCTGAGCGTGTCGAGGTCGGTTTCGAAAACTCCTTCAACCGTACTCACACGCCAAACTTCAGGTTGTGCACTCATGTTGTTTCCTCTTCTGGGAGATGGCAGATTGCAGTGGGACTGCCAAAGGGTAAGTCGAACGCCGGAATGCGTGCGTTTGAGAACTCCTGATAACTAGCCGAGATTCGCGCGGGTCTGCACGGGATTGGACTAGAGGAGGGCGGCGACTCAGGTATCCGCTGTAGCCGCTGGTTCAGATACTAAGGCCCTTAATTTATTCACGTCAACTGAATTTCTGCCGCAGATTTGCGCGCTTAGCCTGCGGAGCAGGCGGCAGCATAAAGCCTGGGGCGCAAGCCCCAGGAATTAATCATCAATAGAATTGCGAGCCCATGAAATGGGCGGCAGTCCATTCGCTTTTATTTGGCCAGGATGGATGGTCTGTCGCCCGCATTCGCGGGCTGAAATTTTTCTAATTACGTTGACCTGGGGTTACGCTCGCAAAGCTCGCTCCACCCCAGGCTTTATGCTTGCGCCTGCTTCGCAGGCTGGAAGCAATGCACCGTGGATTTAGAACAGATCGTTTATATCCATCCGTAGAACAAACGCTCCGCGGGGCTCGATTGGGCGGCGGTTGGGGTTGAAGGAATAACCGGCGGTGAAGTCGACGTTGATGAGGCTGAAGCGCATGCCGGCGCCGATCCCATAACGAAAGCGCTTTGTGTCCGGCGCGTCCAGCACGCGCAGGCGCGCCGCATCGAACATCACAACAGGGCTAACGGCCACAAGGTTCGCCTCACGGAAAAACACTTCCAAAACACGGCCCACATACGTAACCGTTTCATTCGCTTTCGCCTCTGCCTTTGGCACTCGCAATTTACCGTAAGCAGCCTTGACATTCTTTTGAATCATGACAGCTTCACTGACGTCTGCATCAAGTTGCGTTACCACAGCGGCGAGTCCGCGATCGAGTAACGGCCGGCACAAATCGCGAATGCTCTCTCTCAGCCCGGTTACATAGGCCAGCAACCCGCCAAACCCTACATTCAGTCTTTCGAGATCGATCTTGACTCCGTAAAAGTCCTTCGCCTCGAAAGAATCGTTTGCCGAACTATAAGCACTCCGGGCTTTTTCAGCGTAAGTATCCGCCGCGTCGAGCAGGTCGCGATATTCAAGCAACGTCTCGCGCTTCTGCCTGATTAGGATTACTTCGGGATCGGTTTCAGCGAGTTGCGAGAGCCGGAGTTTCAACTGATCTAATTCGCTTCGAACTCGATCCCGTTCAGGTTTGAGCAACGTACGTACATGCGTCAGTATTTCATCCAGCTTCCGGTTAGAAGCGGACGGTTGGTCCAATGCGTCTTTGGCTTTCTGAATCTCATCCGCCTGGTACGCCCGCAGCAAGTCGACTGAGTTCCACTTTGTGCGTAGCACCCCCCTGGCGTTTTCGAATTCAGCACTAATCTGTTGTAGCTCTTTTCTGCGCTCGGCAAAATTCGGTGTCGTGAGTTGTTCGTTTAATTTCGTGATGAGCTGCTGAATAACCGTGAGTAGCGAAACCATATCGTCGTCCGGGTCGTCAGGATCACCGAAATCATCCGTCGTTATCAGGCTCACATTTCCTTCGACCGGATTGCTCTGAATAGCCGCCAGTGCAGCCGCGTCTTCCAGCGGTTTATTCAGAGCCTCAGGATCCAATTTAGCGGAACTCATCGCGTCCTCAAGATTTTGGAGAGCATCGCCATTGTCACCATCGGTAAATGCATTGATCGCTTGTTTCAAGTCGTCGTTATTGCCGGCTTCTGAAAGGAGTTTCGTTAAACTACTTTTGAGTTGGTTAACGACAGGCGTGAGGCAATGTCGATCGGAACTTTCATCGATACAGCCCACCTGATCTTCAAGCTGCAAGATTTCGAGGGAGCCCTGGACAGCTTGTTCTCTCAGGTACAAGCGAGCGGACAGCAGTTGACCACCCAGACCTGTGTTTACATCCGGATCCTGTGCAATCTCCGCGGGGATCAGTCGTTTCTGCCAAACAGTTTGAGCGACAGTAAGGTTTATGGAAACAAACCGATCGCCCCCGACTGCAATCGCGCCGTCCGATCCATTCAAGCGGTTCTGAGGAAAACTGCGAATGAATGGATTACTGCGAATGCGCCAGGAGTCGCCCTGAATAAACTCCTGCTCGGCGTTTCCACCGAAGAAACGTTCGCCGACAGGAATAGCCGAAACGTTGCTAAGCGACCCGGCAGTGAATTGCGCATCCAGCTGAAACGGTTTGTATGGAGCGGGCAGAAATCGAAGGCGATAGGCAGCGTCAAAAATGTGTTTGCGATAATCCACTCCGAAATCGTCGCCATCGTTTCCAAGCTGCAAACCATACGAAGCTTTCCAATCTTGCTTGCGGCTTGTCAGTGACGCTCCAGCGTATAGCTTGAGCGCTCCGTAGCCGGACGAGATGACTGTCGCAGTCTCCGCGACTGTTTGCGGCACGTCTGATTGCCTGTTACCGCCTTCGACACTCGCCCCGAAGCGAAAGAATAGCTTGCGTGGTCCAATCGGACGTGTTGCCGCAAACACGCGAGCGGCGACCGTGCCGTCCTTAAGCTCGAATCCGTCGGTCGGAATGTTTGAAAAACGGTAAGCGGCCTTCCATTCCGCATAGCTGAATGGTCCAGACGAAAACTCTTTCGAACCGGTTGCATCTGCTTGAACTACCGCACTGGATCCTGAACCCGAAGTATTCAACTCAAGCTTGCGAACCATCGCCGTATTCGAATCGTAGGTGACTTCGGCGCCCCCGTAGATCGATCGCGAACGGTTATAACCAGCAAAAGGGACCACTGACAGGTTTGTGCGATCCTCCTCGATTTTTCCATTCGCTTCTTTGTTTTTTTCCCTGCGAGCGTTAGCTTCGTAACTGGTCGTAAGATACGACGGGCGCGCTATGATGAGCGTTTGATATTGAATGTCCAGCGTCCGCGCTTGTTCGTCGCAATTGATAAGGCGGTGGCGACCATATATCAGGCCCGTCTGACCGCTGAGAGTCAATAGAAACAATTCATGATTCAAGTCGGCTTCGAGCCGCGAAACTTCGACCGTGTCGAATCGCTGCTCCCCTGTTGGATTGCGTGGCTGCTTTGCAATCGCTGCGGCTAACGCCTGCTGCAGTTGTGGTCCTCCGGGAAGAAACTTGAACAACGGTTTGATAGTGATGTTTTCAACTTTGTAGTTCGCGAGTTGATACAGAAGCGGAATCTGCGTGCACTCTCCTTTTGTGTCCGTCGCAGTTTGCGCAAGAACTCCCTGGTCCACACCGGCAACGATGAAGAGCGTCAGCGGGATAAATAAAGCAGCGAACAGTTTTCTTCGTCCGAATATTGACACGCGAGTCCTATGCGCCGTGCATTAGTCACATTTGGTTGTGACTTGGCATGTGGGCAGTCTGGGTAAAAACGTTATCTGGTTTTCGCTATTGAGTTACTTGTTGACGATGTTAGCAAGCGTCTTTTCAGCAGCCGGATTGGAAGTTGTACCTGGCTGCAACGACTTGGTCTTCGAAGTCACCGGGCCCTGAAGCCAGTTCAACTGCGTCATGGTTAAGCCACGGTCGATCATTCGCTGAGCCTTGTCGCTGTCTGTATCTCCGACTTCCACGTGAAGCCTGACGCGGTCCTGAAACTCGCCATTCACCAAATCACGCAGTACGAAATTCAATACATAAAAAGCCTCGTCATCAGAGATACAACCTTTAGTAATACCGAAGGAAATCTGCCGTTTGTTATCGGGGGCTAAAACTGCGAGGGTAATCGAGAAAGGCTTACAAGCCATGGGTTCTCCTTTCAGGGTTTAAAGAAACTTTTAGAAACGCGGCAGCGCTGTGCGCCTTTGCGCGAGATATATTTTCTTCAATGTCGGGTTCAAGTGAAACGCAGATACTTGTTATGGTCGCAATGCGTGAAAACGTTTCGGTCAGAAATGCCGGGGCGAGCTTACCACGGAATGCACAAAGAAAAAGGTCGCCGGAATGGGTTTCCGGCGACTTCGTGTTATTGGCTCCCCTCGCATAAAGCCTGGAGCTGGCGCCCCAGGCTTTACGCGTTCGCCTGCCTGCGCAGGCTGCCGCTATGGACATAGACTAACCGGATTGCCGTTGTTGTAGTTGTCGAGCTGGATCGCCAGACAGTTCGCGGTGTTGGCGTCTGCCGTGGTCAGCTTCGGGCTGTACGTGAGTCCGTTGAACTTGTACTTGCCGTTCAGTAACACGGCGCGATCGATATTCATTATGGTGGTCCCATTAATGCCTGCGCCCATGAACCGATTCAGTTGGGCAGCTATCAATTGGGCCGTCATATTGAAGAGCGGATCGTTTGCCATCTTCTTCTTGCCGTCGGCGGTCGACTTGTTCAGCAAGTTCACAGCTTTTGTACAATCCGGCGCGGGCCGGATGTCATCCTCCGTACTTGCCGGATGACCCTTCAACACCAGGTACCAGATCGACGCATAGTTCGGCCAGAGCGCACCGGGGTTCTGCGCAGATCCGACGAGCCCATCCGGCGGGTTGGTCGTCATCGCAGTGGCAATGCCAAGCGCCAGGTCGAGCATAGGTTTCTGGCCCTTGCCGTTTGAGTTTGAGCAGGATGCCCAGTTCTTCCAGAACCCAATCGTTAACGCGCGTCCACCTGGCGGCGGCGAATTGTTTACGGTGAACGTTCTTGTCTGGCCCGGCTGCACAGTGAAGTCTGTGCAGACGGTCAGATTATTGACGTTCGGGTTTGGAAGCGCCGGCGGGACGATGCTGTTCGGAACAAACAGCGGTCCATCACCAGCGAGGTTCGTGTTCCATCCCGGGAACACCCACTCGCACATCTGATACGTCTGACCCGGAATGAGCTTGGTGGTAAAGTTCAGGTTACCGTTCGCATCAGTGGTCTTCGTTTCCAGAACCGTGCCGTCAGCGACAGTCGAGGCTCCTTGCCGAATCTCGAAGGTGAAACTCTGACCTGCCGCGGGTGGCAGTCCGCTCACCGTCTTCACGATCTGGGCCATGCCTTTCTTGGTGTTGGTGATGGTGCAGGTTTTGTTTTGAGCTAAAGCTAATGAAACGGCGCCATTCGCTGCGCAGTCTCCTCCGATGACGCTAACGTAATCGGAAAGTGTTGTTCCAGTGCCTGCCGTTTCACTAACCGTGTGGTTGCCGGCATTGACAGGTACAAAGCCGGTAGTTCCGTTATCGCCGACGTCAGCGCCGGTTCCAGCTACGACTCCGTCAATCCTCAGGTTGAACAGACCACCGTCCGTATCCGGAACAATGTCCTTGATGACTCGCAAGGTCGGCGAGATGTCGTTGTTCGTGACGGTACAAGTCTTCATCTGTCCATTCGCGATAGAGCCGGAGCAGTCAGCCGAGAAACTGGCGGCGTAACCCGCTGGTCCAGTCTCGGTGACGTTGTAGGCGCCGGCGTCGAGTGTTACCTCGGTGCCTGGAGCTTCCGCGCCCGGGAAGTTATCAGGTGTATCGTTCGAACCACCTGAGTCAAGCGTGAAGTTGGCTGCCGTCGCCGTGCCGCCGTTGTCGTTGATGACGTGTTTGATGACGATCAGTTTTGCTGCCTGATCGTTGTTGGTGACTGTGCAGGTCTTGGTCTGACCGTTGGCAATGGATCCGGAGCAGTCAGCCGAGAAGCTGGCGGTGTAGCCTGATGGTCCAGTCTCGGTGACGTTGTAAGCGCCGGCATCGAGCGTTACTTCAGTGCCTGGAGCTTCCGCGCCCGGGAAGTTATCAGGTGTATCGTTCGAACCACCTGAGTCAAGCGTGAAGTTGGCTGCCGTCGCCGTGCCGCCGTTGTCGTTGATGAC
>JAICGZ010000296.1 GCA_025922875.1 Pyrinomonadaceae bacterium
GCTGTTGTGCTCGTCATTGCTGGTCCATGGTATCTGACAATGCGTCATCTTGGGATGGCTGCAAGCGAGTTGGGTAGCCGTACTCCGACACTTATGGCCGTGCTTGCGGGGAATACAAAAAACCTGATTGTTGTGGCTGGTCCCGTAGTGTTTGTTCTTGCGGTATTCGGCAGTGTATTAATGCGTTTGAACTTCCGCAGACGACCGGAGAACGGCAGCTCGCTCTATGTGGTTGCTGCGGCAATGGTCCTGGCACTATTCGTTTTTCACTGTGTTACTCACCGTGTCTACCTGCGTTATTTCCTGCCCGCCGCACCTGCCTTGATGTTACTGTCGCGGCCCTCACTCCAGTACCTGCACTCCTTCTTACGTAAGCGAACAGCACTTACCGTGGCGGCGTTATCTCTACTCGTCGGTGTACACCTGGCTTCTACGTTTGGTGTGCCTCTGAAGAAGACCAGTGCGTACGTAAAAGCTGCTGACGCAGTTATCTCTTCTGGCCTTGCACATAATGGGGCGGTTCTTGTTTCTGCCGACGCCGAAGGAGAGGGAATGCTTACAGCGGAATTTGTAATGCGCGACCACCGACCTGACCATTATGTTGTGCGGGCCAGCAAACTGTTGGCAACGCAGACCCTGATGGGCGACAAATACCAGCTGAAATATCACACACCTGAACAAATAATGACGGTACTGGATTCAATTCCCGTCTCTATCGTCGTTACACAACGGTGTCCAAAAGGGAAATGTGGCGAGCACGAGAACTTGCTCAACGAGGCTGCAACTCTGTATCCGGAACGGTGGCGGCTTTCGTCAGTTATCCCGAGCGAACCGGACGCCACTATCCTCGTTTACCAGATCAGCGGGAACGAGGGTAAGACTGTACAGACGCTTCAGGTTGATATGCTTAAAACTCTGGGCACGACAATTGACAATCGATGAGTTGAAGGTGGCAACAACATCTTTACCGAGACGGTGTTTCGCGCAAAGATACAAAGGCAGCAAAGCGCTGCCGCGTTCTAAGGCTTCCTTTGCGCCTTTGCGCGAAAAAGTTTTCTCACAAAAGATCCCCAAATGGATTTGAGTACTTTCGGGGAAAACCAGTGCAAGCTTTCGCTTGGGCTTTTGCGAAAAGCTTGACATTGGAGTGTAAGTGTAGTTTAAGAGCGCTGTTGCCTTGATCTTTCCGCCGCAAACACGTCCAACTCACCACGAGTCTTGGAGAGGAGGAGTGCACCTCATGAATACCTCAGCAAACAATCCCAACGCACTGGCGAAAACTCTGGCCGCAGCACTTGTCCTTTCGGTTGTTAGCGTTCTAATCATCGCCTCGCGTCCGTCAAGCAGCGCCGCATTGCAGGACAGAGTCTTTGAGAACAAGATACCGGCGCATATTCCGATCAAGATCAAAATCAAAAAGGAGAAGGAAGAATCGTTTAAGGACCTGAAGAATGAAAAATGGCTTAGAGAGTTTGAACTTGAAGTGACCAACACAGGAGACAAACCCATTTACTTCCTCTATATAATGTTAGGCACTAACGTGAGGGACAGCGAAGATGGTGCGGAGCTAATGTACCCGCTCACCTACGGGCGAGCCGAATTGGGCAGCATTGTCACCAAAGCGACCAGCGATGATATTCCCATTAAGCCAGGTGAGACACAAATTTTGAGATTGGGTGAGGTACCGGTTTGGGAGCAAGGCGTGCGTGAGAAGCGCTGGCCCCAATCGACTAAGTTCACTGCTGAAATTCAGTTGCTCAGTTTTGGCGATGGTACAGGTTACTTCGGAACCAAACCGTATCCTCCGGAGAGGCGACAAGCAACCTTAAACGACAAGCCGCCGTCGCCCAAAGCGCGATCAGGGCCAAGAGATCGATCGATTAACGAGGGCCTGCGATCGAAAAGCTTGTTGAGGTTTAAGCAGCCGGCATTTATGTCGGCTAATTTTTTGCCCTCGGACAGTGTGATCACCGCTGAGCCCTCAGCGGCGCTGCCGCTTGTGACATGCCAGTTTCCTGAATGTACCCCGGTCATACCTTGGACTGGATATGTTTGCTATGACAATCAGCAGAGGCCCTCATGCAGAATTCAAAATCGACCCTCACCTGACCAGATAAAGGGTGTTTGCATGGAGCTGGAATTCGGCAAGACGGAATGTATCGCGGGGGTAGTCTCGTATTTCTGTCAAACGATTAAGGTCTATGACTGTGGCTTTGGTCCAGCACCTACCCCGACACCTACTCCAACGCCTTCACCACAGCCGTGTACCTATTGCACAGATCCTAACGCGATTGGTCCTGCAGACTGCTCAATTCCGAGTCAGCCGAAATGCAATGCGTCGGCATATGAATACGAGCAGAATGGTTGTTGTTACAAGCAGACGTGTGAACGCGCCGGCATCGTTCCCCCGCCGCCGCAGCCCTGTCCCGACGGATACTTCCGCAGCAGCGATAAATTACAACCATTTCCATCATGTGATTATCTGCCATGCGTTCCAATTCCAGAGCCAGCGCCCCCGCCGTGCTCTCCCTCGATAAAGTTCGACGGTGGCACGACGGATTCTTGCGAATGTTATCCGGACGATCCGAATTGCGTTTCTCCTGTTTTGATTGATATCTCCGGCAACGGCTTCAAACTGACGGATGCGGCGGGAGGAGTCAATTTTGACATGAGGGCAAACGGCTTGCCTTTGCGTGTTGCCTGGACCACATCAAACTCTGACGACGCTTGGCTGGCGCTTGATCGCAACGGTAACGGCAAGATCGATAATGGACAAGAACTGTTTGGTAACTTCACACCTCAACCGGTTCCGCCAACCGGCCAACAACGAAACGGATTCTCAGCTTTGGCTGAATATGACAAACCAAGTAACGGAGGCAATGGCGACGGATTAATAACTCCAGGCGATACGGTATTCACATCGTTGCGCTTGTGGCAAGACGTTAATCACAACGGATTCTCGGAGACAGCGGAGTTATTCAGTTTGCAAGCCATGGGTCTTAGAAGACTTGAACTCGATTACAAACTATCCAAGGCGGCGGATCAGTATGGCAATCTGTTTCGCTACAGAGCTAAGGTGCAGGACGATCCGGCTGCAAAAGTTAGTCGATGGGCCTGGGATGTGTTTTTAGTGTTTACCCACTGAAATTTTTGGTATGCGTCTAACTGGCTTTGCCTGATCGGACTTCTTCTCTGTGCAATCTCTGTGTCCTCTCTGGCTCTGTGGTTAAGGATCATTCGTAAAAAACACCCACAAAGAGGACACAGAGGTTGCACAGAGAATCAGACTTTTCGTGCAAAGCCCGTCTAACTCGTCTAACTCAAAGCTCGGCCGCAGTTGCGAAGTACCATTGGCCTGAATCCATTCCAGGATAATTTCAAACTGGAGTCGCCGGATCTGCGTCCTCAAATGTTCACAGCTGAAGCATTCAGTGTCTACTAAATGAAACACGATATACTTCCAGCACCCAAAAACGGTGTCGTTAACCGAGTCGCTCTGCAAATACACCATTGGCATAGGAGTTGGTTGTAGAGTTGTAGAATCTCAACTCGTCTTTTCTCACGAGCAAAGGAGGTAATGGACAGTAAAAAGCTCACTGCGTAAGAAGTTTGTGTTGGCGGTGTTCTGTCCGCTGGTGCTCGATCAGCATAGTGTTTACGGGTGATCCTGGCGATCCGCCTCTGTCTATTTTGGCGAATTTTACCGAAAGCCCGAAGCACTGTTTTTTTCCGTGACTGTTTTCGGGAATCAAGCTATGTTCGATATCGACGAGGACGTCGGCGAGCTTGCCGTAGCGCCCTCGAGATTAGTCGTAACAGTCAACGGCGCGGCCTCATTCACACCGGTGAATTCGAGGCGCGATTCCCGAGCCAGCCACCGTGCTTCTGCTTGGCACAGGTTTGAAAGGAATTGCGATAAAGCTCGCAAGAAGCTAAAGAAGCCCTAACCGCTAGCGCGGCACTTACACAACATCGCTCGGTCAAGGATTATTAGTCCTCGTTATCATCCAGTTTCTTCGGCCGAGTTCACTAATCCGTCTCGCATTGACATTCATCGACACCTCAAACGAGCTTCATTCCACCCGAAAGGACTTCATCTCCCATGTTCAAAACAACTTCCCTACTGCTTCTTCTCTTGATTCTGAGTGGTTCAACAACGTACGCGCAACAAGGCCGAGATATGGCAAAGGAGCAAACTATTTGGGCAGAACTCGAAACTTTGGCGCCGCAGAGCGTCGCCGATTTCAAGGCCGCTACCGAAGCGATGGACGCTGAAGACCACGATAGGGCTGTAGAGCTGTTCCAGAGAGTTCATCAAGAAGCACCTAATTTTGACGCCGCACTTCGCCGTCTGGGAAGTAGTATGGTTTCTACCGGAAAGACAGAGGCTGGATTTGCCTTTCACCGGCAGGCCCTGGCAATCAGACGCTCTCCTGAAAACCTCCTCAGTCTCGCTCAATCACTCGCCTATCCCGGTGTTGGAAAGCAAGGAACAAAAAAGCAAAAGCAGGACGCGTACGAATTGATCAGAGAAGCCAACCGTTTGGCCGCCGGCAACGACGTGGGCGCTCTGGTGATGCAAGCGCAACTCGCGATGGAGCTTGATAAGATCGATGACTTTCGTCGCACGACCGAGCAACTGGTCGCCAACCACCCGCAGCTAATGGCGACACATTTCTTCAATGCCATTCTTGCAGCTCATGATGAGAAATGGATAACGGCTGAACAGGAGATCAAGGTGGCCCAGAGCCTTGGGCTCGCCCCGGAAATTGCGCAGGGGTTTCTGGATTCGGGAGTGCAAACACGAGCGAGAGTTTGGCAGTACCTAATCTATTCCCTTTATCTTGTCGGGGCATGGATTATTGGTCTCACAGCGCTCTTTCTAATCGGCAAACTAATGTCTCGAAAGACTCTGACTTCTCTCGAGGCGGCCAATCCCAACAGCCCAACTTCCGCATCAGAATTGACTCTCAGGAGGTTTTATCGACAACTCATAAATGTCGCCGGCTTTTACTATTACATCTCGCTGCCTGTGGTGATCTTCCTCGTGATAATCGTTGCTGCTTCAATCACCTATGCGTTCCTGATGCTGGGACGAATTCCGATCAAGCTCGTTGCTATTCTGGCTATCGGTGCATTGGTCACTATCTTCACGCTGGTTCGTTCGCTATTCATTAAAGTTGAAAGCATCGATCCAGGAAGAAGTTTGAAATACGATGAAGCACCCGGCTTATGGGATCTGACGCGCGCCGTGGCGGCCACTGTTAACACCCGCCCTGTGGATGAAATCAGAATCACTCCGGGGACTGAAGTTGCTGTCTATGAGAAAGGAACTTTCAGAGAGCGTTCACAAGACAAGGCGCAACGGATACTCATCCTTGGAATTGGCGTACTCAACGATTTCAAGCAGAACGGGTTTCGCGCGGTACTGGCCCACGAATACGGGCACTTTACGCATCGCGACACAGCAGGTGGCGACGTAGCGATTAGAGTCAACAATGACATGATGAAGTTTGCGCATGCGATGATCGCCACTGACCAGGCCCGCCCGTGGAATATCGCCTTCCAGTTCCTGCGAATCTACCACTTCATATTTCGTCGCATTAGCCACGGCGCGACTCGGTTGCAGGAGGTGCTGGCCGATCGTGTAGCGGCGCTCCAGTATGGATCACTCGCCTTTGAGGAGGGATTGACCCACGTTGTGCGCAAAAGTGTCGAGTTCCATCACCTGGCTGCCAGAGAGATCGACGAGTCTGTTGCCGTAGGGCGCGCGTTGCAGAATCTTTACGAACTGCCCGTTCAGGAGAATCCCGACTTGCAAGAGCAGATAGAGGAATCGCTGAATCGCGAGACTAGTGAGGACGATACGCATCCCAGCCCCAACGATCGTTTTCGCTTGACGCGCAGAATCACCGGCGCGAACGAGTCGCCAGCGTCAGGGATGGTTTGGGATTGGTTCAAGAATCGCGAAGCCCTGACGAATGAGATGACTTCGATGATTCAATCGGACATGCAGATTGCATGATGGTGAATTGGCGTCGTTGTCAAATTATGTGGCTTGAGATCCGTATGACATTTCTCACAAACAATACATCGGGAAAGACGTCGTCGCACCAATCGTTTCTCGTTTCGTAACAGCTGCGACATACAAGCCAATAAGATGGCCTCCGGCATTGGTCTTGATCTGACACGGCCAGAGGCTTCTCGCAGTCAGTGGCTCCGAGGACCATTCCGATAAACATCCACGCTTCGATTGGGAGCTTTATCTCGTTGATCTGATCGACGGCGATTGCTTTCTTTGGACCAGTGCTCGATTGAGTCTCGAGGAGGTGGTCCAACAGGACATTCATCTCGGTGCGCGCTTCAGGCGAAGACACTGAAGATCGCAGCGTGCACAGAGAAATCCGACTTTTCGGGCAAAACCAACTTAAAACCATCTACGTACCTCTTGCTTATAACGCGCGTAGCCTTCCCCATGTGATTTAAGAAGAAACTCTTCTTCAAGCCGTACCTGAATTCCGATCAGCATTACGCCCGTCACCAGCGTAAGGAGTGTCAACGCATTCGGTGTGACAAGAAAAAGGCCCACCAGTGTAATTATCATTCCAAGAAAGATCGGGTTTCGCGACAAACCGAAGACGCCTGTTCGCACCAGCGCTGTTCGGTGCTCCTGGTCGATGCCTATCCGCCAGGACTCGCCCATCTGAGTTTGTGCTAACAGCGTCCATATTAACGAAAGAACCAACAGGATTGCGCCCGCAGTTGTAATCCACGTTCGTTCGAGCCAGTCGATAGGCATGAACACGAAATAAGCGTTGGGCCAGAACGAATAGACCAGAACGATAACTACAATGAGCGCAAACAACAGCTTGAACATGCGGCCGATATAGTCATGTGCACTGCCGGTTCGCTTGAAGACAACTGGATTAATGCCGGTTCTTTTCCATACGACAAAAGAACGCCACGCAAAGGCACTCAGCAAGTAAACAAAAAGGTAAGCAGGAAGTAAGTATCTCAATGACACGTGCTTAACCATACCGGCGATGAACTAATTCTAAAAATCAGATGTGATGTTCTCTGAATATTGACAACTTCCAAAACGTACGGGTTCGCGGCGGTTCGATAACGCCGGCAGGAGGTCCCCAAATTTTGATAAATCAGTAGAATATGCCGCGAGTTGGTCCAAGGGCCATTCGTTTCTACTGCTTGATAGGCAGAACGTATTTTTCGAACGAATCGAATCTGCCGACTTCGGCGGGATTACGCCGTTTGAGGAAGCCGCCTTGCCAGATTATGTCCGGCTGTTTTTCGAAACAGACCATGTCAACGAAGTAAGGCGCTGTCTCAAAACTCCTCGGAGCATCTGCCTGGGCCAGAACATACAGGAAGGAATCATATCGCTGTTTCGTGAGCACCAAGTCCAGAGTTTGACCCGGTTGAATGGCAGGTGGTGGAAGTTCTCTTCTGAATCCGCCGTGGTAGCAATTAATTCCATGGGTAAGAACCGAGGCGACAACAAAGCCATTCGGCAGCGGGAACTTAAATGCGACGTTCACATAAGTTATGGGCTGATCTGAAATATTCTTTAGTGTGAAGGAAACACCCCGTAACCAGTTGTCATCTCCCTTGATCTTCTCGCCCGGAAGAACATCTTTGTCATTTAATCGGATGGAGACTATTTCCACCGGCATCTGAATCGTTGCGGAATCATAAGCTGGAGTCAGTTGCCGGTCCTTAATTTCTTGCGCCTGCATCGACAATGAAGCTGCCGTAAGAATACTGAGCACCAGTGCCAAATAAGCGAAAGGTCGTCGCAGATCTAGAATTTGTGGAAATTCCATACTCAATTCTGACTCCTTGAGGGTTTTCACGCTTCCAAGTTGAGTTTGTTGCAAAATCCGACCTAAGATCCGGGTCACGTACTTGCAGTCAGCAGCACTTTCATTGGGCAGCCAGCCTCTACTGAACGCCAGGAGCCTCCGCCGCGAGGGAAGTAATCGCGGAAGTGAGGACTGCGGGACACGCGCTCCGCGTTTCCACAGTCACTTCCTGGCTCAGTAGAGTGCGGAGCAAACCTCATGGAGGATGACCGCATAGATGATTGATCGTCGCTCGTCAGCCTTGATCACTTGAGGACCGCTAACTGCGGTAGAACCAAACTAACAGTCTCATGTCAAAGAACGAACCAAACACCATCACAACACCAGGCGCTTCGGCGTCACGCTCGAGGTCTACTCAAAAAGTTCTTGAC
>JAICGZ010000297.1 GCA_025922875.1 Pyrinomonadaceae bacterium
CGAAGAACTCCTCGAAGCCATGCGCGTTTGGGCCCCACTCAGGACGAAAACCAAGATGCCACTTTCCGATCAGTGCTGTTTCGTAACCACTCTGCTTGAGCAACGATCCAATCGTCTGATGGCTTGGCTCTAAACCGACATTAGAATTAGTGGAAACCAGTGGTTCTTCCAAACCAATTCTGAACCGCGCCGGATACCGGCCGGTGATGTATCCACAGCGCGACGGTGTGCAAACGGCGGAAGCCGAATAGGCATCGGTGAATTTCGTGCCCTGCAATGCCAGCAGATCGATATTGGGAGTGCGGTAGTCGGGTCGACCGTAACAACTGAGATCACCCCAACCTAAATCGTCAGCGAGAATAAAGATTATATTGGGGCGCAATTGCTTAGCGCCGGACGAGCGTTGAGCGGAATTCGCGATTGCCGGCGAGCGAACCCCGCCGCCTAATAACGTTGTACCAAATGCAAGATCTTGGACGAACTTGCGGCGTGTAAGTTTCATGTGCGAATACTACAGTCACGCTAGAGAAAGGAAAAGAAATTGAGAACGGAAACGAAAGCTTCCGCGGTGAGGACCAAGGAGAGCTCATTATCCAGATATTAAAGACGCTCTTTGTTTGTCACACCTCTACGTCGATTGTCCCAGTGATCTGATTGCGATGATTGGCGTCCCGTACGGGAATCGAACCCGTGTCGCCGCCGTGAAAGAGAAGCGATTTACAGGAATTCAAAGGAAACCTGCGGCATGGATAGCACCGTAAGGCATTCTAAAGAAGCCTAAGGGATCGTTATTGGACCCTTAATGGACGCGTGGCGAGTAAATGAAACACCTGGTAAGTCACATCAACGTTCTTCGCGAATTGCATCTTGCGGGATCAGCCTCACGGTGGTGTGACGACATGATTGAATCATGCGATAGAGAGGATGTCAGTGACCGAACGCCTGCGCGCGATGGACCAGCTTGGAATTCCATCACTCGCAACAGCGACGAGACACCTTCGCCCGAACTGTAAGACGCTACCTTGAACTCACGCTGATCGTGTGTGTTGTGGTCTTACCCACCACATCATAAGCAGTGGCCCTGAGACTGAAGCTGCCTTTCTGATTTGGCACCTGCCACGCGCAGGTGTAAGGCGCCGAGGTCACCGTACACCTCAATGTAGTGCCTACAAAAAACTCGACCTTGACCACGCCAAAGTTGTCCGAGGCATTGGCATTGATGTTCAGGATTGCATTTCGCTGAATTGTGGCGCCGTTGGCCGGACTAGTGATAGCAATCGTCGGAGCAGTGTTGTCGACAGTGATCGCAATCGTTGACGAAGTGGTGCGGTTTCCAGCTGTGTCCTCGGCAATTGCGTACAGAATGTGCGCGCCCTGGGTCACCGTAGTTGAATTCCAGTTGAAAGTGTAAGGCGCACTGGTATGCGTGGTCAGCAAGACGTCATTGTCTCTATAGAATTCTACTTTGCTGATGGCGACATTGTCCGTGGCTGTCGCCGAAACTGCGAACGTTCCGGTGACGAAAGCGGCGCTGGCCGGCGCGGTGAAAGAGACCACGGGCGCAGTATTGTCCACTGAGACATTGACGACGGTGGAAGTCTTCGTGTTACGTGCCAGATCAGTAGCCACTGCGATGAGCGTGTGCGCTCCACTAAAGGTGGAAGTGGTATCCCAACTGATGCTGTACGGCGAGGTGTTGTCGGCGCCCAGCAGGACATTGCCGTCGCGATAGAAATCAACCCTGCTAATTCCAGTATTATCTGAGGCGGTAGCTGAAACCGTGACGGCCGTTCCCACCAGCGCACCGTTTGAAGGCGTCGTCAGCGAGACTTCCGGCAGCGATCGATCGACAGTGACCGAAATAGTGGCGGACGTAGCCGTATTGCCGGCGAGGTCAGTAGCCACCGCAAATAAAGTGTGAGACCCCTCGGTCACTGCGGTCGAATCCCAACTTAAATCAAACGGCGCCGACAAAGATGTTCCGAGCAGAACGCTGCTTTCCCGGTAATACTGGACCTTCTGCACGCCGACTGCGTCAGTAGCATTCACCGCCAAACTAACGATGCCGGTTATCACGGCCCCATTCGATGGATTGTTGAAGGCGACGACCGGAGGGACGTTATCCAGGGTAACTGACACGGGTGCCGAAGCGTGGCTGTTTCCTGCCGTGTCGGTAGCGACGGCGTAAAGAGCATGGTCGCCACTGGGAACTGCGGAAGTATTCCAATTGATCGTGAACGGAGCCGAAGTGGCCGTTCCTATCAGCGTGTTACTGTCGTAGTAGAAATCTACTTTCTGCAAGCCTGAGTTGTCGCTCGCGTTTGCGGAAATCGTCACCTCACTGCCGGAAAGAATTGCGCCGTTGCTGGGTGCGGTAATGGCGGCAGCCGGTGGCGTGTTATCAACATCGATAACAACCGGCGGCGAAGTCCCCACATTTCCGGCGGCGTCATAAGCCTTGCTCATCAACGTATGTGGGCCATCTGCGTCGGCGGTGGTGTTCCATTCAAAGGTGAAGGTACTCTGAGTCGAACTTCCGACGAGTATGTTGTCTTTGTAAAGCTCGATCTTCACAATCCCTATGTTGTCACTAGCTTGAGTTGTAACGTTCACGGTCCCGGCGACATGCGAGCCATTGCCTGGTAATGTGATCGTCGTCGTTGGCGGAATCATTTCCAGGGTGCTCCGGCTCGCACCAGTGTGGCGTTCATCATGTTGGAACATTGGCCACGGAGCTACCGCTGTGCTCGGCGCTGAGAGATCCCAAATATAGAGCCGGGCACGGCTATCGATCCACGCCATCTCCATGAATCCATCGCCGTCAAGATCTGCGACAGCGACCGTGTTGCTACGGGCTGCGCCCCTTTCCAAAGTTGGTTTGGGAAAACCGGGAACCTTCGAACCGTCAAACTTATAAGCGTTGAGAGCAGCAAAGGCGCCAAGGGTCGTGTCGCTCGACACAATGATGTCCGCGCGGTCGTCCTGATCGAGGTCCGCCAGGGCTGGGGCTCCGTAACCGAAGCTATTGGCATTGATTTCCCGATCATATTTTACCGGCCAGTTGGGCAGGATCGTGCCATCGGCGTGCCACGCAAACAGGTAGTTTGCGAGAGAACCATTCTCGAAAATGCTGTTGTTCCCGGCGACGACCTCGGGCAGTTCGTCTCCGTCGATATCGCCAATGACGGGAGAATTTACGACGGCGGCCTTTGTCGCCTGCGGCCAGCCCGGGACCTGCGAGCCATTAGCCCGAAAAGCATAGACAAATCCGTTGGTGGACCCGATCACGCATTCCATCGCGCCATCACCATCAAGGTCACCTAACACGGGGTAAGAAAAGGAAATGCCGGTGGAAGACAATTGCGGATTGACTGCCTTGGGCCAATTCGGCATCAAAGCGCCATTTGCCTTGATCATGTAAAGATTTGTGGGTCCTCTGCCTGTGGCCACCACAATCTCTTTCTGTCCGTCGCCGTCAACATCGCCGATGGCTGGAGGTGTGTTTGGCGAAATGGTAGAAAACGGCCAGCCCGGCAACATAACACCGTTCGCGTCAAAGACTCTCACGCTCCCGAAAACTGAGAGGATGATCTCTTTCTGACCATCGCCCGTCAGATCGTCAACCGCAATGTGGGTAAAGGACGGCGCAATGATCTTGGGCCAACCAGACCGCAGCGTGCCGTTCGCACTCCAGATAAACATTACGTTCTGATTGTTGGCTGCCAAAATCTCGGGCGAGCCGTCGCCGTCCAAATCAGCTACGGCTGGACTGATTTGAATAAGAGCTCCGTTGTTTGTTGGATCGATTGTTTGCGGCCAACCCGGAAGTTGCGCCCCGGTATGGTCGATAACACTTACATTGTTGTTATAGCCAAGGATGATCTCCTTGGTTCCATTCCCGTCGACGTCTGCCGCGTTGACATGATGTGAGATGAGAGCACCAGATCTGCCGTTACTAAGCAGGCCGATATCGGCAGGCCACCCGGGATGCAGGGTCGAGTCAACAACGATCCTGGTGCTCTTAAAAACCGAAGAATTGTTCGTGAGTAATTCGGTTACAGTGATTTCATAAGTATCCGGCGCCGCGCCCGTGGGGTCCCAGGTTCCCAAAACACCATCGTGCACCGGCTGCAATCCGCCGTTGGTTAAAGTGATTGCCGAATTGCTGACCGATGTGTCGTTGCCGAGCGCGAGAATCCCAATCGTATAGCGAGCAAAATTGGCGGATGCAACAGTTCCTCTAATAGTAATTGCATGGTCTCCGCGCGTGATGCTAAGCGAGAGTGGCGAGGGATCTGTAATCACTAGTCCGTCAACAATGACGGTGAGTCGATCTTCATAGATCTCACCAGTCACGGCCTGGGCCACGAGATGCAACGTGTAAGTGCCATCGTTGATGTCGGTTAGATTCCACGTGGCGAGGGTTCCGCCATTGATCGTGGCGCTGGACGTAGTAATCAATGTCCAACTAGACGGCGCAGTGCCGGCGCCATACTCGAGGCGCCAACTGCTGAGATTCGCGCCGCCAACTGAACCTGTTACATCAACTTGCGAAAGACCAGTCAAGGTCGCGACAGGACCGGCAAGCTGGGCCGCGAGCGGCGCCGCAAAGGTTAGCGAACGGCTTGCGTTCACCCGGCCATGACCGTATAGAGTGTCGAATCCTGTCGCGCCGAGGTCGTCAGCGGTTCGTCTCAGTACTTGCCTCACTTGCTCGGGCGAGAAGTCAGGATGCAGCGAGCGAATCAACGCGGCCACTCCAGCGACGTGCGCCGAAGCCATGCTCGTGCCGCGCTGTCGCAAATATCTCGTTCCCACTACCAGTTGACCTAAGTCGGTCATGTCCTCGCCGGCCTGCGAGCTCCGCAAAGACAGAACGCTGCGATCAGGCTGCGTCACTAAACTTGTAGTAGATGTATCTCCACCGCCAGGCGCCGTCACGTCTATCTTGTTGCCGAAATTTGAAAACACAGGTCTCCCGTCCAGAGAATTGACTGCCGCGACCGCTATCACGTCGCGAATACAAGCCGGATAGAAACCATTGACCGGCGTGCCTACATCGGAGCCGCCAAATATAGTGTCACCGTTACCGGCGCCAGCTACCACGACCGCGCCTTTTACGTTGTGGGCATAGGAAATCGCGTCGACCAAAGTCTGCGGTGTGGGTCCCGAAGCGCCCCAACTTATATTGATTACTGAAGCACCTTTGTCGGCAGCATAAATAATCGCGTTAGACAAATCCTCGATCGAGCCGCTGCCATTAACGTCGGCTCCTTTAACAGCCATGATTTTGGCGTGCGGCGCCACGCCGATCACACCCAGCCCGTTATTGCCCATCGCCGCAATCGTGCCGCTGACGTGAGTACCATGACCGTGATCGTCCATCGGGTCGTTGTCGCCCGGGTTTCCGTCGAGGGTCACAAAGTCCCAGCCACGCCAGTCATCGATCAGTCCGTTACCGTCATCGTCGATACCGTTTGACCGCTTGTCATTACCGACGCCGTCGAGGCCAACCTCACCGTCGTTCAACCAAACATTTCCCGTGATGTCTTCGTGGTTGTAGTCAAGACCAGTGTCAACCACGGCAACAATCACACCGTCGCCCTGAGATGTGTCCCACGCGGCTTCAGCTCTGATCGACTGCAATCCCCAAAGATCGCGGAAGGACTGTCGCCAGGCGCCTGAGCTGCTGTAGTAGGTATCGTTCGGCGCAGTCTGTGTACGCACGATCATATTCAGCTCTGCGTATTCCACTTCCGGCAGTTCGCGCAACGCGGCCAGAGCTTCTTTTAAGTTGCCGGCGCGAGTAGTGAGCTTTACGACTTTAGCGAATGCCTTGAGCCGGGCGCGAGCGAATGACCGCCGGCCGTTAGTTACGCCAAAGCGCGCAAAGATCTCATTTAAGCGAGGATTGGCCATTTTGAGGTGACCGCGCGCGTCCTTCATACCGCGTTCTGCGTCGGAGGCATCATTCTCGTTGCGAAACCTGACGAGCATCTCCCCCGGCACAAATTCGCTGTCGGTCGTCTCGTCTGAAACGGTCGTTATCGTGCCGTTGTCATTAACGACAGTTCTGTTCGGGCGTGCGGTTAGGTTCGGGTCCGGAGCCTGGCCTGTTTGCTGTTGAGCTGTGTGGTCGGCTGCGGCGCGATGTAGGGTGAAGGTTGACAGAAGCAAAAAAGAGAGAACACCTAGGAGGATGGGAAGGGAGGTTCTTTTCACGATGACTTCCTCTGGTTAGAGTCGCAATTTGTAAAATTAAATTTTGTGCTTTGAGTCAGCGCCGAGGCTCGGCGAGAAGACGCATGACTGCACAAAACATATTGAGCTGTGGTGTGAGAACTGGTTCTAGTCCGAAAGAAAAAACCACAATTTTCAGACGGGCGAGGGGAAACATACGGTTTGCATCAAAAACTGTCAACAAAAACTTTCTTGAGTTTCGCAAAGCCGACTCGACTCGAGACGCTTATGACTATTCGCAGAAAGGCAGCGCGTTAATGGACGCGCGGTGAAACGTGACTTTTGTAAGTGATAGCTTTGGCGTCCCGTACGGGAATCGAACCCGTGTCGCCGCCGTGAAAGAGAAGCGATACAGGCAATTCTGGATCTGCGTCGCGCTGAATTGACACTCCTGTAAATTGCGGACTAGATTCACCCTCCATGACGAGCTAGTCCACGATCAGCATGGCCACCCTTACCGACAAGGAATTCAACGCGGGACTGAAGCGGGCGTTAAATGCGTCGCGCTCGGAGCTTTGGGCAGAACTCAATGACCTTGCGCAGTTTCTCGCTCTCGTTGCTTCGTTTGACGAGGCCCTGGCGATTTGGCGCTTTCTTTATTCCGGCAAACTGCCTTTCGTTCGCTCTGAAAGGAAAGCGACTGCCGAGGCCGACTGCGTCGTAAGTGCCGTCTGTTTTCATCTTAATCTTCCGGATATATCCAAGGGTCAGCCTCTTCACCGTGTTATGGACCGCGAGTTACCACTTGCGGATCGAGTGACAGTTTACGATTGGTATCGTCGAATTCAGCTCACGATGAATGAGGGAAGGTTCAGGGTACCGACGACTGCGGATGAACGAGTGCGATTACTGAACCGTGGTTATCAACTTGCGAGACCGCCTGAGGATTACGTCTACTCCGAAAAGGAACTGGACGCTTTGAAACTCCTGAATGAGTATCTCGATCTCCCGGCTATCGCCACTAACCCGAATCCTGGACCAGTAACGCTCAACACCAACCTATTAGTGATTGACATTGCATATCGCCACCACCTTCTCAGCGAGGCAGAATTGCGCTTGCAGCGTTGGTACGATTTTGCTGTCCTGGCCCGTGATTCGTTTTGTCTCGAGGAAGCGTTTAGTTTTCTTTCAGTGTCAAGCCTGATCTGCAAAGGCGCTTTGTCGCACCGAACCACACTAAAACCAGACAAACGACAGCGCCTGGTCCAACAATTACTAGCAGAAGTCGAGCATCGATTAAGTCAACCCGAGCCGGTTAAACCACCGGTCACGAAACAAGAGATCACCGTCTTCTATAATCAGTTTTACCTTGAGCCGGAGCAGGCGCCTGACGCCACATACTTCGACGATCCGCGCGAATTCGATCAGGGCTTTTCATCGTTTCCAACACACGTAGCGATCGGAACACCAACGGACACGGCAATGTGCGCGGTCGAAATCGAATGCTGTTTCGAGGCGCCGAGTCTAAAAACCGGAGTGCAGATAGTCTGCTTTCCACTCAAAGTCGAAGCGCCGGGCAAACTATTTCTCCGCAGCGTCGGTGTTGTTAACTCTGATGACTATTTCGCTGTTGCGCCTGGCGAGTACGATGTGGTGGCGCGCTTCTTTAAGAAGCGACCGTCGCGCGAGGACGCCGAAATCGGGCTTCGCGCGTGGCGCGTGCTGCTGAGTTTCCTGCCGAGCGGAAGCATGAAGCCTCAGACAATCAAACTCGAGTACGGTGACGTTCCCACGGATGTGTTCGTTCACGAGGTCTGCTGATTCTCTGCGTAGACTGTGCGGAACGGATGGTCCGTAGGTCGTTCATTGTTTGACTCCCATCAGAATAGTCGTAAGAATTACGGAGCCCTGATTATTTCACTGAGGCCCACTACTGAGAAAGAAAAGCTCACAGTCGACTGTCTCAAAAGAACATACAAAGTCGACAAGCTTCCAG
>JAICGZ010000298.1 GCA_025922875.1 Pyrinomonadaceae bacterium
GCCTTTTGACTCGATCTTGACGTCTTCGTCACTGATCGCGTCTCCGGCGGATCTCGCCTCGACCGTCACCTTTTTCTCTTGCTCGTCAGACGCCACCACGCTCACGCGTCCGTCGAGATTTTTGACTGAAAGCGAGACCTTTTCGGGGGCTTCGAGTTCCTTCTTAAAGCTCTGGGCGAGTGCTGCTGAGCAGAAGGCCAGGAGGAGTAAGCTGAGTGTTACAAGTTTACTGAACCACATTGCCGAGCGATCTTGCCCGCATAGACGCTGGTGGTCAAGCGGGGCTCAAGCTATTATGTACCGACTGTGGCACAGTCAGAACCCATCCGTGACCCCCGGCTTTTCATTCACAATCTAGTCAAGCGAGATCCGCTCGCGGGTTTTGCTGAGGACGTGCGAAGAGGACTGTCGGCCCGCCCGAAGCGGTTCCTGCCAAAGTACTTTTACGACGAACTCGGCTCGCAACTGTTTGAAGCCATCTGTCTGCTGCCAGAATACTATTTGACGCGCGCTGAAAACGAGATTCTAAAACGTTATTCGGATCAGATCGCCGGCTATCTCGATGGCCAAATAACCCTGGTCGAAATGGGCAGCGGCAGCGCGTCCAAAACGCGGCTCATCATCGAAGCTCTGCTGCGGCGCCAACAGGAGTTGTTGTTTATACCCGTGGACATCTCCGCAACGGCGCTGGAAAGCAGTTCGCGCATCCTGCTCCAGTCGTACCCGAGGCTCAAAATCGAAGCGTACGCAGCCGACTACTTTGCCGGGCTCGCTGAACTCGAGAAGAAACCGCGCGGGCGCACTCTGGCGCTGTTCCTTGGCTCGAACATCAGCAATTTCGATCGCGACGAAGCACTTCGTTTTCTGCACGCGCTTCGGAAGATGCTTCACACTGGCGACGCGCTGCTGCTGGGGGTCGACCTGAAGAAAGACCGGGCGGTTTTGGAGGCCGCTTACAACGACACGCTTGGCGTAACTTCCGCGTTCAACTTGAACGTGCTGGCGAGAATCAACCGCGAGCTGGGTGGCACTTTCGATCTGCGCAAGTTCCGTCACCGGGCGTTCTACAATGAAGCGGCCGGGCGGATCGAGATCTATATCGAGAGTCTTTTCAAACAGAACGTGCGCATCGACAAGCTCGATCTCGAAGTCGAGTTCGCTGCCGGTGAGTTGATTCACACTGAGAATTCTTACAAGTACGACTTGACTGGCATCGCGCAACTCGCAGCCTCCACAGGCTTCGAACTGTCACACACGTGGACAGACTCGCAGAAACGGTTCAGCAGTAACCTGTTGCTCGCCAATTGAGCCACCAGATGAACGAAACGACCGATAACTCGTTGGTCAAGTTTCACAATGTCAGCTTTTTGATAGCGTCCCGCGTACAAATAATCACCGGTCTAAACTTCGCGGTTGAACGAGGTGAGACACTCGTTTTGCTAGGCGAGTCAGGCTGCGGCAAGACAACTACTCTCAAGCTCGTCAATCGTTTGCTGACACCCTCCGCGGGCGAGGTTCTCGTCGAAGGAAAAGCTACAACTGCGTGGGATCCGATCGCGTTGCGGCGGCGCATCGGCTACGTGATCCAGGAAGGCGGGCTGTTTCCGCACTTCACGATCGCACGAAACGTTGGTCTCGTTCCGGCGCTTTCCGGCTGGGACCAGGCGCGCACGCGTGAACGTGTGCACGAATTACTGACCCTCGTGGGCCTTGATCCCGATCGTTTCGCGGACCGATACCCGCGCGAGTTGTCAGGAGGTCAACGGCAGCGCGTCGGCGTAGCCCGTGCGCTCGCGGCGGATCCGCCGCTGCTTTTGCTGGACGAACCTTTTGGTGCACTCGATCCGCTCACGCGCGCGAGTTTGCAACGCGAATTCGCGGACCTGACGCAGCGTCTGGGTAAAACCGCGATTCTCGTCACTCACGACGTACGTGAGGCTTTGACGCTCGCGCGCCGCATCGGGCTCATGCATAAAGGACGCCTGGTGTTACTCGAAACACCACAACAGTTTCTCGCCTCAGACAACGCGCAGGCCCGCGCTTACCGTGAGACGCTCGAACTCACCGGAGGCAAAGAGTGAGCTTCTGGCAGTTTCTACAGCTCAACTGGGCCGAGCTGTTGCTGCTGGTCAGACAGCACATTGTGCTCGTGTTCATCGCGATTCTTGTCGCGGTGATCATCGGCGTACCGACGGGAATTGCTCTAACGCGTTATCGCTCGTTGCGTGGTCCAGTGCTTGGCCTCGCAAACGTGATGCAGACGATTCCCAGTCTCGCGTTGTTTGGCTTTCTCATTCCGCTTCCGTTCATTGGCGGAATCGGATCGCGCACGGCGCTGGTCGCGCTCGTGCTCTATTCACTGTTGCCAATCATTCGTAACACCGTCACTGGAATACTCGGCGTTGAGCCAAGCGTCAGAGAAGCAGCGATCGCGATGGGCATGACCGACGGGCAGGTGCTCAGGCAAGTCGAACTTCCACTGGCGATGGGCGTGATCGTGACCGGCATTCGCGTCGCAACAGTGATTTCAGTCGGTGTTACGACGATTGCCGCGGCGGTGGGTGCAGGTGGTTTGGGCGTCTACATCTTTCGTGGCTTGCGGCAGTACGACAATAACCTGTTACTTGCGGGCGCATTGTCCGCGGCACTGCTCGCGCTGGCAGCAGATTTCTTATTGGGTCTAATAGAACGTCGTTTCAGTTTTGAGGCGAAGCGAAGTAGCGCCACAGCAAGAAAATTGACCCTGACCGCTGCAGTCGTGCTCGTGCTGCTTGGAGGCTTTGCGCTCTGGCGCAGCAGCAGTGGTTCAGGCGCATCGGACCGGGTCGTCATAGGATCAAAGGACTTTACCGAGTCAGCGTTGCTGGCTGAGATTGTTGCGCAGATGCTCGAGGCGCGCGGAGTCGCAGTTGAACGACAATTTGAGTTAGGCGGAAATCTTCCTCACGAAGCGCTGGTTAGCGGCACGCTCGATGTCTATCCCGAATACACCGGAACATCTTTCACCGACATACTTCACCATGCGCCAATCAACGATCCGAGAGCGGTTTACGATCAGGTGAAAAGGGAATATGCGAACAACTTCAAGGTCGACGTCAGCGCCCCCATAGGTTTTGAAAATACATTCGCGATTCTGGTGCGTGGTGATGAAGCAAGACGTCTCAACCTGAAAACGATCTCGAACGCCGCGCCACACGCACCGCGATGGCGTGCAGGGTTCGGGCTGGACTTCGTGTCACGCGACGACGGTTATCCGGGCCTCTCAAAGGCCTACGGCTTGCAATTCGCGGAGGTGCGCGAAATGGATCTGTCGCTGACTTACATCGCGCTCTCATCGCGCCAGGTTGATCTGATCGCGGGTAATTCAACTGAAGGCCGGATTGCGAAGCTCGATCTGGTCCAGCTTGTGGACGATCGCCACTACTTTCCGCCGTACGAGGCTGTTTATCTGGTGCGGCAGGATTCTTTAACGCGTGTTCCGGCGTTGAGGGAAGTCTTATCGAACTTGGCAAACAGAATTTCAACTGACGAAATGCGCCGGCTGAATTATGAGATTGACGGTAACAAGCGCGATCCGAAGGAAGTGGTGAAGGAGTGGATTGGTAGTAAGAGGTTGTAATCCACAGATTACGCAGGTGGAGGTAATCTGTGGATCACTATTCAATTGTCATTCAGGCCCTGGGAGCCCGCTCGGCTCAACCACCGCCGCCCTGACCCTCCGGCGGATCCAATGGCAATGGTTGAGGTTCGGTAGAGGTGGGATTGATCTCCGCCTCTGTGCCGCCACCGCCGCCTTGGCCATCTGGTGGGTCCAATGGTTCTTCATCATCGTTTACTGTGTCTGACATGTCTGATCTCCTTGCATGTATGGGAGTTGAGCCAGGTGGATCAACTTTGGTTATTGAGTGTAAACCTGAATATCAGGCCGTAAGGTATATTGCCTGAAAGCGTCGGAACCCCACTGTTGCTCCAATTTGGAGCGAGTGTTCTGGGAATTTCTGAGCTGTTCCTCCGCCTTATTTTTATCACCCAACTGTTGACTGGCCTGCGAAGCAATTAACCACGCACGCCATTCAGATTCAAATTGCGAGCCGCGAATAAACCTTTCCTGGGCTTCCGTCGCCGACTTCAACGCTGATACGGCATCGTTGACGGTCAGCGCCGCTTCCGCCTCTGTAAGTAACGCGCGAGAGTGGAGCGTAAAGTCTCCGGCGGTTGACGCCATCTTCACGGCTTCGCTACAGAGTCTCAAACCCTCCTTTCGATCACCTGAAAGAGCTTTAGCCAAGCCAAGAGTAAAAGTGCCCTGGATCGTGACCTCGGGATCCTTCTGACCGGCAAGTTTTAGGGCCTCATTACTGAGTCGTATGGCCTCCGGAAAATTTCGCTGGCTCAGTCGCGCTTGAGCGATCATCAGCTTCACCGAAGGTTCTATTTGCTTAAATGTACTTTGCGGGTCGCTGGTTATCCCGGAAAGCTCATCGAACAATGATTGCGCCTCCGGGTAATATCCAAGCCGCCAAAGAATGTTTGCGCGATTAAACTTCGCGAATACGACTCGCAACGTACTTTGAATTCTCTCGTAGACCTTGAGAGCAGAGTCATATCGCCCCAGAGCGGCCGGAAGATTCTCCTGATCGATGAGAACCGCGCCGATTTCGCCTTCGCAATCGGCAACTGCACGCTCGCTGTTGCTCTGCCTGGCGAGTTCGAGTTTCTCATTTAGCGCTTGCAACGCGGACGTATAGTCACCTTTGCGGCGATAGCCTCGACCCATCTGGGTCAAACAGTAACTAACGTTTCGCGGATAGTTCCCCTGGCGGAAAAACTCCAGGGCCTGTTGGACCAGGTGCAAACCTTCATCAACACGCAACGTTGAGATATACACGCTGCCGAGGTTTGAAGTTGCACTCATTTCCCGTACTCGGCCCTTGTTTGCGCGTGCCAGTTGAATTGCCCGATTGAAATAACGCTCCGCGTTTTCCCAGTCTCGCTTCGCGAGGAAAGAATTGCCGAGTTCGATGAATCCGCCTGCAGCGAGGTTTTCGAGCTGTTTCTGTTGCGCAATCGTGACCGCTTGCTGCGCATATTTTTCAGCTTCGGAAGCTTTTCCTCGCGTCCATGCGAGATTACTCAACTCAATTAACGCCGTGATCTGTTGCGATTCGATTCCGGCGCCTCTGGCTGAGTCGAAACACTGTTGAAACTGCGACTGCGCGTCGTCATAACGGCCTGTCTCGCGAAAGAGAATCCCGCGGTGCCGCATGACTTCGTTTATTCCCTCGTTATTGCTTCCAACGCGGTACAAATGTTCCGCCTTATCGAACATGTCGGACGCGTTCTTAGTGTCGGTCTTCCGGAGGTAAACAATTCCTGCTCGCAGGTAAGCGGTCGCATATTGTCCGTTATTCAATGGGATTGCTTTCAGGTAATTCTCGAGTGCTTTATCTGGTTGGCCGTCGTTCTCATAGGCATATCCCAGATCGACATGGACATGACTCTGATCGGGTGACTGCTCGGCAATTGCACCATAGGCCTTAACTGCCTCGCCAAACTCGCGGCGCGCCATTGCTGTAACTGCGTCCAGGTAAAGCGTGTCGCTGGGCGAGATCGCCAAACCTCCCCGCATGAGGCTTGTGACCTCCAGCAATTCATCTTTCGCTCTTTCGATATAGTCGAGTTCGGTCCAGGCTTGGGCCAGGCGCGCTCGGGCGAGGGCAAAATTACCATCAAGTGCGATCGCTTGCTCGAAAGCCTTGCTCGCCTGATGGTAGGCGCCGTTACGAAGATTCTCGGATCCCCGGTCATACCAACCGAGCGCAGCGGCGGACGGCTGATGATAGGTGCGCGGCCAGAAGTGTATAAACGCCCAGATAATGAGTCCCGCGGCAACGAAAGCGGCAATCATCGAGACCCACGAGAAACGCTGGCGGCGAAGTGACACGGTAAGAGTCGCGAAAGCATTGGTAGCACGCTGGAATCCGTCCGTGGGTTTTGCTGACTTGCTCGCGACCGGCACGCCATTGCCACTCAACGTCGCTGCTGCCGCTTTCAAGTCCTTCAACAACTCGGCGGCGGTTTGATAACGTGCCTCGAGCTTCTTCTCGAGCGCTTTCAACGTAATGCGATCGAGCTCCGGTGGAACTGCCGGATTTACCTTCGACGGCGGCGGTGGTGTTACGTGAATAATCTGCGCGCCGATCTCAAGCACGCTGCCGCCCGAAAAAGCCGACTGCCCTGTCAGACATTCGTAAAGCAATGCTCCGAGCGCGAACAAGTCGCTGCGCCCGTCGATCTGTTTTCCAGTTGCTTGTTCCGGCGAAAGATAGAGCGGCGTGCCGACGATGACGTCACTGCGCGTTTGCGTTGCGTAAATGGTTTGCGCGTCGAGATCCACGCCGCTCGCCGGAGGATCAAACAGATGCTTGACCAGACCAAAGTCGAGCACTTTGACGTTACCGCGTTCGTTAATAAGAATGTTTGACGGCTTAATGTCGCGATGGACGATGCCCTGCTCGTGTGCTTCTCCCAACGCTTCGCCAATCGAGGAAATGATCTCGACTGATCGTCGGAGCGTGAGTCCCTCTTCCAGGAGTTCGCTCAACGACTTGCCCTTCACATACTCCATCACGATAAACGGCTGGCCTTCGGTTGTTTCACCGTAGTCATGGACCATCGCGATGTTTGGGTGGTTCAAAGCTGAAACGGCACGAGCCTCACGAATGAAGCGTGCGCGATAGTGACGATCGGTGGAAGTGAGAAACTTGATGGCGACGCGCCGCGCAAGGTGAAGATCCTCGGCGAGATAGACCGCGCCCATACCACCTTCACCGAGTTTTTCAAGGATTCGATAATGAGAAACCGTCTGGCCGATCATGCGGGTTCGAGGGACGTTGGAACGTGCTCTGGGCAGCGAGTTGCTACAGTGGACGCATTGTGCGCCAACGGGTATGTAAATTCAAGGCCAAAGCATTTCCCGCAAAGGCGCCAAGAAAGCAAAGTAAGTTCTCCTTTGCGTCCTTTGCGCCTTTGCGGGAAAGCCGATCAAAGCATCAAGCAAGCTTGGTTTCGCGGATTTTTGCCTCTTGGCTCGCACGAAACTCGTGCAGTTTTTGACGTAACTCCGGTCGACTATTAGCAAGGATCGCAACCGCAAAAAGCGCGGCGTTTATCGCGCCAGGCTTGCCGATAGCAAGCGTTCCCACCGGAATTCCACCAGGCATCTGCACGGTTGCCAGAAGCGAATCCAAGCCATTGAGCGCGTCGCTCTTCATCGGCACGCCAAGCACCGGCAACGTCGTGTGCGCCGCAAGAACGCCGGCCAGATGAGCAGCACCGCCTGCCGCTGCGATCACGACTTCGAGCCCGCGCGATTCTGCCGTTGACCCAAACTCCGCCGCCAGTGAGGGTGAGCGGTGCGCCGAAATAACGCGACTCTCGTGCTCGACCCCAAACTGACTCAGCGTTTCGCCGGCATGCCGCATCGTTTCCCAGTCAGACTGGCTACCCATGATTACGGCCACAAGCGGTTTGTTCCCATCTTCTGCCATCTTATTCTCCCTGGTCCAACGAGAAACCACGCTCGCCGTCAAAAGTGTAAAGTCCCTCGGTCTTGATGAAGTCGTATCCGGCATCGGCGATGCGGCCCAGCAACGACACCACCTGCGAATGCGCAACTTTATTGCCTGCCGATTCGGACAGGAAACGACAGCGCCAGTGGTCTGAGCAAAAAGTTTCGGCGTGACCACCAGGCCAAACTTTCACACCTCGATTACTAATCATCGTTAACTTGACGCCGTCGCCACTAACCTTGCTGAATGCGTCGCCGAGATCGTTTGCGGAACCGTTGGTCCAATCCAGGAAAACATCAACGCCGACGAGTTCTTTCTGCGGGTTTTTGCGGCCGGTAGAGGGGTGGTGAGTCTCCTCAGATTGCTTGTATTTCCGTCTCTTGAGAATTTGCGGCCCCTGTCCCAAACGTTCAATCACGGCCTCGGCAAACTCTTTCGTACCAACCTTCTGTTTGCTGACTTTCTCATCGTAAATGTCATAGGTGTGTATGCCATCTTCAATGGTGCGCAGCCACGCATTGTGAACGCGCTCGGCATGCTCTATCAGTCCGATATGGACCAGC
>JAICGZ010000299.1 GCA_025922875.1 Pyrinomonadaceae bacterium
TAAGGATGGAAGTACTTTACTGTCCCCCAAACCTTAGCCAACGCGACCAGGCGCTCGACGCGCACGTCGTCGCCAGCCGTGTGGGCCCGCGCCGGCTGACACAAAGTTGAGAATAACAAGACCAGGCAGAGGAAAGCGGCGAAGAGAGTTTTCATACAAACCACCTCAGTTACATAAGTGGCGAAATTCCCTCCATTATTACCACCTTGTTCGTTGACAGCGAACAATCATCTGTTTACTCTTCAATTTCTCTCAATCCAGGCGGCAGAGTTACTCGCTTGTCAAAAACTCCCATTGATGACTAGGAAGCCCCCATCGCAGGAAGCTTTCGACAAATTGTTAGGTTGGCTTGATCCCGATCGGGAACAGGCCGGGCGGAAGTATCAGAAGATTCAGATCAGACTAACGGATATCTTCTCCTGCCACGGCTGCACCGAACCAGAGTCGTTAGCCGATGAAACGATCGACCGGGTTATTGAAAAGATCGACTGGCTGATCGAGAACTATGTCGGTGACCCGATTCGCTACTTCTGCGGCGTCGCCCGTAACGTTCTCAGAGAGTATTGGAAACGTAGAAGAGTTCCTGACGAATTCCCGGACGAGCAGAAGAACGAACCGGACGAAGAGAACGACCGGAGATTCGACTGCCTCGACAAATGCATGGCGGAATTGCTGCCGCGGAACCGATCGATGATCCTCGACTATTACGAAGATCAGGGAAAGGCGAAAATAGTTCACCGGAAACAACTGGCCGAGAATACCGGTATCTCCTTGCCGGCATTGCGGTTAAGGGTGTTTCACATACGTACCCAGTTGGCTAAGTGCATGCAGGAATGCGTCAATCAAGGCTCCGAAAGATGAAATGCTTTTGGCGAATATTCATAGAAGTTAGAGGCTCCCTCAGCCAAAGGAGTGGGACTAATGGCGCTCGGCGAGCACGATAACAACATAACAAGACAATATCTCCTGGGTCAGCTCAACGAGGCGGACGAGTTGGCGCTTGAAGAACGACTGCTGACCGAGGACGAGCTTTACCAGGAGTTGCAAGTGACTAAAGATGAGCTCGCGCAGGAGTATGCCGGGGGTAACCTGACGTCAAAAGAGCGGCAGTGGTTACAAGCGCACCTCTTCGCCTCACAGGCAGGAAAACAAAGTCGGGAATTTGCACAGGCCTTCGATCGTTACGCCAAAACGCACCGCGAGCCGGTGCGCGAACGGGTTGGTTTTTGGCAACGATGGGACGCGCTCTGGTCCAGGCACGTAACGTTTGTCCGTGCAGCAGCGGCTGTGGCAGTAATGCTGATTGCGTATTTCGGCTTTAAGACCTTATCTCCTTCGCCTCGCCCGCAAACTACGGCCACCTTAACGCTCGTGAACACCGTAAGCACGCGGTCGACTGACGCCGGATCCGTGCCGACCGTAAAGCTGAAAGACGACGTGTTAAAACTCACGTTGCAACTACCGCAACCCTCATCAGTCGGCACGCTTTACCGTTTTGACCTGATGGGTGAGGGAAACCTCATCAGGACGCTTACCACCAGCACACAAGACGGGGAATCGATCTCGGCTGATTTTTCGGCTAAAGAACTTCCGCGCGGCCAGTATGTCGCGACCCTATCGACAATCGACGCTAACGGCACGGCTCAACGCATTCCCGGCGGTTACCACTTCAAGATTGAATGATCTCACTTCGTGCTTCTGTTGCGCTTCGCTCGACGAAGGTAGAACCACGACCCACCCAGTATCACCAACAAAACACCAACGACCGCGACCAGATATTGCTGATAGCTGCGTTGATGTGTGATCACCTGCCGGTAATCTCCCTGCAGCGTAAACCCGGCCCAGTAGTAAGGCGCGCTCCAAACCGGGTGCCGGCGAAAACTGTTCTGGGCCTCACGCAAGGCAGCCGCAGGCGTCATTCCTTGTTCGAACATGTTCTGGTAGAAAACTTTCATCAACTCGGCCGTCGCTTCGTCGTCAACTTTCCAAAGGCTCGCCACCACACTGGAAGCTCCCGCGTACATGAACCCGCGAGTCAATCCGATCAGTCCCTCGCCTCGCACGTCTTTACCGAGACCCGTTTGACAGGCGCTCAGAACAACCAGCGATACGGGCGCACGAAGTCGATAAACGTCGCTCAGCGTCAGAAAACCATTTTGCGGGTTTCCGTCGCGAGTAATGGTCGAAAAGATCAGTCCTGAGTTCTCAGGTCGATCGGGATCGAGATAGCCGTGCGTTGCAAAATGAAGAATCGAGTACTGCGTTAGATCGGTGTTGAGTAGCTTATCGCGAGAAGCGTCGAAATCGATCGCAATCATCGATTCCCGTTCGCCGACAACGTCACGAAGATTGGCGAGCTCACGTGCCGCGTAAAAGAGCGGTTGAATCGTAGAAGGATCGAGCGCGTCGCCCTGGAGCTCGATGTCGCGTGCGGCCTGTTTCCAACGATCCTGTTCGACGGTTTGGAGTGACGCAATCTGAACGTTGCTGTTGTTCGCTTTGATCGAATAGTTGGATTCGAAAACTGGAGAACCAAAGGCAGCGAGCACGCTTCCACGAGTTCGCGACGGTTCACGCAAACCGCCGAGAATCGAAGCTGACGGCGCGTTGATTATCTCGTGTCTGGCGATCAGCGGTTCACCATCGTTCGGGTTCGCTAGAAGCTGAAACGGAACGTAGTTGAGCACCCTGTGCGCGACCACGATCACCCGTCGCTTCTTCAATTCGGCTGCGACCGGCGCCAGGACAGTTTGGGCCAGGTTTCGTGCGGCAACGGTTGTTTCCGCCAGGCTGTGGTCGCCGGCGCCCGGCGGAGTCTTGAGTTGTTTATAGAGACTTTCTGCCTGCTTGCCGATCTCGGTTGCAGATGGCAGTTCGTAGCTTGCCAGACTATTTCGCGTGACGGCCCAAACGTAACTCTGGTGTTCGCCCAGGCTGAACTCCAACAAGAGAGTTTGATCGTCGGCGATTACCTGTTCCTGAATCTGACGAAGATTCAACGATTGCGGATGGGTAATCTGCTTGAATGCCGGGAAACTCGCCTCGATACGTTCGACGATCTGCGCGTGCTGTTTTTCAAGCGCGCTGATTTCAGCTTCAAGCGCTGCCAGATCCTCTGTTTTATAGTTACCCGCGAGAAGCGTGACCTTGTAGTCTTCCTTGACCCTGAGCGAACTGCGGATCGAGTTCTCACTTTCAATCAACGCCTTATCAACGCCGGGCGCAAAACTCTCCCCCGTCGCTTTCAACATTTCCGCGAGCGCGCGTCCGCGTGACGACTCGCTCGCCTCAAACGCACGCACATCGAAGCTCTTACTCGGATCCGCTTTGTGTTGGCGCATCAGGCAGTCGATATAACTTCGGTATCGATCGTCGACCGCGGCAGAGAAGGCTGTGGTGAGATCGAGGCTGGTGGAGACGCGGCGGATGTTTTCGGTTACTTCGAGTGAACGGCGCAGGTAGTCTTCCGCGGCGTCGAGATTATTTTGGTCCAGCTCGAGTTTTCCTAAGGCGTAAAGCGTGGCCGATCCATTCACGTGATCGACGAGCTTGTCGAAAGTGGTCAGCGCCGCATGAAGCCGCTCTTGTGCTTCCTTGATCCGGCCTTCCTGCATGTACGCCTGACCGATCAGAGCGTCGGTGCGGGCGCGTTCCATCTTTTTGTCGAGCTTATCGTAACCACGAAACGCGTTCTTCAGGTGCGTCACCGCTAAATTGGCGTTTGCCATCGCGGCATAAGTTCGCCCCAGGTGTTCGCTGCTTAACGCGGCAAGGTATTGATCGTTGATCTTCTCAGCATCGGCGAGGGCGCGCTGCAAACTCTCTATCGATTCCGGATAGCGCCGGAGTTCGTAATACGCTCTACCCAAGTCCCACAACAGGAAGCCAACGCCGCGCGGGTTTTGCGCTTCGCGAAAGTACTCCAGCGAAAGTTGCATCTTGCTGAGCGCAACTTCCGGAAGTCCGCTCTCGAGAAAAGCTTCGCCGAGTCCGCCATTGATCTGGCCCATCTTGTAAGGTTCCGCCCTCTCGTCGAGCATCGCCTGCGCTTGTGTCAGTAGCGACAACGACGCTTCCCACGCCCCTTTGCGGTACTCGACAAAGCCGAGATTGATCAGCGCTTCCGCTTGCTCCGAAACGATGTTTAGTTCCTGGAAGATTTTCAGAGATGCTTCGTGGTTTTCCGTGGATTCGACGAGATTTGTTTGAGCGAGTAGATAATGGCCAACGGCCTCATGAGCTTTTGCCATTCCCAATCGATCGTTCACTGACTCGAACAATCGCAAAGATTCGCGTGCGGTGACGATGGCGAGTTCCGGGTTCGTGTAGTTTTGACAATCACTGCGTAGCAACAACGCTTCGGCTTTGCCGGCGATGTAATTTGTGCGTTCACTGAGATCGCGAGCTTTTTCGATTTCGGCAGTCGCCTCTTCGCAGTTGCTCAGATCGTTGTAGACCGCGCCCGATCCATTGAGACTATCGACGTATGCGGGTGTGCTGTTTGAATCGCCGAGAAGAGTTCGAACTTCGCGAAAAGTAGCTAAGGCAATCTGAGGTTGGTGTAATCGGAATTGCAGGCGTCCCGCGCGATTGAGCAGCGCGGCGGCTGTCGACGAATCGCCAGCCGCGCGTGCTTCTGTCGCTGCGTTTAGAATTGAGGTGAGTGCGGCTTCCCGCTGTTCTCTGCTGGCGAGTTTTTCATCCTCGAGTCGAGTGAGAGTTTGCGCATCCTGCGCCCGCGGCACACGGCCGGACCACAGGAAAAGGCCCGCAACGATTATCGCAGCAACGCATCGCTTAATCGTCGACTTCCGACTCACCACCAGTTTTGTCCTCGTTCACTTCCGGCGCATGCGTTCTACAGTTTTTCGTAACGGTTACGCTTTGATACTACCGGTTTCTTTATCCTTTTTGTCTTTCCTTTGATCGGGAGTTCTTCAGTGGGAAAGTTCTTGATCGAAGGACAGTTGCAACCTGCGCCACCTCCGCCGGTTGGTTTATGGTCTACGTCTACACCACCGGCTCCGACTGGTTTATGGAGCGAACCGACGGTCGCTGCAACCATTGCGCTCATCCTGGGGTCTGATTCTAGTTCCAGCCGCGGCTTACGCTTAGTTCTCTCCAGGTAAGCATTGAGGAACCTGAGCCAGGAGTCTTCTCCGAGTTCAGTGCTGAATTTATACCCTTCGTACTTCTTCAGCACATCGTTCTCTGCGTCGCCAACAGGTTTGGACCAGGGGAAATACACCGATAAGCCGTGAGAATATTGGTACTGATATCCAAAGATTTTTGAGTGAACGACTATCTTCTCGAAGCGTTCCTTCCTTTCGGGTGAGTTGTTTGGCTCAAGGGCTGCCATCACCTGTTCGCACGCTTCGCGCAATGGTCGCAACGATCCGCCCGTGACCGACTCCGCGAGGCAATGACAGAAGTCGTAGAGGTCGGTGTAGCTCTCGTCAAAGTAACTCTGCGATTCGAGGTGCGCCAACTGAATCAGGCGTTTCGCTTGTTCGTTGTTAGATCGTAAGCCCTTCTTCAGTTCGCGAACCAGCGCCTTGACTGCTTTTGTCAGGTCGCTAAAGTCCGCCTTGAGATTGATCAGCGCGAGATCCTGCGAATAGCCGGCACGCATGAAGTCTCGACCGTTGTAGTAAGTCAAGAAGTAGAGCTTCTCGACCAGCCTTTTAACGTCGAATGTCGAATAACGTCGCGAGGCCGACGCGCCATCGTTGCGCGCTTCGTCGAGAAGACTAAAGATTCTCATGAGCAGATTCCGGTAAGGCCAACCTTGTATGAATGAGAGACCTTCCGAGGCGATCATGTAATTCGCCTTGCCTCGAAGTTCATAGGCCACTTCGATGGCGCTCATGGAGCAACTATGCAGGGCCAGCAACTCCAATTTTCCGCCGAAGCCTTTCAGGAGCGTGCCCAGATCCTTTAGCGTAATGGAGCTTATCGGAGCTTCATCCGGCAGGAAAGCATCGTTGCCAACGATCATTCCATGGCCGACGAGAAGCAGGATGTAATGTCGCGCCGGATAGTTTTCCTTACAGAAATTGAGGAACTTCTGAAGTGCCGGCTTGGCTTCTAAACTATCGCCTGTGTTCAAAGCTTTGCAAAGATCCCGCGCCGAGTCAGTTCGTATTCTACTGAGCTCAACGTCATCGGGATCAAGGTTACGCACCCACGAATCGGTAGCGCTGCGCTTTGCGAAACGCTCGGCCTGGTTAAGGCAGTAAACCCGTGTAGGCACGCCTTTCACGCTGGGATCAACATAGCCGACAACGTTGACGTCCGGATGACGCCCGGCGTCCTTGAGTGCCTTGAGTTGGGAAACGATCAGGGGCGCAAGCGCGTTGTCGCCGGCACTGTAGATCATGATGGTCCATTCGGTACCTTTTGAATACTCTTTCGTCTTAGTCGCCATTCTTTTTCTCCTGGAAGGACTACGAAATCGTGGAGCGAATGCGAAAGGCCGACAGACGCTAGCCGTAAGCGATAGCGGTGTCAAGACAAAGTACGCCCCCACAAACTCTTCGATCTGTATGGACGGAAGGGACGAAGCGTTTCGGAAGCACATGCTCCAAGCAGCGGTTTGAAATGTTTCGTGCATTGAGCGCATCTAGGGTTGGAACTTATCAACCTAAAGGAGACTTCCGATGGCCGCTCAAACGCGAAGAATAATTGTGACTGTGGCTGACGATTCATGTAACCCGCTGGCGAATTCTGCCGTCACTTTGATGGGTGGAAACACACCGCAAGCGCTCGCGACCGATGAAAGTGGCCGGTGTACATTCTCAGACCTGCCGCCCGGGACTTACAGGCTCGTAGTCGTGCGCGAGGGATTTAATGCCAAGGCCATCTCTGTAACGCTTACCGACACCGCCGACGCGCAGGTGAAAGTCACGATGAAAGTCGTCGAGGAGGAAACTGCCGGCGGAAGAAGCAAGATTTTTCAAATCCTGACGGTCGTGCAGTACGTCTTTTTGGGCATCCTGGCAGCCGCATTGGCTTATCCTCTCTATAGAGTTTTCGGCTACGCAAGTTTGGACCTGAAAGACATTGATAACGCGCGGGGAATGATTACATTCGTCGTTTCCTTCGGAACAATTGCGATCGCCCTGATTCTTGTTATGAGCGCGGCATTTTTAAGTGGCAGCAAAGACCTGGATAGACGCTTCGCATTTGGTAAAGACGTGTTCACCGTCCTCGTGGGCGTGCTGGGAACCATTGTGGGCTTTTACTATGGGCAAAGCGCAGCAACAGGAGGACAGACTCGGCCGGGTCAAACGCTTCAAATATCAGCGGCGCAACTCAATAACCCGACGCCGAACCTCGGCACTGAAATCACACTGACGGCCACCATTACCGGCGGCACAGCGCCTTACAAATACACCGTAACCTTCGATCCCGCGAACGCGATCCAGAACCCACCGACATTTCCCGCAGACTCGGCGGATGGAAATATCAACCAAAAGTTCACGCTTTCGAGTGAGAGGGATTTAGGCGGTAAACCAGTCACATACAAGATTACTGCTGAGGACTCGAAAGGCGTCACCGGCCTTTATGATGAAGGCAACTTTACTCCAGCCGCCGCCGCGAGCCCACCCCCGGGCCCCTAGAGTCAGAGACTGGCGCTGTTCAAGTTGTAGGATCGAAGCGTTGTGATCTGAAGTGGCGGAGGGAACTAAGGCGACGACATTTGGATGTCGTCTAATTAACGGTGCGGGTTCGTTCTTCGTTTAGCGCTCTGGCTCTTTCGATGAGGTGGGATCTGAACGCTTCAATATTGATTTCGCCTCGATAGAGCCGTTCACATAAGCGCACTTTTTCTTCTATTTCGGAGAGGTTTGTTGGAAATGACGCTACGACCATTGCCCGCGCTACATCAAACATTCGGCTACCCATTCGTGCACGTTCCGATCCAGATCGCGCCAGTAACCGACTACGCACGAGTTTCTCAATCTCAGGTGAAGTGTCATTCATCGTTGAGACTCTCGAGATCTTCAATCACGCCCAATGATTTGGCACGGCTTATTAAGTAAGTCATATCACATTCAGGAGTAAGCAAGTTTCGGACATCGCGGTATTGCA
>JAICGZ010000300.1 GCA_025922875.1 Pyrinomonadaceae bacterium
CTTCCTGGGCATAATCTGTTTCTGGGGTAAGGGGTAGTTTGCGGGGAGCGCATTAAGGGATGGGGCGGCCCTCCGTGCCCGCCCGCGTTTGAATCGCAAATTGTCCCGAAAGGGGGGGCCACGGAGGGCCGCCCCTACAGTTACTGCGCTCGCCGCTCAATACCCATTACCCCATCATCAGATTAGCCCGTGAAAGGGAAAGGTGCTCATGTTTTCTCAGACATTCGCCCGCTGTGCGCGGGCTCCCAAAATGAATTTGCGATTTGTCCTGAAGCTCACGCCCCAGGCTTTATGCTTATGCCTGTTTCGCAGGCTACGAACGCCAGGCCTCATCGTGGTCTGTTTCGCCTCGCTTGTGTACGCGCCGGGATACAGAGTTGGCGCGATAGCACAGGAGTCGCGGGAGACAGATGAGAATTTGACGACTGTAGCGGCCAGAGAGCAGTCATTGGCCGCACACTTGAAATCTGCGGAGGAACTCCTTGGCGCGAATGAATTATTGAAGGCGGCCGAACAGCTAAATCTAGCAGGCTATTTGCAATTACGGCTATACCGGCCCGCCGAGGCCTTGACCACATTCCAGGAGAGCTTCAATCTCGCCGATCAAGCGGGCGATCCAACAGCTAAGGTCGATGCGCTTAATGGTATTGGCGCGGCACACATCCACGTGGGCAATTACAAGGCAGCAATACCTGCGCTCGAACAAGCGCTCAAGCTGAGCGAACAGACTAGTTATCCGGAAGGTCGTGCGCAGGCGCAGCTTACTCTGGGCGAGGCCCAGAACTACACGGATCATGCCGTGGCTTTGGCGACCGCAAAGGAGGCGCTAAAGCAATGGGAAGCCCTGGGCAATAAACGTCGCATCATCCGGGCTCACCTGAACATAGGCCAATTCCAGTTGGCTCAAAATAGTTTGGCGGAAGCCGCCCAGAGCAATGAGACGGCACAGAGTCTGTCCAGCAACGGCGGCTTCAAAGATTTAGAAGCTGAAGCGCTCATTAATCTTGGGTTCATCGAGTACCGCAAGGGCGGCTGGGACAATGTACTGAAATATTTGCGGGAGGCCGAAAAGTTAGTAAATGTGGAAACAGACCCCGTCATGATGACTAAGATTGCGACGGCGACAGCGGAGACCTATATCGAAAGTGGTTTTCCGGAAATCGGACTTCCGAAGTATCAGGAGGCGCTCGAATACGTCCGTACGGCCAATAGACCACGCGATGAACTTGTAGTGAGATGGGGTGTCGGTAGGGCCCTATTCTTTTCGCAGCAGTACGATAAGGCTTTGTCGACTCTGCACGATACTCTCAAAGAAGCAGAGTTGCAGGAACAGCCCGTTGTAATAGCGATGTGCCACGACCTCCTCGGTCGAGTTTACGAAGCAAACAGTGATCACCTCGCGGCCCTGGGACATTTAGAGATTGCCTTCGACTTGTATTCGAAAGCCAAGAACACTATGGAGGCCGCGCGCGCACGTGCCTGGATCGGACAGATCTACGAAAACCTCGGACGATTCGATCAGGCTCGAACTGCATATCAGGAAGCCTTACAGACGTTCGATCGTCTTTCTGATCGCGTCAATCAGTCTGCAACTCTTTTTGTTTTAGGCCGGCTGGAGATGAAAAGCGGTAATTACGACAGGGCCGAAAGCCTTTTGCGGCGATCGATCGACGCAACTGAGAACATGCGCCGCATGTCCACCAGTCGCGATCTTACCGCGGGGTTTTCAGCGACCGTTCACGATCGTTACGAACTATACATACAGTGCCTGATGCGAAGTGTTCCAGGACCTTCGGCTTCGTCGCGGGCCACTCTCGCTTTTGAAACCAGCGAATCAGCACGAGGGCGTTCGCTGGCGGAACTGTTGCGTGTCACCGAGACAAATCTTTTGTCGAATGTCGATCCTGAATTGTCAGCACAGGAAACGTCGTTGCGCCAGCTACTTCGCGTCAAAGAAGACGAGAGAGTGTGGCTACTTGCAAGAGAAAGTAACGAGCAGCAGCAGGATCGGCTGAAGAAATTGGATGCCGAGCTGGAACGGCTGGGCACGGAATACAAAAACGTTCTCGCAAGCATCAACGCGCGTTATCCCGCATACAAACAGATCACGCAGCCTGAGAGTTGGGACCTGCGCCGAATACAGGAAGAAGTTATAGCCGATAACAACACAGTCCTGCTGGAATACCTTGTAGGTTCGGAGAGAAGTTTCGTATGGGCCGTAACACGAAACGGCATTACGAGCCACGAACTCCCTTCGCGAGAAGTGATCAGCAACACAGTGCAACGACTGTATAACTTGTTGAAGGAACCGAAGCCTCAGGCCGGGGGCGAGTTGGACCAGATAGCTAATAAACTGGCTGAAATGATATTGTTCCCAGTAGCTGCTGAATTGAACAAAAAGCACATCATCGTGGCCCCTGACGATGCACTCAACTATATTCCGTTTCAAATCTTGCCGGTTGGTCCAAATAACCCGAAGCCGTTAGTAGCCGAGCACGACATCACTTATGTTCCTTCAGCTTCGATCCTGGGAGAGCTGCGGAAAGAAGCCGGTCGCCGCGGAGTGCGGGCGAAAGCGTTAGCCATTTTTGGAAATCCCGTATTTGCCGCGAAGGGTGATTCCGAGCAACTTACGGCGCAAACATCTCCTGATGAGTTGAAACACGCATGGCGCGGTATCGAGCTCGACAGTGACACCTCCGATTTTTCGAGTCTTGATACTATGTTTTACGCAGGGCGCGAAATAGAGAACCTGCGCAACGTTGCCACCGAAGCACAAACATTTGCAGCCTCCAGGGAGGATGCGACTCGCGAACAACTGCTGAAGATGGATTTCTCGCAGTATGCAATTCTGCACTTCGCCACACACGGCTTGCTGAATCCTGAACATCCCGAAAAGTCGGGGTTGTTACTCTCCTCTAAAAATCGTGAAGGCAAGAGCGTGGATCCCTTCATCGGCCTGCAAGACATCTACTCCTTGCGAGCTCCCGTCGATCTCGTTGTCTTGAGTGCCTGCCAGACCGGACTCGGAAAAGAAATTCGTGGCGAAGGTTTAGTGGGACTCACGCGAGGTTTCATGTACGCAGGAGCGACGAGTGTGGTGGCGAGTTTATGGAAAGTGGAGGATAAGGCGACTGCGGAACTGATGAAACGCTTCTACGTCGAAATGTTGAAAAACGGAAAGCCCCCGGCGGAAGCTTTGCGATCAGCGCAGAACAGCATTCGGCAAGAACCGCAATGGAGCTCGCCGCATTATTGGGCCGGATTTACTTTGCAGGGTGAGTATCGGTACGTAGTTAACTCATCGCGCCGCTGGTCAATCTACTGGATCGTACTGGTGGTTGGGCCAGTGGTGGTCGTTGCGTTTTACCTGTACCGGTATTTGATTCGGAAAGCTACTCGACATTGAAGAAGTAGTCGCCGATGTGCTCCTCGGCTTCACCCGGTTTTCTCCGAACCAGCTTCAAAGTGTACTGTCCGGGAGTCAGGTCGTCAGCAGGTATGACAACTGAAACCGACGTCGCATTTTGCGACTCTACCTGCAAGGTCTTCAACAACCCCTTCACGTTTTCCCATTCAACACTATAAGTCGCACCTTCAGGAGCAGGTTCGGGCAGCGTTAACGAGATTTTCAAAGCATCTGCGCCGAGCGGCAGCAAAACTTTTTGTATTGGAGTGGTGGCGCCGTTGGCCCGACGCACTGACGCAACACTGGTCAGATTGATCTCTGTAAATGTTTGTGGTGAAACGGGACGAATCCAGTACCAGAATAACAACGCCACACCTATGAGGAGGACAGCAGCAGCGCTGACATACCTGGATGTCAACGTCTGGTCGGTCCAAAAACGCCAGAGTCGATTGGTCCAGGTGGATGCCGGCTGAGAGGGTGAGCAAAGGACGCGCAGAGATGATCTTGCAAGTAGCACGCGGTCCTTGCGTGCTTGGGTGATGAGGTATTTTTCTTCAAAACGCCGGCGCCGAACCTCGCTGAGTTCGTTGTGGACATATGCCTCAATCAGATGATTCTCCGCAGACTCCAGATCGTCGGACGGCCATTCAGGCAGGGCCCAGCATTCCTCTTCGAACTGTTCAGCCTCGCGTTCTGATAGTTCTTCGAGGAGATAAGCAATGATCCGTTCGTGAGTCATAGATAAGAGAGGCGTAAGAACAATTCCCGTTCTCTATTTAATATGCACGGATTCGCAAAATAGTAACAAGCAAAAACCCATTCTACTCATCTTTGCTTAGGTTCTTAACACAATCATCAAGCTTGCGACGGAGTCGCGTTATACGAATTCTCAATGCTTCAATCGTTGTGTTCCGTTTTTCGGCTAACCGGCGACGATGTTCCGCACGAGAGAGTCCTTCTGGTATTCTGCAGTAATCAATCAAGAGCTCGCGATCTTTCGCTGGCAATTTCTCAAAACAACGCTTCATCAGGTGTGTCATCTTCTCCACGTCAGTTTCATTGGTCTGACAATTTTCGAGGAACTGTTTGAATGCTGATTCCTCGTTCTTTCTGTTTCGCAAACGTTCCCGCACGATGTTCTTCGCGATGCCGAGACAAAACCGATTGATATCAGGAATCGGAACACGCTTCAAAATCTTTTTGCCTGCGCGCTCGATAACTTCGTCCGCATCCCCAAGCGGATCGGCCATGCCTCTCAGACGGAAGTAACCGGCGAGCTTTGCCTGAATCTGCAAGTAGTGTCTATTTGCTTCGTCAGGATCTTCCGGACAAAGAAATTTCAGGAACGCTGTGAAGGGGTCAACGTTCTCCTCTGGCTCGTTGAGGTTGTTGTCTGAACTGTTATTAGGCATTGACCAAGTCGCTGGTCAACCGTCAGAGTGAATGAGAGCGGTTAGGCGGTTACCAACGTGAGATAGCCAGATAATAGCAAGAAAATACGTGAGACAACGGATTTCGAGGGTCGTAACGAGAAAATAGAATGTTTCTATACCGAGAATATATCGCGCAAAGACGCAAAGGCGCGCTACCGCGTTTCTATTTCAGTTAAGTGCGGCGTCTGAAAAGTAGAAATAAGATTAGACCAATGATGAGTAGCACAATTGTGCCAGGCCATATGAACCATCCACGTTCGTTGCTATAACCTCCAACAACGACACAGCCCGTCGAGGCCAGCAGTAATAATGATGCGATTACGGTTCTGAGTTTCATAGTTCTCTCTTACGTTTGAGGAATCAACTGTAGGGGTGGCCCTCCGTGGCCACCCCTCCTCGACAGTCGCTCAATACAGAGGGGTGGCCACGGAGGGGCCACCCCTACAATAAATTCCCAACTCGGGCTTAACTTCCGGGTTGTGATTCGGAGGTCATTTGCTGAGCGGCGCTTTGCACCTTGTCCAATGCGCCGCGCGCTACGTCTTCAGCGCTATCCACCAACCTCTCACCCGTTTCACCGATGTATTCGGTTTCGAACCTCGTCGATGGCAGCATTAGTCCCACTGCCGTTCCCGCCGCAACCGCAACCGCGCCCACCGCGAGCGGATTACTTTGAAGCGTTTGGCTAAAACGTGTGCCGAGCCCCGACGCAGTATCCTTCGCTTTAGTCCCCAGATTACTCAGAGCGTTAGTCGAACGAGAGGCCAGGTCGCTGGCGGTTTCTTTGACGTGACTCAAAGTGCCGCCGCCCGAAGTGCCGGTATCCAAACTTCCGGTAGACTCGTAATCCATTTGGCCCAGAGTGTTCGGCCGTCTATACCGTCGAGTGGCACGCCGCGTCTCGTAGTCATCGTCATAACCATTGCCGCCACGAAACTTTCGCATCGCGAGCATGCCCAGACCAAGACCGATCAGTGCCACCGGAATCGGATTCCGCCAAACACTGTTTCCGACCGATCTTCCCGTTTCTTTGATTGCAGTGCCTGCGCGATCTATTACTTCACGCGCCGGTTCCGCGACTTCGCCAATCGTCTCCCCTACCTTGTCCATAACTCTTTCAACCTTTCCTATTGTAGCTTCGCGAACTGTTTCTTTAACCTGGCCCATCAGATGTTCCGGACTGAGCCTCTCCTGGATCTCATTAATCGTCTGACTCATCTCCGCGCGTGTGTCTTCGATCTCCGCTCGAATCTGTTCTGTATTTTGATCGTAATCGTCAGAAGTTGCAGACGCGACATTAGAGTCATAACGCTGAGTCGAGGTACTCCGATCTTCATCCCAATCCGCACTGCTCATTTTATTTGTTGCTTCATCCATGTTGCGTCCTCCTTCAAAGTCTCTACTGTCTGGTGCGGAGTCATGTCAGCTTGTTGCAGCGCGGTTAGTGCTTTGCCAATCAACAACCAGCCAACAAGGCCGACCAGTACTCCGACCAACAAGGCGGCGCCCCAGTTCGGCATGGCTAAATCCAACAGCATGATGATCGCAGCGATAATCGCCAGCAGGGCTGCGTACGCTACGGCTCCTCCCACGACGAGATAGCCAACGTTTCTTCCGACGTACTTCGCCTTCTGCCCAACCTCCACTTTCGCCAAAGCCACTTCCTGCCTGACGAGGTTACTCATCTCGGTGGCGAGATCGCTGAACAGGTCGCCGAGTGGCTTGTTATCCATCGAGCGATTTTCATTCATTCGTTGCATAAGAAATTACCTCCGGCCTCATCGCACCAGAATGGTGTTGAGACGCTGCCTCCATTGAACTCCTGATCAGACGCGCCCCGGCGAATCCCAGTATGAACGCGCCTCCGAGCAACCACGCCGGGCGTCGCCGTCCAAAGTCCTGTACGTCATTGAGCAGTTGTTTTGGATCCTGCTCGCGGATGTAGGTACTTAAACGTTCCAGATTTTGAGCTGCTTTATCGCCGTACTGTGCGGCGTAACGTGCAATCGGTCCGTTCGCTTCGTTCGAGACACTTTCGCCGAACTTTTTAACTGCATTAACGATAGTTGATAGATCAGATGCCGCACTGTCCTTTTGCTGGCTTATCTGTGAGCCGGCGCGTTGTTGCACCTGGTTCATGATCTCGCCGCCGGTTTGTTTCGCTTGCTGGAGAAGATCCTGATGAGTTGCGCCTGGATTCGAAGCTCCTGCACCTTGCTCTCCGCGCTGGCCGGCTCCCTGCTGACTTGTAGAAGTTGCTGCCGCGGCGCCCGACTGTTTCCGGCCGCCGCTGCCGCCGCCTGCCTTTGCAGCCGGAGCAGCACTCATTTTCGGCTCTTTAGTATTTTGTGTGTCCATTGAATCCCTCCCTGGTTCGTTGTTTAGGCTAAAGTTTGTTCGTCGCAGTCAACGACGGAATTATTTCGAAATGAATTTATCGTGTTCATTTTCCTGTCATCAGAGTTGCGAAAGAGACAAAGTTCATAGTGCAACCCTTCGGTTGTTTGCAGTAGATTGCACAGGAAACAAGCTCGAGCTTGAACTCTGAACAATGTCCCGCAAGGGCATGCAGTTTGAGTACCACCTCAGAAAACAATCCAGGTTGAACTTCAACTCAAGGGGGAATTCATGTCTTCTACAAAGCGACAAATGGAAATTCATCAACGAGACTCTTCTTCAGAAAACGACTTTCAACAATCTACCTTGTCTTCGCGTGGGGCTAATTACAATGCTGAGCGCGGGAGGCCAGGCTTGCCATCTTCGAGCGGAAAGCGGCTGGCGAAAGGTTTAGGTTGGTTTAGCATCGGACTCGGGCTCGCGGAACTTCTTGCGCCACGCGCGATCGCAAACATTTCCGGTGTTTCAAACACGCGCACCGGTTTGATACGACTGTACGGTCTGCGCGAACTCGCTTCGGGTATCGCAATCTTCTCTCAGGAGAAACCGACTGAAGCCATGTGGTCACGCGTCGCCGGTGATGCGTTGGATCTGACGAGTTTGGGCATGGCGGCGGCATCGCCGAACGCAAAAAAAGGAAGGATCGCATTTGCCACGGCTAACGTGCTTGCGGTCACCGCGCTTGACATTGTTTGCGCGATGCAACTGAGTAACGGCAAACAGGGCATCCAGGCATCAGGAACATGTGTAGTGAATCGTTCGCCGGA
>JAICGZ010000301.1 GCA_025922875.1 Pyrinomonadaceae bacterium
GTTACGAACAGGAAACCGAAGGCGATGATGAGTATTGCGCCCAGCAAATTAAATTGAAGATGGAGCTGCGGCAGTATCATTATCATCGCAATGAGCACGAGGATGCCGCCCACCACAATCTTCATCGAGAGATCTCGATCGGTGCGCGGAAGGTTCGCACTCGCAGCTTGCCCGCCGCGGAGGTCGCGAAGACCCCCCCTTAATCCATGCCAGATTGTCGGTAACGATCGCATCAAGCTGATGATTCCGCCGGCGGCAACCGCACCCGCACCGATGTAAAGCACATAAGCGCCACGAATATCGTCCGGCCCCATTTCGCTGATGGGAACTGTTCCTGGCGTAAGTGCCGTAGTCGATCCTTCGCCAAAGAACTTGATTGCGGGGATCAGGACGAGGTAAGCAAGCACACCACCCGCGCACATGATAGACGCGATACGAGGACCGATGATGTAACCAACACCGAGAAGCGCCGGTGAAATCTCGGCCGCCAGCGAGCCGGCTCTGAAGGGCGCGCCAAACACTTTGCTGGGCACGTCTTTCCATCCCTTCAACGCGGCCATCGCTACCTGGTAAATGAGGCCGATTCCGAAACCTGTAAAAATCGTTTTCGCACCCGAAGTAGCCTTGTCGGATTCTGTCACTCTTGCCCTATAGGCAGGGTCAGCGGCGGCGCGAGATTCTTCTGACGCACCTGCCTTTAACACCTCCGCGCAAGCCGTACCTTCAGGGTATTTCAGGATTCCGTGCTGTTGCACGATCAGCGCCCGGCGCAACGGAATCATCATGAGGATGCCCAGCAAACCGCCCATCGTCGCCACGAGCATCACGCGCGTGAATTCCAGATCGAACCCGAGAATCATGATCGCCGGCATGGTCACGCCGACGCCAAAAGCAATCGATTCGCCCGCGGACCCGGCGGTCTGCACGATATTGTTTTCCAGTATCGTCGCGTCGCGAACTCCGATTTTTCCGAGCACTCGAAAGAGACTTATGGAAATCACCGCGACGGGGATAGATGCGCTAACCGTAAGTCCGACTTTCAACACCAGCCACAACGACGAAGCGCCGAAAACCATTCCCAGCAGCGTCCCTATGATTAGCGGAAGCACAGTGAGTTCGCGAACATGCGTGGCGGCTGGGATATATGGCCGAAAGGTTGCAAGGAGAGGATTTTCATGTGGAGCAGCTTTTACTCCGACAACATCCGGAAACTCATTTGCACCGACGCTTTCAGAAGACATCCGGTTTGACCTCCAACAAGTTTTGAAAAACGGGGAGTGCGCAGGGTTTGAAACGCCGTTACTTTACACGGGCCAGACGCACCGGGCAAGCCACAAAGAAGCACAAAAAACACAAACAATGGGTACAAGCCCTTTGTGCTTTTTGTGCCTTTTTACGGCTTTAGATAAACTCCCGTCCATGCGTCCTCGACTAATTTCGTTGCTGCTTTTGATGTGGCTGCAGGCTGTTGCGGTAGCCCAGACGAAGGTTCCCGCGCCTGCCGAAGTCCTGGGGTTTATTCCCGGCGAAGATCGCAAGCTCGCTTCGTGGAGCCAGGTGGTCGACTATTTCGAACGGCTCGACCGTGCCAGTGACCGGGTGATCTTTCAGACGCTCGGCAACACGTCGATGGGTAAACCGTTCGTGATGGCCACCATCAGCGCGCCGGAAAATCTCGCGCGCCTGGAAGAGTTCAGACAGATCCAGGACCAGCTTGCCGATCCACGCAAACTCGGCGCACCGGCTACACGCGACCGCAAAGCCGCGGAACTGATCAAACGTGGCAAGTCAATCGTGCTGATCACGTGTGGAATTCACTCGACCGAGGTGGGATCGTATCTCTCGAGCACGCTGATCGCTCACCGGCTCGCGTCATCAACCGAACCCGAGATTCAGAAAGTTCTGGCTAACACGATTGTTCTTCTGGTCCCCTCGCTGAATCCTGACGGCGTCGACATTGTCAGAAACTGGTATGACAAAACGCTCGGCACGCCCTTTGAAGGAACCGATCCGCCCGAGCTTTATCACAAGTACACCGGCCATGATAACAATCGCGACTGGTATGCCTTCACACAGGTTGAGACCCAGCTTACCGTCGACAAGATTCACAACGTCTGGCATCCGCAGATCGTCCACGACATACATCAGCAGGGCGCTTTAGGGTCACGTCTGTTCCTGCCGCCTTACATGCCGCCCGTCGAGCCAAACGTGCCGAAGCTGATCGTTGCGGGTTTCACGGAGTTGGGAAACTGGATGGCCGGCGAGATGCGCGCCAAAGGCTTTCAGGGAATTACGACCAACTCGACGTATGACGCCTGGACTCCTGCACGTGCGTATTCGCATTACCATGCCGGCGTGCGCATGCTTTCCGAAACTGCGTCTGCGAAGATCGCGTCGCCGATGACGTTGAAGCTTGAAGAACTGCGTTCACGTGAAGGTTACGATCCGCAGAAGGAGTCGCCGAAGTTTGGACCAGTCTGGCAAGGTGGCGAGTGGCATTTGAGCGACATCACGAAGTACATGACGACCGCTGCGTTTCTCTTGTTGGACCATGCGTCGACAAATCGGGAACAGTGGTTGCGCCGGTTTTATGCCATTGGTAAGGAAGCCGTGCGCCCGCGCCGGCCGGGAGAGCTTTTTGGTTTCCTGATCGAACCTCCACAAGGCTGTGTGTCGCTGATGGATATTCTCAAGCGGGCAGGTGTTGAAACTACATTGCCTAAGGAAGGGACGACCTTCAAAATCGGCCGCCGTGAGCTTCCGAATGGAACGAAACTGGTGAGGATGGACCAGCCTTACGGTGCATTCGCGAAGGCGATGCTGGAAGTTCAGCGTTATCCAAACCTCAGAGACGCGCAGGGACATCCGATTCCGCCATACGATGTAACGGCGCATACGTTGCCTTTGTTGATGGGAGTTACGGTCCATCAGGTCAAAGCGCCTTTCAATTACTCGCGCGCCACCGAACCGATTACCGAAGTCCCTGAAGCTCGCGATGCATGCAAGGCAGCGCCGCGTGCCGATTTGCCTGCGATCTATCGTTCGTCTGTGCCCAGTTACGATGAAGGCTGGACCAGGTGGATCTTTGATTCGAGGGGCATGTCTTATGGCGTGCTGGGCGACAAAGAGCTGCGCGCGGGAATTACGGTTTACAAGCCATCGCGAGGTGTCACCGGCAAGTACTACGTGATCCTGATTCCGGATCAATCAGCACGTACGCTCCTCGAAGGCTATCGAGCAGGAGCAATGCCGCCTGAATTCTCGGGCGGTCTCGGACCAGAAGGGGTGAGGCACTTGCGCGATTTTGTCGAAACTGGCGGCACGCTTGTCTTTCTCAACCGCGCTTCCAACTTTGCGATCGAGCAGTTCAAACTGCCACTGCGCAATGTTGTCGCAGGATTGCCGCGAACGGAGTTTTATGTGCCGGGATCGATTCTACGCATCGAGCTTGATACGTCGCATCCGCTCGCGAGTGGAATGCCTCAACAGACGATCGCGTGGGCCGAGGATTCACCGGTCTTTGAAGTCACGGATGATCCGAATGCAACTGTGCCGGCCGCGAATGTCCGTGTTATCGCGTCGTATCCTGTCGACAAAGATCCGCTACTTTCGGGCTGGTTGCTTGGCGGGGATTTGATCAAAGGCAAGGCTGCCCTGGTCGAAGTAACGATGGGCAAGGGCCGCGTAATTCTCTTCGGCTTCCGCCCTCAATACAGGGCGCAGTCCGAGGCGACGTATCCGCTGTTCTTCAACGCCTTGAGCTCCAGGTAAGAAACAAGTTTCCCGCAAAGGCGCAAAGCCTTCTTCCTTTGCGGCCTTTGCGTGTTTGCGGGAAACTTTCTTTGCTATTTCTCGAGGTACATCTGCGCGGCCATCTTCGTGAGCTTCCAGACCCTGGACCACGCAATCCGGCTCTCGCCATTCTCACGCCCGGTCAATTTATCGAAGATCAACTTCCTGAACAGCTTGCCTTCACGACGAAGCATGAACTCCTTCGCGTACGGCTTGGCCGTTTCGAAGAAACTGAAACCCGGATCGGTCACGACGCCGATACCTTCGAGCGTCATCAGCGCTCGCATAACGTAAGTGAAGTTTGCCGGGAGACGGAATGGATACTCGTAGATCACCTCCGCCAGATCGTAAGTAAGCTCTTTAAAGTTCACTTCCCCAAGCTTGAGGTTGAGGTAGTGTGTGAAGAGACCTTCGACGACCGGACGAACAGTCTCAGGGTCAACTCCGGGCTTCAGGAAATTGAGATTGATGATGTCCTGACCCAAGCCGTGGACGTCGCGCCCGACCACGTGGAAGAACGCATCGATCATCTGCGCCTGAAGCTTCGGCGTAATCCGTCCAACCATTCCGAAATCGAAAAACGCGAGGTGCCCGCTATCCATGACAAGCAGGTTCCCCGGATGCGGATCGGCGTGGAAGAAACCGTCTTCGAGCAATTGCTTCAGGTAAGCGCGAATCAGAAGCCGGTTAACTTTGACTGGCGAAATGCGATTAGCTTTCAGGCCTTCGATGTCGACCACTTTCGTACCGCGAATGAAGTCGAGCGTAAGCACTCGCGTGCTCGTATGTGACCAGTGGATCTTCGGCACACGAATCGCGCGCCAGGTGCGGAAGTTGTAACGAAACCGGTCCGCGTTACGTCCTTCTTTGACGTAATCCATCTCTTCGAAGATGGTGTGGTGAAACTCGTGCAGCATTCCTTCCCAGTCGGCGTTCTCATTAGCTCTGGGAAAGAATCGGTTGGTGAGCTTGACCAGCCGGAACAGTATCGCCACGTCAAACACGATGATTGACTCGAGGTTTGGACGTTGGACTTTAACCGCAACCTCTTCGCCGGTTGCGAGACGGGCTCGATAGACTTGTCCGAGCGAAGCAGCAGCGATCGGTTCGCTGTCGATTTCCGGATAAGCTTCGTGCACACTGCGGCCCAACTCAGATTCGATAATCGCGAAGGCTTCCGACGTCGAAAACGCAGGCACCTGGTCCTGCAGCGTCGCGAGCTCTTTCACATACTCGAGTGGCAACAGGTCCGCACGAGTGCCGAGTGCCTGACCGATCTTGATGAAGGTTGGTCCAAGGTCTATCAACGACTCACGCATCCACACGGCCTGCTTCCGGAGTCGAGCTTGTTTACTTGCGGAACCTTCAGCGCCACGGAAAATGACGTAGCGAAGCGCGCGTATAAACCAATCCAATGCTGCATAGAGTTGCGCGCTGACCCATGCTTTGAATTGCGCAAGCCGGCCACGTTCGCGCGCCAGCTCACGAAGTCTCGCGACAGCGCGACGGTTGAAGTCAGCTCGTACGTCGTAAGTATCGAGGAACAGGTAAAGCGAGAAGAGTCCCAGCACACGCGCGACTCGCGCGGCGCGTAGCCAACCACGGAAGCCGCGTCCGGACAAGACCTCGTTGACCATCTCTTCCGTCAACGGTTGAATGTCTCCCTGGATTGCGGCGGCCTGGCGCCGCTTTGGGCCCGATCCCGTGATCGAAGGGGAAAGCGACGTCAGGTCGCCGCCCTCCAAAGAGGCGCTCTTTTTAACCAGTGCTTGATCTGTCATCATTTTATATCACTGAGAGCATGTGCTTCGTGCCGGCGTGTTCGAAGTAACTGTTCGCTCGCTCCACATCTCTCATAATCTGCGATTTCAACTGTTCAATCGAACTAAACTTCCGCTCGTCACGAAGACGATACAGGAAACGAACACGCACAACATCACCGTAAAGATCGCCGTCCCAGTTCATTACGAAGGTCTCAACCGAAGGTTCCGTGGCATCCCCAAAGGTCGGTCTGAGTCCCACATTCGTCACGCTGCGCCGCCATTGCCCGTCTATCAACGTCCCTGTCACGTAAACACCATTCCTGGGTATGACGCGGTTGTGTGGGTGCAGGTTGGCCGTTGGAAACCCGAGCTTATGACCTCGTTCCGAGCCTCTCTCGACTCGACCTTCAACACCATACGGGCGGCCCAACATACGTCGCGCGAGGTTCACCTGGCCGGACGCCAGCAGTTGACGAATCTTACTGGAACTAACGCGTGAGCCGCGGAGTTTGACCTCGGGCACTTCACCGGCAACGAAACCGAGTTCGCCTCCAAGCTGTCGAAGCAGTTCAATGTTTCCTTCGCGGTTGTACCCGAACGCGAAGCCTTTGCCGAGATAGACTTCTTTTGCGTGCAAACGATCGACGACCACATCGCGTAGAAAATCCGAAGCGCGAATGGTTGAAAATTCTTTAGTAAACCGCACCACGATTGTCTGTTCGATTCCGAGGACGCCAAACGCTTCGATCTTCTGATCGAAAGTTTGCAGCAGCGGCGGAGCCGACTCCGGATGCAACACCGCGCGCGGGTGTGGATCGAAAGTGATCACCGTCGGCACCGAGCCCGTAGCACGCGCTCTCTCGACAACCGTGCGCATGATCAACTGGTGACCGAGATGCAGACCATCGAAGACGCCGAGGGTGAGTACGGTGGGTCGTTGAATCTCTGCGTTGTCAGTGCCGTGAAAAAGACGCATCTTTTTAGATTGCCGATTTCCGATTGCCAATTGCCGATTTATTCGGGTGCCTGGTTTTCAAATTGGCAATCGGCAAGGATCATTCGACTACCAGTCCGTCGTAAGCAAACTCGACGCCGGCCGGTAGCCTGGCTGAGTCGCGAGCATGTTTGATGTCGTGCGCGATGTGAGTAAAGAAAGTGCGCTTCGGTTTCATCTCGTTGACGTATTCGAGCGCTTTATCCACCCAGAGATGCGTCGGATGTTGCTTGAAGCGCAAACAATCGAGCACCAGCACGTCCAACCCCCTCAGCGCATCCAGTGTCTCGCGCGGGATCTCACTCAGATCCGTCAGGTAAGCGAAATCGTTAAAGCGATAAGCCATCACCGGCAAGCGGCCGTGAATCACTTCGAGCGGTGTTATTTCCAACTCGTTTCCCAGGCAGAAGCTTGCACCCGGCGTAACCGTATTTGGAATCACTTCCGGCAGACCACCGCCGAAGTGTGAAGGCTCGAAGATGTATTTGAAGATCCGTTTGATATCCACCCAAGCGCGTTCGTTCGCATAAACGCTTAACGCTCCGAAGCGAAAGTTCAACGGCCTGATATCGTCGAGACCAAAAACGTGATCGGCATGACAGTGAGTAATGAGAACTGCGTCGAGACGTTTCAAGCCAAAGCGCAAAGCCTGTTGTCGAAAATCCGCGGAGGTATCGACCAGCACGGTACGCCCGGCATGTTCGATGATGATTGAAACTCTCAGACGTTTGTCGCGAGGATCGTCTGAGGTGCAGGTCTCGCAGTCACAACCAATTGACGGAACTCCGGTAGACGTTCCAGTACCAAGAAAGGTGAGTCTCATCTCCCACCAGTGATATCACTGCCCGTAAACTTTCGCGCCTGTTGCGGCGAGTTGATGAGCGAGACGTACTGCATGCGCAGATCGGCGAGCAGCCCCTCGACCATTCGCTTTTCCTGACTCGTCAAGTTTCCCGCAGTCTTCTTCTGCAACATGCCGAGAATATCGATCCAGTGTTTACCGAGCTCGACATCGACCTCACGCTGGTGCGTCACCGGGTGTTCCATCATTCCGAGAGCCGAAGCCGCATTGGAAGCGATCGACATCACGAAGCTGACAAAACTCGCGGGATCGCGCGCCGCCGCCATGTCTTCTTCGCTGAACTCTTCTTCAGCCTCTGGCGCGCTTGCGGAAGCTTCCGCTTCCGGCCTCGGTTCCGTTGCAGGCGCTGCGGCAGCGGCAGCGGCGCCAGCTTCCTCGGTGATGGTGACTTTAGGCGCCGGGGTCTCCTCAGGAGGCAGATCTCGCGGACTTCCGTCCGCATTAAACAGCCTCCGGTCCGTAACTTTGAAAGTGGGTTGATCTTCTTGCATGGCGTTATTAAACCATAAACTTTAGACTACCTCCATGCCCGCAACATTCGTTGATTTGATTGCCTTGATGGATCGGCTCCGCTCACCAAA
>JAICGZ010000302.1 GCA_025922875.1 Pyrinomonadaceae bacterium
ATCACTGTCGTAAGCAACAGGCAAAGTGCGTCAGGTCCTGACAATGCCCGCATAGTTCACTACGAAGGAAACGTCGATATACGCATCGGCACCTACAGGCTCCAGGCAGACAAAGTCACGGTCTACGAAGCAGAGAACAGGGTCGTCGCCGAAGGCAGCGTTGTTTTCGACCAGGCCGATCAGCAGCGAATCACAGGTTCGCGCGGCGATTGGAACTACCGCACCAAAACCGGTTACTTCGAAAACTCCACCGGCTTCACAAACCAGACTCAGGACGGCACGCGTATCTATTTCACGGCCGATCGCGTAGAGAAGATCAGTCTCGACACGATTGTCGCCACCAACGTGCAAGTCACAGCCTGCGATGAAGACGTTCCGAAATGGAGTTTTCACGCGAGCAGGGCAAGGATCAAGACCGGCGATCGCGTTTACGTCTATTCGCCAAAACTGCGACTGAAGAACTTGCCGGTTTTCTATCTGCCGTTTGCTTCAGTATCGATCAAGCCACGCGATCGCGCCTCAGGATTTTTGACACCGACTTTCGGAGGCTCCGGAGCGAAGGGCGTTCGTTTGTCGACCGCGTACTATCAAACTCTCGGCCGCTCAGCCGACCTCACTTTTCGCAACGACATCTACACCCAGCGGGGTTTGGGATTTGGCGCGGACCTGCGCACGCGTGCGAACTCGAGGTCGTACCTCAACTTTGGTTTCTATGCCGTCAAAGATCGAATTTTTGGACCGGAGGCGGATGACGCTCATCCCGATCAAGGTGGTTCGAGCCTGTATGTGGAAGGAGTGCATTACTTCAAGAACGGATTCATCGCTGCGTCTGACGTCAACATAACTTCCAACCTCGCGTTCCGGCAGGTGTTCTCTGACAACATCCAACAAGCCATCTCGCCGGAAGAGACCTCGCAGGTTTTTATCAACAAGAATCACGATGAATACAGCTTCAACTTCCTCGCGCGTACACAGGTGACGTCGTTGACCAACGCGCGCATTCGTATTCGCCAGTTGCCAAGCATCAGCATCGAAAAGCGGCCCGCGATTGTAAATTTCTTCAAGAATCTCCCGCTCTATTTTTCTTTCAACGGAGCTGCTGACGGCGTGAGCCGGAAAGAGACGGTCGAGGATGCGGTGCAATTTGTGAGCGATGTCGGCGGCAATCCCATCATCTCGCCGTCGATGGTGCAACGTCTCGATATGCATCCGCGATTTGAGTTGCCGTTGCATTTTGCCGGCTGGAGCGTAACTGCCTCCGGCTCAGGACGAGTAACTTTCTACTCCAACTCACTCGATCCGAATACGCGCGATGTGCTGAGCCGGAACCTGACGAGATCGTATGGAGAGTTTGAATTGGACGTGCGTCCGCCGGCTTTCGCAAAAAACTTTCACCGGGGTGGCGGCGATTTCTTCTTCCGTCACGTGATCGAACCTTACGTTGTCTATCGCAAGATCTCGGGCATTAACAATTTCGATCGCATCATCCGCTTCGATTACATCGACGCCGTTGCCGATACAAATGAGATTGAATTTGGCATTTCCAACCGTTTTTTCACTCAACGCTCGACGGAAAATGTCAGCGATGTCCCGGTGAAAGAGATCAACGGGCAAGACAGGCCTTTGCTATCGACCCAGCCATACGAAGCATTGACAATCACGCTGCGGGGTAAATACTTTTTCGATCCATTCTTCGGTGGTGCGCTTATCACGGGTCGCCGCAACCAGTTCTATCCCCTGAACACGCTTTCAGGTTTTGTTTACGGCGGTGTTCCGCGCCGCTTTTCACCCGTCAATGTGGATGCGAGATACCGGCCGCGGCGAGATCTCTTCGCCGATTTCCGGACCGACCTCGACACACAAGGTGGCGGAATGCGCTCGCTGTCCACGACCTTTGGACTGTCTAAATCGCTCATCCAGGTGTTTCAGAGTTTCTATTACACACGTGCGATCGAGTTGTCGCCGGGCCTGATCCAGTTTGCGGACGCGCGTGGTCTGGAGGCAGGAACCGTGCGTGGGTCGCAGTGGAGCCCGTCGGCGTTTTTAGGTAATCGAGACCGGGGTTTGTTTGGCGGCGCGTCGTTCTTCTTCGACTTCCAGAAAAGACCGGGACGGGAGGACAGTTCGCTCATCAGTTCCACGATGACGCTGGGCCACACCTGGGACTGCTGCGCGGTGACCGGCCAGTTTTCGACCTTCAACGTAGGCTTGAGAAAAGAGAACCGGGTGGTTTTCAGTTTTCGGTTGAACGGCATCGGGAGTTTCGGTACCGAGCAGATTGGACAGCGCTTCCGGTAAAGCTAAATCCTGCAATCCTGTCGCAAACTCTGGACGGCGATGCCGTGCAAAAGTTATCATGCTCAGCGGTCGCCCCCGAGTTTCCTCGACGAAGGCCCGATCGGGTCTGGTTAGATTCTTTACAACTATTAGGCATCCTCTTGCGACTCTCAAGCACCTGAGGTGCTTGTGTTTTGGAAGTCACTCCCCATGACCCGCTAAGGATGAAGTTGCAGTCTATGTCTCTCCGTTTTACAGCTCGCCGCACCCTCGCTTTCGCGCTGATGGCATTCGTTTTTCTGCCGTCGCTGAGCCTCAGTGTTTCCGCGCAGACTTCATCCATCCCCGTAGACACCCTAACGATCGAGACAGACTATTTTCTTCTTTACCGGGGAGATAACGGCGACACGGTTTGCCGCGAAGCAAATGCGCTGGAGCGAGCCGAGCTGGAAGCAATCAGGCCAAGGGATCTTCGCCAGATCAACCACATCGATGACTTCAAGCAGCAAGGGTTCACTACCCAATCCCACACTGGTTCGCCGCATCTGAAGATCATCCTGCGCGCAACGGCGAATTTGGAAGCCAACGCACCAGCAAAGGCCGCGTTCATTCGGGCCGCCGCAGCCTGGGAAAACATCATTACTTCACCTGTCACCATTTATGTCGACGTTGATTACGGCGCTACCAATTTTGGCGAGACGTGGAAGGACGGTGTTCTGGGGTCCACCAGTTCGCCGAGTATTATCAACGTCAATTACAACGTTGTGCGAAACAGCTTAATCAGCGGCGCAGACACGCAGGCCCAGCTTGGCGTCTACAACGCTCTGCCGGCCAACAGCGTGCCCATGGATACGGGTTCAGCCAGTACAATGTCAGTGTCTGGCTCGATCGCGCGGGCTATTGGTTTACTCGAGCCGACGGCACTGCCGGATGACCTGCCGCCCCGCATCGGTTTCAATTCGCAGCTCGTTACTTACGACTTCGATCCCAGTGATGGCATCGTCGGAACTGATTTTGAGGCAGTAGCTACGCACGAAATCGGACACGCCCTCGGATTCGTTTCCGCATCCGGATCGTCCAATACTACCCGGCCGGCAATGTGGGATTTGTACCGGTTTCGCTCCGGCACAACCTCCACGACTTTCACCTCCGCCCTCCGCATCATGACTTCCGGAGGAACGACAGCCAACTCCCAATACTATTTCGTTCCGGGTGAAACCGAACTGGGACTTTCAGACGGTGGTTCAAGCGGCACGAAGGAGAACAACGCGGATGGCAATCAATCCAGTCACTGGAGACTAGCCAGCAGGAACGGGTTTTATATCGGCATCATGGATCCGCGCATTCCGGGCGGAACCCGAAGGCTGATCACTGCCAACGACATCAATGCAGTGAGAATCTTCGGCTATAACACCGGGTCGGCCGTCCAGAACCCGATCGACGACATCCCGTTTTTTGTGACGCAGCAGTATCTCGATTTCCTCGGGCGTCCACCTGACAGCACCGGATTGGCAAATTGGGTGGCGACGTTGAATAACTGCCCGAATGGTGGCTTTGGCGAGTTTGATAATCCGCATTGTGATCGTGTACACGTTTCCGCCGGGTTCTTCTTGTCACCTGAATTTCAGGGACGCGGGTATTTCGCGTATCGCTTCTACGAAGTAGCTTTAGATCGCCGTCCGGCATTTGCGGAGTTTATGCCGGACATGGCCCAGGTTGGTGGAGCACAGTCACCGGAGTCGGAGGTGCAGAGTAAAATAGCGTACACTGCTGCGTGGACGCAGCGAGCGGAGTTCAGGAGTCGCTATGATGCCTTATCGAATGCGGCTTATGTGAATACGCTAGAAGCGAATGCGGAAGTGATCGTGTCGAACAAAGCGGCTTTGGTTGCCGCACTCAACGGTGGAACGATGAACCGCGGACAGGTGCTGCGTGATATCGTTGAAAGTTCGGCGGTTGCGAACCGTTTCTTCAATCGGGCGTTTGTATCGATGCAATACTTCGGTTATCTGCGGCGTGATCCAGATTCGGTGGGCTTCCAGAACTGGGTGAACACTCTGAACGCGGATCCTAGTAACTTCCGTCATATGATCTTTGGCTTTCTCTTCTCAACGGAATATCGCCAAAGATTTGGACCATAGGTTGAGCCACAAAAAGGCACACAAAGCACAAATAGGTTAGCCAATTTGTTGGCGCCCCTTTGTGCTCTTTGTGGCTCTATAACTCTTAAACCTTAAACCCTTAACTGTCAGAACCCCTGGAGCTGCCCTTCATGTCTATCCACCTCCGTCCCCTTTTGGTCTTCTCAGTGTGTCTCGGCCTGCTCGTTGTAGCATCTGTGACTTTTCCGGTGAGTTCCGGCGCCAAGCTGCAGACCCCGCAGCAGCCAGGATTCCAAACAAAGCGTCGTGGACCAGCTTTTGTTCCCGGTGAAGTTTTGGTGCGTTATCGCAGTGAATCACACGCGAGAACTAAAGGCGCAGGGATGCGCATTGCAGCAGTCGATGGGACCTTAGTGTCACTAGATGTGCGGCGGTTTGGAGGGTCGGATCTCGTCGAAGGACTGCGACTCGCTCGCGTACCGCATGAAGACACGCTCAAGGCAGTCGCGGCCCTGCGGCGCCAGCCCGACGTTCTCTATGCCGAACCAAATTACATTTTGCGCCCGGCACGCGATCCCAACGATCCGCTTTTTACAGCCGGCGAGCAATATGGGCTAAGCAGGATCAATGCCCCTCAAGCATGGGACACGAGGACCGGCAGTACCGGTAACGACAGAGTAGTAATCGGCGTGATCGATGAGGGCATCGATACCGGTCACCAGGATCTACAAGCAAACATTTGGGTCAATCCTGCCGAAATTCCCGGTAACGGCATCGATGACGATGCCAACGGTTTTGTCGATGACATCAATGGATTCAACTTCATTGGCAACAACGGAACGGTTGCCAGCACTGGAGAACTCGAGAGTCATGCGACCCACGTAGCCGGAATTGCCGGGGCCGTCGGTAACAACAACGTCGGAGTCTCAGGAGTCAATTGGTCCGTCGGTTTAATGTCATTGAAGTTTCTTCAGCCTGACCTTGTGGGCAACACGGCCGACGCTATCGAGGCCTGCAATTACGCCAGGATGATGCTGAAACTTTGGAACGATTCGGGCCATACAAAAGGTGCGAATGTCAGGGTCCTGAATGCGAGTTTTGGCGGCGAACATTTTACCCAGTCTTTCCTTGACGCACTCGGACAACTAAACGATGCCGGCATTCTCTTTGTCGCCGCCGCCGGCAATCTTGCGAACGGAGCCCGAGAGCTCAACAACGATCTGGTTCCGGAGTTCCCGGCTAACTTCAGTGCCCCAAACGTAATTTCGGTCGCTGCGACTGACGAGACTGATGCGCTCACTTCGTTTACTCATTTTGGCCCGACCAGCGTTGACCTTGCTGCGCCGGGCGAGTTGATCCTGAGCACGACGCCGCCTTGCGTCAATCCTGGACCATTCACCTGTCAACCCGATTTCCCTCTCAGCTTTGGCCCGAACACCGACACTTATTCGTTCTTCAGCGGTACTTCAATGTCGGCTCCTTTCGTATCGGGTGCGGCCGCGTTGCTTTGGGCGCAAAATCCAGCTCTCAGCGTGCACCAAGTTAAGAACCTGTTGCTCACGAATGGAAACATCGTCCCGGGCCTGGTGGATAAGACGCTGACTGGCCGTCGCTTGAATGTTGGAAACAGTATGCAGTCACTCCTCTCAGGTGATGTGACCCCTCCGGGGACCGTTGGGAGTTTTCACATCAACTCGCAGAATGGACGATCGATGAATATCGGTTGGACTGCTTCAGGGGATGATGCAGCGAATGGCAATGCGTCACTCTACGAAGTAGTTTTTACCAGTGCCGGCGGTCAGGTATTTCCTTTGAAGGGTGTAATACCGAGAGCTCCCGGAGCATTACAGAGAGTTGATGTCAGGATACCCTTCCGGCATACGTCCGGAACACTAACCGTACGCGAGTTCGATAACGCCGGAAATGAAGGTACGCCAGTAAGTTTACCTGTCGGTGTTCCGTTGTCGGCGGGGGATCCATATACGATAGCCACCAGTGCTAACCCGGGGCTGTCGACAGGCGGTGATGTCATCCAGATTGATGCGGATGACGAGTATGTTGATTTCGAACTGCCATTTAATTTCCCTTTCTTCGGCTCAACGTTTTCGAGCCTGCTCATCTCAACCAACGGGTCACTGTACTTTTCAGCGCCGCCACGTCGTTGTCCGGTCCTAAACCCAAATTGTACCGATGCCGACGCTGACGACCCGCCGGGCAGACCGGAAGCACTGGGCGGTTACAAGATGATCGCGGGCCTCTGGGAAGATATCGATCTTAGAATTTCGCAACGAGGCGATGCCGGCGTGTATGTCAGTCAGCCTGCTCCCGGTCAGATAATTTTCCGCTGGCAGGGAGTTCCTTGCAACGACGACGGAATTGAATGTACCGGCGGCGCTCCCATCAATTTTGAGATTGAATTGAATTCCAATGGAATTATCAGAAGCCGTTATGGCAGTGGCAATACTTCGTTGTTACCAACCGTTGGAATCGGCGGTGGCGAACAGGAGGGCTATGCAGTCACCAGTCATACCTCTAAAGATACTCCGATCAATCTGACAAATGCGCCGCAGGTCACTTACACGCCGCGCGCACAGTCAGTGAGCACTCTTCAGTTGGAGCAAGCGGCCATCAACGTAGGCGAAGCGGATGGGTTTGCCACTATCACGGTGACCAGGACCGGCGACCTCGCCAGTTTCGCGAGTGTGAATTACACGACCAGCGATATAGCCGGATTGACCAACTGCACAGTTGTAAACAGCAGAGCGTCGGAGCGCTGTGACTATGAAACGGCGGTTGGAACATTGCGCTTTGCCACCGGCGAAGCGTCCAGGAGTTTTATTGTTCCGATCGTGAATGATGCGCTGGTGGAAGGGAATGAGACCTTCACTGTCACACTCAGCGGCGTGACGGGCGCAGGTTTGGGTACCGCGAGCGGCGTTGTAACAATCGTTGAAAACGACACGACACCTGCCAATCAGAACCCAATCGACGATATTCCATTCTTCGTCACGCAGCAGTACATCGATTTCCTCGGCCGCCTGCCTGATTCAACTGGTTTCAATAATTGGGTGGCGACGTTGAATGGTTGTCCAAATGGAGGTTTCGGCGAGTTCGATAATCCGCACTGCGATCGGGTGCATGTGTCTTCCGGGTTCTTCCTATCGGTTGAATTTCAGGGGCGCGGGTATTTCGCGTATCGCTTCTACGAAGTCGCGCTGGATCGGCGTCCGACGTATGCGGAGTTCGTTCCGGACATGGCCCAGGTGGGTGGACCACAGTCGCCGGAGTCGGAAGTGCTGAGTAAGGCGACGTACACGGATGCATGGACGCAGCGAGCGGAGTTCAAGAGTCGTTACGATGCGATGTCGAATGCGGATTATGTGAATACGCTCGAGGGGAATGCGGAAGTGACGCTGGCGAACAAAGCCGCGTTGATTGCCGCACTCAACAGTGGCGAGAAGACGCGTGGCGAAGTGCTGCGAGAGATAGTCGAAAGCAATGCTGTTGGGAACCGTTTCTTCAATCGCGCGTTTGTAGCAATGCAGTATTTCGGCTACCTGCGGCGCGACCCGGATACCGTTGGTTTCCAGAACTGGCTCAACACCCTGGAC
>JAICGZ010000303.1 GCA_025922875.1 Pyrinomonadaceae bacterium
ACGTAAACGACATTCGGATCGCTTTCGGCAACAGCGATAGCACCAACAGAACCAGTCTTGAAATACCCATCGGAGATATTCCGCCAACTGAGTCCCATGTCATCTGTCTTCCAAAGACCGCCGCCCGTGGTTCCCATGTAATAAGTTTTGGGATCGCCCACCACACCGGTTCCGGCAACTGAGCGCCCGCCACGAAACGGGCCGATCGATCGCCATTTAACTGTTTTGAAAATCGTGTTGTAGTCATCGGCCGCGGGATTTTGTGGAGTTTGCGCCGATATTTGAGCCACAAAAAGGCCCACAAGGCACATTGACAGCAGGTGCTTTAGCATTACAAAGTTCCCCAAAAAGTCGAAGTTGTTACGGCAGGCAAGTGATAACATACCAGCGTTTTTAATTGAAAGAATTTTCTGACCCCGCCAAAAGTTATGTGTAGCTGATGACACGGATCGCTTGCGCCATCCTGCTTTTATTTGCCATCACCGCGGACGCGAGTTTTCAAACGCGTGATGGACTGTCGCGCGCCAACGCTGCTCGCATCAAACCACTGCAAGAGCAACTACTCCAAACCATTCGTCCGGAAAATTGTCGTCGCGAACATCGCATCTTCACTGAGAAGCCACACATGGCAGGCTCCGCGCGCAACTACGAACTGGCCGAGTACGTCGCTAAGCAGTGGCGCGAATACGGTCTCGAGGACGTGGAGCTTATCGAACATCCAGTCTACCTGCCCTGGCCGGTCCGCTATGAAGCCACACTCGTAGACGCCAATGAAAAACTTTCGCTGAAAGAAGAACCCATTCCGCAGGACAAGGATTCGTATGCAACAGACGCCGGCATTCCTTACTGTGCCTACTCAGCTGATGTCGATGTGACCGCGCCGGTGGTTTACGTCAACAGCGGTAATCCTGAAGACTACGATTTGTTGGCCCAACAAGGCGTCGACGTTCGCGGAAAGATCGCGCTCGCTCGTTATTCCGTTCCTTACAGTTACCGTGGCTACAAAGCGCTTACCGCACAGAAGCGCGGCGCGGCGGCATTGCTTCTCTACTCAGATCCCGCGGACGACGGTTTCAAGAAAGGCGAAGTTTATCCGTGGGGCCCGTGGGGTCCGGAGAGTCACCTGCAAAGGGGCGGCATTGTTTACGACTTCAACCTGCCCGGCGATCCGCGCACGCCCGGTTGGGCCTCCGTTCCCGGTGGACGTTTTCTTCCGGCCGAGAGCGCAGTCTCGATGCCGACGATTGCGGCCGCACCAATGTCGTACAAGGACGCGCGGAAACTCCTCGAAAAGATGACTGGTCCAACTGCTCCTCCCGCCTGGCAGGGCGGTCTCCCTTTTCGTTATCGACTTGGACCAACGGGGGACAAGCTTCATCTGATTATCGAAAACGATAAGAAGGTACGTTCGATCTGGAATGTGATTGGCCGCTTGCGTGGCGCAGAGCGACCTGACGAGTGGGTGATACTCGGAAATCATCGTGACGCGTGGGTGTTTGGCGGGGTCGATCCGAGCAGCGGGAGCGCCACGATGATGGAGACGGCGCGCGCCTTTGGAGAATTAAAGCGGAGCGGTTGGAAACCGCGTCGCACCGTCGTGTTTGCATCGTGGGACGCGGAGGAATTCACTCTCACGGGAAGCACTGAATGGGGTGAGTTGGAAGCAGCAGCGTTGAAGGCCGGGGCACTTGCATATCTCAACGTTGACAGCTCGTCTTCGGGCAGTTCTTTTTCGGCGTCTGCTGTGCCTGCGCTCGCGAACTTTCTGCGACAGGTAGCACGCGAAGTTCCCGATCCAAGCGGCGGCTCGATTTACGATGCATGGTTGCGTAACTCAGCAACAAAGGCGAAAGAACCCGAAGTGACGACGCGTCTCGGTTCCGGTTCAGACTACACCGTCTTCCTCAACTTTCTGGGCGTGCCCGTTGCCGATCTCACGTTCGATGGTCCATACGGCGTTTATCATTCGATCTACGACACTTTTACGTGGGTCGATCGCATCGGTGACCCGGGTTATTACTATCACGCGGCGATGGCCCGCTACTGGGCAGTTGCCGCACTGACGTTATCCGAGTGTGATTACGTACCACTTGATTATTCTGCCTACGCAGGTGAAGTTCAGATCTATCTTGACGAAACTGAAAGCGAAGCGCGTAAACGAAAGATCGGACTAGACTTCACTGCAGCACTCGAAGCGGCGCGTGCATGGGAGAAGAATAGTCGAGCGGCTCTGGATACAGCGCGTAGTGCTGTTGAGCGTGGCGATAGAGTTCGAGTCGAGCGCGTACATGGAGGGCTGATGAAAGTGGAACGGGCCCTTCTCGATCCGGACGGGCTGGCAGGGCGGCCGTGGTTCAAACATTTGATCTACGCGCCGCGTCCGACTTACAAGGCGATGGTCCTGCCGGCACTGACCGAAGCGATCGAAGCCGGTGATGGGCCACGCGCTCGTGCCGAACTACAACGCCTCACGCGCGCCCTCAGTCGCGCCGCCACAGCTTTAAAATAGCTTTATGGCGAGAAGATGTTTCGCGCAAAGGCGCAAAGCGCTGCCGCGTTTCTAAAGCTTTCTTTGCGGCCTTTGCGCCTTTGCGCCTTTGCGCGAGATATACCGTCTTTCACCTTAGTGGCTCAGTTCAATTATTACGTCGTGCAGGAAGTGCAATGCGAAGCCGATGTTCTCGACAGAAACGCGTTCGTCGTCACCGTGAGAGCGATTGAGTTCGTTGTCGTCTAACTTGAACGGCTCAAATCCGTAGGCAGTGATGCCAACGGCGCGAAACTTTGCACTATCGGTCGAGCTCGTGAGCATGGTCGGAATAACGGGAACACCGGGATCGTGACGGGCAGCGACTTTGCGTATCGCGTGCATCAGTGCGGTGTCCGCGCTTGATCCCGTCGGCGTTGAGCCTTCGAGTATTTCGATTTTAAGTTCCGGATCGTTCAGCACGCGACGCAGCTTCGCGATAAAACCTTCAGGTGTTTCTCCAGGCAGCAGCCGTGCATCGATTTGCGCCCAGGCAGTACCGGGAATTACGTTGACCTTGTCGCTGCCCTGCAAACCCGTAATCGTGAACGTGTTCCTCACTTCGGCGTTCAGGGTGCTGTCCGCAAGTAGCCGCTTGCGCAACGCTTGTTTCTTCAGTGCCTGCTCGAGATCGGCGTATGCGGCCCTTAATACCGGATCTGTCTGTTGCTGCGCACGCATCCTGTAACCTTCCGCGACGGCCGGCGAAACGCTAACCGGAGTTTCCCACGCCCGCAGTCGTTCGAGCGCATTCAACAGACGATTGACCGAAGAGTTTTGCAGGGGAATGGAGCCGTGTCCCGCCGGGCCGCTCGCAACGATTCGCAACCAAAGCGCCGCCTTCTCCATCACGTCGACGCCGTACTGGTGGACCTTGCCATTCTTCACGTAGGCAACGTCGCCCTCATTCAGCAGAAACTCCGCACCGCGAATCAGGTCAGGATGATTTTCAATAATCGACCGCGCTCCTGTACCTCCGGCTTCTTCGTCGGCGACGGCAAGCAGAATCAGATCTCGTTTCAGCGGCACATTGTGACGCTTTAGCAAACGCATGAGTGTTACATGAACAGCCGCAGTCCCTTTCATGTCGATCGCGCCGCGTCCGTAGATAAAGCCGTCGCGGATCTCACCACTAAACGGAGGAATGGACCAACGCGATGCATCGGCCATGACCACGTCCGTGTGGCTTAGCAGGATTAAGGGACGACGACTGCCGTCACCTTTGAGCCGTGCATAAAGATTCGCGCGTCCCGGCGCAACGTCGAGTACACGCGTTTCAATTCCATCGGCCTCGAGCAGCTTCTGAACGTGACGTGCAGTGGCGAGTTCATTCCCTGGCGGATTCGTGGTATCGATACGAATCAACTCCTGAAGCAATTGCACCGCTTCAGCGCGAGCCCTGGTCCAATCGATCTCAGTTGGCGAGAAAAGTAGAACCGCGATGAGTAATAACATGCAAAGAGGTTAACACGATCCATGTTATCGTTAGACGGCATTTGCAGGATTTTCATGAGCAAGCTGATGACAATGAAGCAGGCGATCCGCCGTTTTGTTCAGGACGGCGACACGATCGTCATTGAAGGCTTTACGCACCTCATCTGCTTCGCCGCGGGACATGAAATCATCCGCCAGCGACGGCGCGAACTGACGGTTTGTCGACTAACGCCCGATCTGATTTACGACCAACTGATTGGAGCAGGCTGCGTGCGCCGTCTCATTTTTAGTTGGGCCGGAAACCCTGGCGCTGGTCCATTACATGCATTGCGGAGAGCAGTCGAACACGATATTCCGCATAGCATCGAGCTGGAAGAGTATTCGCACTTCGGAATGGTTGCGCGTTTGACTGCCGGCGCCGCGAAGCTGCCGTTTTATCCGCTGCGTGACTACCGAGGAAGCGATCTTCCGCGAGTGAATCCGCGCATTAAAACTGTGACGTGTCCATTTACTGGAGAAGAACTGGCGGCGGTGCCGGCTTTAAATCCAGACACAGCGATCATTCACGTACAACGCGCGGATGAGAACGGCAATGCGCACGTCTGGGGCTTGCTCGGAGTGCAGAAGGAAGCTGCGTTCGCTTCGCGACAAGTAATCATCGTCGCAGAAGAGATTGTTCCGGAGAGTGTAATTCGCGCCGATCCGAATCGAACTCTGATTCCGGGTTTGGTGGTTGATGCCGTGGTGCGTGAGCCTTTCGGCTGCCATCCGTCTTACGCGCAGGGCTATTACGATCGCGACAACGATTTCTATGTTCGCTGGCGCGAGATTTCTCAGGATCCCGGGAAGTTCAATTCATATTTAGACGAATGGGTCTACGGCGTGCGCGATCGGGCCGAGTATGTCGCGCGAATGGGCGCAGCGTGCGAGCGTCTGAAGGCCGGCGATCAATACTGTGAGCCAGTCAACTATGGCTACTGATTATTCGGCAAACGAGCTGATGGTTTGCCAGGCCGCACGGCAGTTGCGCGACGGTGAAGTTGTTTTTGTCGGCATCGGTTTGCCGAACCTCGCGTGTAACCTCGCGCGCCGTCTGCACGCACCGGGTCTCGTGCTCATCTATGAGTCGGGCGCAGTCGGGGCGGAACCGAAGCGGCTGCCAATCTCGATCGGCGATCCTTCGCTGGTCACGAATTCGCTGAGCGTCTGTTCGATGTTTGATGTGTTTAGTTATTACTTGCAGGGCGGGCTTATCGACGTCGGGTTTTTGCAGGGCGCGCAAATCGATCGCTTTGGAAATCTTAATACGACGGTGATAGGTGATTATGCGCGACCGGCCGTGAGGTTGCCGGGGAGTGGAGGCGCGTGCGAGATCGCGCTTTTGGCTAAGCGGACTTTTGTCATTGCGCCGCAGAGTAAGCGCAGTTTCCCGGAACGGGTCGACTTCATTACTTCGCCGGGGTGTGTTGATGGGCGAGCAGGGCCGGCGATGGTCGTTACGAATCTCGGCTGTTACGAGTTTGTTGAAGGTGAGATGGTGCTCACTGCGCTTCATCCGGGATGTACGGTTGAGCAGGTGCGGGAGAATACGGGATGGGAGATTGCGATCGCGGAGGACTTGAAATATATCGAGCCTCCGACTGCTGAAGAGTTGCGGATCATCCGTGGACAGGATTTACAAGATTGATCATGATTACAGGATTATCCTGTGAATTCTGTAAAGTCTTGAAAATCCTGTCTAACGTTTTCGGTCAACCAACACCATCGCTGTTCTTCCTGCCGGCACGCGAACATTAAATCGCCTCTTCGTTTCCAGGTGTGTGACAGTCATCTGTGTATCGCGATTCGTTTCGGAGACGAAGGTGTAGAGCACAACGTCACGGAAAACAGATGGCAGGATCAGCACGGCAGGTGTCCGTGGCGTGGCGGTGAAGAGGGGCGCGACGCGAGCTTGCGCGAGTGCTAGTTTGTAGAACGCAACGAGCGCCGGCATCGAGTCGCCGAGTTCAAGCGGCAGCGGACTCCACACAAATCTACCCGAACCCACGCGTTCAATAATCGGTCGAACAGGAGAACCTTTCACGATAGCCTTTTCAACTCGTTGTATCTTCTCGCCTTCATATCGCACCACATGCTCCGTCGTTCCAATCGTAATGAACTCGGATTGCGCAACAGGTACGATCTCGCCCGTCGATTTTCTATCGATAGCTCCTGAGATCGCTATGGTCGCCCCTTGCCGTGCTTCCGCTAAGAGTGCCTCCCAACACTTTTGCGTCAGCACGCGAGGCGATGGAACAATGATCAACTTCGCCAGTCCCTCATATTCCGGAAGCGTGTACTCGCTTATGGCCTGCATCGGCACGCCGCAGTGGTAGTACATCGCTCGTACGCATCTGCGCGTCGCCTCCTGTGCGAAGCTACGCGGTGAAAACATTTGCGAATGCGGAATGACCATCGCGACGGGTTCTGAGATCCGGTCTCTCAAACGATGGCCGTGCTGCTTCATGAACTTCGCAATCGCGAGAAACGGCTCCAGCTCGGGTTTCGCTGTTCCATCAACACGATGAAAGCCGATACCGACTTCGTTCGTCGAATTCATGTAAGGATTCGTGTTCCAGACCCACTCGATAAAACCAGCGCCATCCGCCGCGAAGGAGAGCGCCAGCTTTCGTTCAAGGAGACGGCTCACTTCTTCTTCACTGCGCCACGCCGCGCCACCGTCAGGTTTTTCATAAAACATGACGCCCGTCTCTTCCATCAAACTCAGCTTCTCAGGCGTCTTGGCAAGCACGCTGTCCCACACCAGGTCGTCGTTGTTCCACCAGTTGTGCAGCGACGTGAAATCGATCTCTCTCGCGAAGAACTGCGGGTTGGGACTGTCGCCAAGTCCGTTCTCATCCTGGCCCACAGTGATCAATTGTTTAGCATTGCCGTTGCTTTTGATCGCGACAGTCATTTGACGAACCCAGCGAATGAACATGTCCTGCGCGAACAGTCGGTAATCCAGTGTTTTGAGCGGCACGCGTTCGTCGATGAGGTGGACACTTTCGAAATCCTGAAGCTTTGGAAGATCGAGCGAGTCGTCAGTTGCGAGCCACGCTAGTTGCACTGCTCGCTTGTGTTCGTTATCAGTTGGCGCCGCATAACGTTCTTTCAGCCACTGTTTCCAGGCAGCCTGTTCGTGCGCGTCGTAGTTGGGCCGGCAACTCCAGATGTGTTTGTACGAGCCGAATGAAGGCTCGTTGATGAAGTCCCAGATCACATCGTCGACGTGACGGCAACGCTCCGTGAATGCTGATATGAACTGCTGCTGAGCTTTGATTGAGCGTGGATCGAGGTAGGCATTTTCGTCGCCCCACGTCTCGGGAAGAAAAGCAAAGAACGTGAAGATCACCGGAATGTCATACTTGTGTGCGGTGAGAAGAAAAGCGTCGAACGCTCGCAGCGTCACTTCGTTCATCTGGCCCGCTGCGGTCATGTATTTCTTCCATCCGGTCCAGATGCCTGTGCGCACCATGTTCACGCCGGCGTCTTTCATCGCCCGGAAATCTTTATCCCAGACGGACGCATTTGGCTCGAAGAGGAAGCGACGATGCTTGTCCGAAGCCATGTAGGTTGTTCCGGTAATCGGAAAGACTTTGCCGTCGCGGTAGAAGAAGTGTTTATCGACTGTGAGAGGCTTGCCTCGCGTCATCAATGCTTCGTCGTAGATCCAGAAGCCATTTTCGTGAACGAGATGGTCAGGCTGTGAAGTGAGCCTTGCCCCCAACTTGTACAGGCCAGGCGTGAGCTTTACGTTTTCGGGAAGTTTTATTGACCCCGTTGCTTTTGTGTCTTCGGCTTTGAGTGGAACGCTCAAACGCGAAATAACATGATCGGCGCTATTGCTCAGTTCAATAGTGCAATCCTCGCTTACGAGCTTCTCCACGTCACCCTTCGGACGCAGCAGCTCGAC